>JAZQIN010000029.1:0-13141 GCA_045541155.1 Faecousia sp.
ACGGTCCCGGTCAGCCATTTTGGGCTGCTGGGGGTCAATGTTCAGTTCCTTAAAATACAGATAGGTGAAGATGTCCGCGGCGGACAAGCTGCCGCCCGGGTGACCTGCCTTGGCGCCGTGAGTAGACTCGATCACGCCCATGCGGACCTTGCAGGCAGTGATCTGCAGCTGCTTACATTCGTTAGAAGTCATGATTTGCCTCCTTATTTCTTCTTTCGGATCAATGGCTGATCCATCAGCCATCCATTACCATTTTATATAATAGCATCAACACTTGAAACTTGCAAGTATTTTACATTTTTTGCGGGAAGATTTTTGCATATTTGGATTGCTGACAAAAAAAGGTTGAAATCTACAAAAGCTTTTGGTATAATACCCCTAACCTTGCAGGGTTCGTATATCGGTAATACAACGGCTTCCCAAGCCGTGAAGGCGGGTTCGACTCCCGTACCCTGCTCCAACAAAAAAGGAACTTTTGTCTACCAAACAAAAGTTCCTTTTTTCAATGATATCCGTTCCTTACGGAACGGGTGATATACCTTTGGTATGATATCCACCTGCGGTGGATGATATATGCTTCGCATATGAAGGAACGGATATTATATCATATTTGCAACGCAAATATATCATACGGCGCAAGTCGTATATCATATCGCGTTAGCGATATATCATTATCCCTTGCACCATCACCATCGGTGTGTTATAATACACCCAAGGCGGTGATGTTATGTTCGAACTTTCACAATCTAAAAATCAGATAATCATTAAGCGAAATACAACCTTTTTAGGAATAGGTGTTGTTACTATAATAATGGCCATTGCAGGTATTCGATTAGTATTTGGTCTATTACCATTTGAAGAAAACTACACTTTTGCAGATGTCTTTGGCTTGATTTTTGTTTGCGTTTGGATATTAATTGTGCTTAGTATGGGAATTTTTGCCTTTGCAACTAACAGTAAACAGATTACAATAAATAACGATGGTGTTTTATGCAAGTCTTGGCTTCATAAGACATTTGTAAAATGGACTGATATTAAAGATTGGGGATTATCTTATTGCGGTCAAACTCGATTTGAGGGTAATACATATTATTTGTATTTTTCTGAGCATAAGTGTCCGATGAAAAACGATTGCAAGAAAAAACTAAAAGGTAAAATGATTAGAACTTTTGTTATTGGAAACGATTATTCAGAAGCGGTAAGTAAAATTATTCCTTTCTGCAAGGAAAAGACTGATATAATACCTTTTGTAGGAAAAGATAAATATCATTTAATTTAAATTTAAGAAAATCAAGCTTTTAGACCGGTTCCATTTTGCGTGTCGGTCCCATAATGGTGCAACTCCGTTTCTTTGAACTCTATGTTCGAAGAAACGGAGTTGTTATTTTATTTGGTTCTATGTCAATAGGGTTGTGACAATTCTCAGCCTTTCGACAGCTTTTTGCTCTGCTCCGCACGCTGGCGGCACAACTCATCCCAACTGGTAATGCCGGAAAGAATCTGATCCAACTCCCGCATCACCTTAGGGATTGGAATATTCTGAGGACATGCTCTGGCGCATTTCCCACAGGAAACGCAGGCGGAAGGCCGTTTATCCTCCGGCAGCGCATCCACGCTCATCCGTCCAATGGTGGTCGGAGCAAACCGCAGTTCACTGCACACCGACATCAAAAGTGGGATATCCAGCCCCATTGGGCACCAGTCCACACAATAACGGCAAGCTGTACAGGGAACGATATTTTTCATCTCCTCCGCCAGTTCCAGCAGCAAATTGACCTCCTCAACCGACAACGGCTCACCGCCGGAGAAGGTTTGGACATTGTCCATCATTTGCTCCATGTCGGACATACCGCTAAGGATAACCGTCACATTGGGCAACCTCTGCAAGAACCGAAATCCCCAAGAAGCCACGGAGGCATCCGGCCTGCGGCCTTTCAACAACGCTTCATGCTCCTGGCTCAGCTGCGCCAGCTTTCCGCCCCGCACAGGTTCCATCACCCACACCGGAATCCCTCTTTCCGTGAGCAAATCATATTTGTCCTTGGCATCCTGCAACGTCCAATCCAGATAGTTCAGCTGAATCTGACAAAATTCCATATCCTCGCCGCAGATGTCCAAAAACCTTCGTATCATCTCCGGCCTGCCATGAGTGGAAAAGCCCAAATGACGAATTCTTCCCAGCCGTTTCTGCTCCTTGAAATAGTCCACGATGCCCCACTGTGGGTCCAAATAAACATCCATTGATTTTTCATAGACATTGTGCAAGAGGTAGAAGTCAAAATAATCCACAGCACAGCGGCGCAGTTGTTCCTCAAAAATCTCCGCCGGGTCATAGCGGTCGCTGAGCTGATGGCCCGGGTATTTATCCGCCAAAAAATAGTGCTCTCTTGGATACTTCTTCAGGACCTGCCCCAGCACGATTTCCGACATCCCTCCATGATAGGGGTAGGCCGTGTCGAAATAGTTCACACCATGAGCCATGGCATAGTCTACCATACGCGCTACCGCCTGCGCATCCACCTCGCCGCACGCATCCACGGGCAGACGCATCGCACCAAAGCCCAGCTGCGGCAGCAATTTACCTTGAAATTCTTTTTTTATCATAATCGTTTCCTACTTTTTAGAATACTTGTCGCAGAGGGCATCGACTTGGTCGGTGAACCGGGCCAGTTCCTTGTTGGACAGCCCTCGACTCCCTTCGATTACTTTGAGCAGACGCTTACCGGCAGCAATCAGCTTGTCGAAAATGGTATTGGCTCGCCGGCGACCATCGGATACCTTTGTAATCTTCACCACCACGCCCTTAGCGGTACATTCATTGGTAATCAAATCATATTCATCGCCACTGTAAGGTGCCACCGCCGGAATTCCCAGCGTTTGTGTAATATGGGCAGCGAAGGCATCACAAACCTCATCATCGCCGTGATTTGCAAAAACCCTTCTTGGCTTGACGCTCATGCGTCCCAGCCACTCGGTCAGGATATCCCGGTCTGCGTGACCGCTGATGCCAGCCAATGCGGCAATTTTCGCCTTAACCGTGATTTCCTCCCCGAATATCCGAACGGAGTCCGCCCCGTCCAGCAGTTTTCTGCCCACCGTTCCCTCCGACTGGTAGCCCACGAACAGAATGGTGCTGTCACCACGCCACAAATTGTGCTTCAAATGATGACGAATCCGACCGGCCTCACACATTCCGGACGCCGACAGTATCACTTTGGGCATACGATCCTCATTAATTAACTTGGACTGCTCTGATGTCACCGACAGCCGCAGCCCCGGAAAATGGATAGGATCAATCCCCTTCTTCAGCAAATCCAGCGTTTCCTGATCATAGTAATCCGTCAGCCCGGCAGAATAGATACGGGTAGCCTCCACAGCCAGTGGGCTGTCTACATAGACCGAGAAACCCTCATGTCCCCGGAGCAAATGCTGCTCTTTAATCACGCGCATCAGGTACAGAAGTTCCTGCGTACGACCGATTGCAAAGGATGGAATCACCACATTGCCGCCTCGGTCGAAGGTATCCTGCATGATTGCCGTCAGCTGACCGATGTAGTCTGGACGTGGTCCATGGAGCCGGTCGCCGTAGGTAGACTCGATAACCACATAATCCGCATTCGGTGGATTCTGCGGATCACGAATCAACGGTCGATTCTGGTTGCCCAAATCGCCAGAGAACAGGATTCTCCGCTTTTCCTCCTCCTGTACTTCAATCAGGATACTGGCGGAACCCAGTAAATGCCCCGCATCAGAAAAATGAATGGTGATTCCCGGAAAGATTGGAATCGCTTGTCCATAAGGATAGGCCATGAACTGGGTAAGGGTCTGCTCCGCATCCGCCATGGTATACAGCGGCACATAGTAGGGCTGCCCAGACCGCTGCGCCTTTCGATTGCGCCACTCTGCCTCAAACTCCTGAATGTGCGCAGAATCTCGCAGCATGATGGTGCACAGCCGCCGTGTCGCCTCGGTGGTATAGATGGGACCCTTGTACCCTTTCGCTACCAATGCCGGCAGTTTGCCGGAATGATCCATATGCGCATGGGTCAGCAAAATAGCATCAATATCCCCCGGTGCCACCGGTATGTCGCAGTTTTCATAAATATCCGGTCCCTGCTCCAGACCGCAATCGATTAGGATATGCTTGCCGCAGGCCTCCAGCAGGGTGCACGAACCGGTCACCTCATGAACCGCACCCAAAAATGTCAGCTTCATATACATCCCTCCTTATTGATACTATACCACCAAAAAACGCAATCGGGAAGAAGTCCTAGAAAAATAACCTCTTGTAATTACTTCGCCAATGTCGTATAATGCGGTTACCTTAACATTGGAGGTCATCTATGGAGCTGTTTTCATATCTTGCGGAGCACTTTGATTTGCCGATTTTGAATTGGGTTGCCACCCATCTGTGGTGTCCGTTTCTGGATAAACTGATGCCTGGGATAACCGTGCTGGGTAATACCGGTGCATTCTGGATTGGAATGGCGGTGGTGTTCCTGTTCATCCCGAAGTACCGCAGGGTTGGACTGGGTGTCGGAGCAGCACTGTTGATTGGACTGGTGGTGTGCAATTTGACTCTGAAGCCACTGATAGCCCGTATGCGCCCTTATGATTACATGGCAGAGCACTACGGCATAACCATCAAGCTGCTTATCGAGGCTCCCCATGATTTCTCATTCCCTTCAGGTCATACCATTGCTTCCTTTGAGGCCGCCACTGTCCTGATGCTCCACGACAAAAAGCTTGGTATCGGCGCAGTAATCCTTGCCAGTCTTATTGCTTTTTCTCGACTCTATTTGTACGTCCATTATCCCACGGATGTGATTGTTTCCGTGGGATTGGGAATCGTTATCGGCGTACTTGCTAACCATCTGGCACAAAAGGCCCTCCCGATAGAAAAAGGCGTGTTGCATTGATTGCAACACGCCTCTCTTTTATTCTTCATCCAAAATCGGACGGCCATCGCTGTCGAAGGCAAAGTCAAATCTACGGCTGTAGCCATTGATTTTCTCAATGATGCGCCGGAATTCTTCCTCCACCGCCAACGTCGGTCTATAGTCATTACGATTGCTGACGCTGGACAGATAGCAGGGAATCAACTGCGCATCCACTTCCTCCGTCAGTTCCCCATCTACAACGGTAAAGGTCTGCTGGAAAATGGCGCTGTCTTTATCTACCGGATTCTTGCTGCCGCCATAGCAGAAATTGCCGAGGCTATAGCAAATAAACTTGCCCTTGTAGCACTGTACCGCCTGAAGCACATGAGGGTGATGACCAACCACCAAATCATAGCCCATGTCGATGGCTCGGGGACCGAGGCTTTCCTGATAACCGTTCAGTTCCGTGGCCTTATCGCCGCCCCAATGGATGCAAGCAACCACAACCGCACAGCCCTTTTCTCGCAGGGTCTGTTGCCCCTCCTGTAGCCATTTTTCCACCTTCCAGCCTTGCAGCGCATTGACTGCCACGATACCGACTCGAACACCCTTGACCTCATAAACGGCATAAATATTATCGTAGCAATATGTAATACCGGCCTTATCCATCACCCGAACGGTCTCATCGCTGCCAGATTGGCCGTAATCAAGACGATGATTATTGGCAAACGTGGCAACCTCGACAGAAGATCCGGTCATAATCTCTACGTATTCCGGCCTGCCCTTGTGATTCCAGGTTTTCTCTTGGATATCATTAGAGGTCGTCAAGGGACCTTCCAGATTGATGACCGTGATGTCATCACTTTCAAACAAATCAATTACATTAGACAGAAAATAATCCTTGCCGTAGTTATCGTAGCATTCATCAAAAGAATTGCTGTAAGCCGCCTTGTGATTACGTCCGAAGGTGCAGTCGCCCACGAAGGTCATGGTGATTTTTACTTCACCAGGTACCGGCTCATAGTCAGGGAGCGGATCCGGCTTCGGCAACGGTTCCGTAGGCGTTGTGGGCGGTTCCGTTACAGGCGGCTTCGTTGCAGGGGGGTCTGTTGCCGGAGGCTCTGTTGCCGGAGGCTCTGTTGCTGGAGGTTCGGTTACCGGAGGTTCGGTTGCTGGAGGCTCTGTGACAGGTGGTTCCGTAACAGTAGGAACTGTTGTGGTGGACGAAATCGTTTCTTGCTCCGAAATCGCTGGCCTGGAAGTCGTTATCTGGCCGGACGATTCGATGGTGCCTGACAGTAAAGGCGTGCTTTCAGACTGCTTGTTGTCACAGGCTGCCAATGCGCAAAGTAGTGACATCGCTAAAAGCAATGCGATGACTTTCTTCATTTCTCTTTCTCTCCTTCTGTGTACGTATCGGGAAGCATAATAAGATGCTATATCTGCTCATTATCGTACCATATATTCAAAAAAAACACAACATATACAGCTTAATTTAAAGTGAAATATTTCACTTTAATTAACGCCGGTCAAGCTGCAAATCTCTCAGGTTTATTTCTTAAAAAAGTGGGCGTGTTGCTTTCGCAACACGCCCGTTTGTGGTTTTATGCGCCGAATGCGGTACTCAGTTCCATCAGAAGTTCAGTCAGTTCATCCTCAGACATCTGCAGGATGTTGGTGTACTTGGGAACATCGGGAATATCAGAGGCCTTGGCGGCTTCAACTTTGATGACTAAATCAATCTCAGTGGTCTCACCGGCAGCCTCAACAGAGTCCACAGTGAACTCCAGAACATCATCGGTCAGCTTGAAGATGCCGTTGACACCGATGGTCTCACTATCCATTTCCGCCTCAATGGCGTAGGCATAGTTACTGGAGTCGTAGGACAGAGAAGCCGTCAACAGTTCGCCGTCGGTGGAGTCGCAGGTCAGGGTGTAGGTGGTCTTAGAACCGGAGACAGCACGGGCAAGCTCCAGACCCAGGATGTCCATGGTGGCATCGCCAGTGGTGGCGTACAGCTTCATGGAGTAGGCATCAGAAGCGGAAGCGTCCTTGCCCAAATCGATATCCAGATTGAGAGTGCCTTCCTCGCCCTCGAAGGCGAAGGCAACCTCGCCCTCAACGGTCATGATATAGCCGGTTTCAGCGTTGATGTTGGTGACCAGTTCAGCGTCAATGTCGGCCTCGGCGAAGAATGCATCCACTTCGCTGCGGATGGAATCGAACTCCTCGGTCATGACTTCCTCGTAGTCTTCCATGCCCTGGATATCTGCGTAGCTGCCCATGTACGTATCCTCGACATAGTCGATGACGATGTCCACGATTTCCTGAATGCCATCGGCATCTAGCGCGTAAGTAACGATGATGGCATCTACGTCCTCACCGTCGATGGTGACGGTGCCTTCGGTGGTCTTCTTGTCTACGTTGTCAAGAATATCCTCCAGCAGATCCTCCAGCTCCTCGGTGCTGGAGAGGGCAGTGTCCAGAGAGTCAGTAATCTGACCGAGCACGGAGTTCACCTCGCCCATGACCTCCTCGTAGTCGGTGCCCATCAGCTGCCAAATGGCAGAGCCGGGCAGGTCAGTGGCCAGTGTGTCGAAGCTGACACCGTAGGCACCATCGACCATGCCGGGCAGGGTCAAAGCCAAATCATGCTCGTCGGCGTAGATGGCAGCATTCAGGCTGACACCATCGATGTTCACGCTCAGTTCGTCAGCCAACTGGAAATCCTCAGCATTCAGGTACAGCACATTTTCCAGATAGTCGCCTACGGCGATGGTGATTTTGCTGTTGGTCAGGTCATCCTCCAGAATGCCAAAGTCGGCATCGGAGATGAACATGGCGCTGAGGGTATTGCCCAGCGAGGCTTCCGCCTTCTCCTCGGGGGTCAGCGGAGCAGGGGGGGTAAAGGGGTTGTTGTCTTCGTTCTTGTTGGCCTGCTCGTTCTTGACTGTAACCTTGTCGTTGTCAGCGGACTCAGCGCAGCCACACAGCACAAGGCAGAGGCAAAGAAGCATAACAAGCAGCTTTGCGAACAATGAATTTCTCATACTCAATTTCCTCCTTGAATAATATATATCAGGTCATGATGACTTGATTACTTAAATGGGGTAAGCGTTGGTGTAGTAAATCAGAAGCGGCAGGACCAGTGTAAAGATGCTAATCAGCCATGGATACAGGGCCTTTTTGGAGCAGAGCACCAGCAGGATGCACAGTGCCGTTACCGCAACAGGTGCGACCACAGCCAGCTCCTTAGGAACCAGCATGTAAAATTCGCCATTGGTCAGCAACCAGATCCCTACGCTGTCCGGCAGGCGGCCCAGATTTTGAAGTGCGAGAAGAATCGCCGCCACACCGACAGGCACAGCCATGAATACCGTGCGCAGACGGTAGAGGTAGGACCATGCGATTCGAAAGAATCGCCCGATTTTTCTGAAAACCTTGGCGGTGTTTTTTCTAAATGGCTCTGTTTTGTTACATATCAGGTTCCATTTGTCTTCAATGACAGTGAAAAATTTCATGAAAGCCCTCCTGTTCTCCAGATTGATTAATATCATATCACAATTTGTGGCAGGATGCAAGATGCAGATTATTTTTGTACAGGGATGAATAAGTCCGATTTATTGGACATACAGTGTGATATCCTATGGTCAGAAAAACAAACCAAGGAGGAAAGAACCATGAAAACAAACGTTATCCGTCACACTGCTCCCTGTTATCCCAATGCTGCCAGCCGCCGCTATTATCTGCGAAAGCTGCTGGATTTTGCCCTTGCTGTTGCCACTGCCGTCGGTGCATTTGTTACGCTGGCCTTTCTGATACTGCTGTAATTAGCGCATCATATCCGACTGCCTGATAATCCGGCAGTCGGATATTTCCTGCTTATGGATGGTCATTAGTGCCGCACTGCCGCCGTAGTAGCCGCAGCTGCCTGGATTGACAATCCACAAACCGTCCTCCTGCTGGCAATAGGACGTATGGGTATGGCCGAACAGAGCAGCCTTTGCCCCGACGGCAGCAGCGTCGGAAATCAGACGGCCGAGGCTGTGTTTGACACCGTGCAGATGCCCGTGGGTCATAAAGAGCTTGACTCCCCCCACAGTCTCCACCAGCGTATGGGGTACGTTGAGGTCGTAACGATATCGATCGCAGTTGCCCGGCACCTGATAAAAACGAATCGCCGGAAACGCTTCTGCCATGGCAGTGCCGTCGTCGTAGTGGTCACCCAGATGGATGACCACATCCGGCTCATAGGCGGTGATGCACCAGCGCATAAAGCTCAACGCTGAATGGGAATCGGACAAAATGAGAAGCTTCATTCACCAACCGTCCTTTCTTTGCATATAGTGTATCGAACGAATCTATGCCAATTATAGCAGTATTTTTGACAGGAGGCAATCCAATGGGGAAAAATTCCGATGAATTTTCTATGAATGAAGCGATGCGGCTGGCGAAAAGCGATGCCGGGCGAAAGCTTTTTTCCATGCTGAGGGAGCAAAATGGGGATGCGCTGAATCAGGCAATGGCGGATGCCTCCGCCGGAGACTTTGAGAAAGTAAAGAAGGAGTTGGCGGCTATGCTGGCATCACCGCAGGTGCAGGCCATGCTGGCCCAGCTCAGGGGGCAGCGAGATGGCTGAACTGGAGGATAAGTTGAACGCAATACTCAGCGACCCCAATATGATGCAGCAGTTGATGTCTATGGCCCAGTCGCTGGGTGGCTCCCCCGGACAGGGGAAAGAGGATTTTCCAGAAATCGATTTAGGAATGCTGCAAAAACTGTCGATGTTTGCCAATCAGGGATCCATCGACCGGAATCAGAAGACATTGCTCAAGGCACTGCATCCTTATCTCAGTCAGGAACGGCTCCGAAAGCTGGAGAAGGCGATGCGTGCCGCCCAGATGGCAAAGGTCGCCACCGGCCTGATTAGCGTCGGTGGACTTCAGGCACAGTCAGGCAGGTGAGAATAATGTATAATCGCTATATCCCACAACCGGACGGTTCCTATCGCAGGAGCCGGATGCCAGAGCCGTACAGTCATTTGCGTTCTAAACGGGAGCCTCCCTGCCAGTCGCTCCCAGCGGAATCGCCAGCACCGCCACCACCGCCACCACCGCTTCCACCAAAGTCCAGACCGCAGCGGAAAGATAATCGGGACACCAGCATTTCAGGCTTTTTCAGAGGGTTGCTGCCCAGAGATTTTGATACCGGAGATTTGCTGATTGTGGTGCTGCTCCTTTTAATGGCTGGAGACTGCGCTGACAGTCAAAATACCGCACTGCTGACACTGGCGCTGTATTTTTTTATGTAAAGGGATTGTACTTTCGGTGAGGAAGAGGGCGTGTTCCTTGTGAACACGCCCTCTGTTATGGATATAGATTAATGGGCACCCCACTCAAAATTGAGTTTTAGACGTACCCTAGCCTAATGGAAAATAGCTGGTCAGGGGATGACCCAGCAGCTTGATGATTCTCAGTTCGTCGATGGCATCGTGGAAAGCGTTGTGGCTTTCGTGGTATGCAGTCTCGCCGGAGAGCAGCCGCAGCATCGGTTCGACACCGTAGCCTCGCTTTAAGCGACCGGTGGAGCAGCAAGGTGCATCGGGTGGAATTTTGGGATTATACTGACGGTAGGCGGCGAGGCGCATGATGTCGAACCAGTGGAATTCTCGCAGCTCTGGCAGGTGATTGCGGTCAAAGCTGGCGTTGTAGGCGAAGATTGAGTGGACGTCATACCGTCGAAACCATTCCCGTAAATCGTTGATGGCCTTAGATCGGGTGCAAAGGATAGGCTGCACCGGCGTTTCAATAAACAGCGTCTCGGCATACATACCGCCAATCTGACATTCAAGGGGGAGAATATGATATTTTGCGTCAATCAGCTGGAAGCTGTCCCCATCGGCAATCACAGTGCCAATGGACATGACCTGATCGGCCCAGTTGGTCTCAGTATCGATGACAGCGAATCGGTTCATGATGCGCCTCCCTATGGGTTATGTTTCCTGTGTGATAATCTCATCCAGAACCTTACCGATTCTGGTAATCATGGGCACCACCAGTGCGTTGCCCATGCAGAAATAGCGCATTCTGTCCGGCATGCCGGTATTCGTCCATTCGTCGTCAAAGCCTTGCAGTCGCTCTGTCTCGACTGGGGTTAGCAGACGAAGCCGTCCGGTTCCGGGGTCGGATACAATGTGAGTCGAGCGATTGAGGGTTGCCTCACTGGTGAGCATTGTCCGGCCGGGCCTGTCCCACGGATCAGGGAAGGCAATGGGACCCTCAGAGAAGATGTATGCGTGTCCGCTGGCAGTGGTTCTTGGGATTTTCTTGGCGCCCTTGAGATAGGTCCATTTCGCCAGCTTATCACCGGTGATATAGTGCTTTTCGTCCACGTTTTTTTGCAGGATTTCTCCAAGCAAAATGGGAGCTTCTTCCGCCTCTGTGACTTTGGCAGTGAAAATGTGACCATTGTGCATATATCCGGCGTTTTCAAAGGGGAAAGCAAAGGTGTCGCTTACCGCAACGATGTCCTGATTCAGCGTCGTTTCTGATAGAGACCCCACGGTAGCAACAGGGAAAGCCTTCGCCAGGAGCCCCTGTTCCCGGATGATGGCATCAGCGGATACATCGGCTATTCGCTGCCCGTATACGGTATCGTTTCGATACGCAAAGATGAACGTTCTGCGGCGGCGTTGGGCCGCTCCGTACTGGGCTGCATTCACCACACGCCACTGCGCACTGTAGCCCTCAGCGGCAAGACAGGCAAGGATTACACCAAAGTCACGACCACGCTGCTTTGCCGGAGATTTCAAAAGACGATCCACATTCTCCAGAATGCAAAATGGAGCTTTTTTTGCGATGAGGGTGTCCCGTATTTGCCACCAAAGCACCCCCTTCTTACCCTCTATGCCGTGGGCGGAGGCCAGTGTACGGGCGACGCTGTAGTCCTGACAGGGAAAACCACCTACCAGCAGGCTGTGATCAGGGATGGCGCACTTGTCCACCGTGCTGATATCCTCGGCGGTATGGTACTCGTTGTTCTGGTCGGGACTGTCGCCAAAGTGCTTCACATAGCAATCATGTGCCCATTGGGTTTTGGCACCGGGTTCCCACTGAGAGAACCACGTTGTCTCCCATCCGGATTCCAGCCGGTCGAATCCCAATCGGAATCCGCCAACGCCTGCGAACAGTTCGCAAATCGTCTTTTCCATAAAACCCTCCTTTAACCGCCCGGCGGTCAGATTACGTTCGTATCAACTCCGGCGGTTGCCGGATGAGGGGGCATCAGCAGGAATTGCGACACCCGTCTGCACCAGTATATCATATTCTGTCGAAGAAATCAGCAACTATTTTATTGGATTTCTCAATTAATGGTCCTGTTCAGAAAAGTCGATGATTGCGTTGGCTAAATCGGTATGATATAATCATCATAAATTCTGAAACAGGTGAGAATACCATGAAGGTTTTAATCGGAACCACAAATCCGGCGAAGGTAACACGCTTTAAGGAATTCCTGCCGGATAGTGGGATTGAGTTTCTGACGCTGAGAGACTTAGGCATCACCGCTGAGCCGGAGGAAACCGGAAAAACTCCGGAGGAAAATGCTCGAATCAAGGCGGCATTCTACGGACAATTCTGTAGTCGGGTGATTTGCAATGACTCTGGACTGTATTTTGACGGTATTCCTATGGATGATTCCCGACAACCGGGATTGAATATCCGTGCGCCCAAGGGGCGGCGGCTGGATGATGAGGGTATGATTGAATATTATTCAACGTTGATTTCTGAATTTGGTGGTAAGGTGCTGGCCTATTATTTGGATGGGATTGCAGTCTATCGGGATGGGATGATTCAGTCGTTTCTGGACGAGCAGGGAAAGGCCGCTGCATTCTATATGGTGGACAAACCGTCACCTAACCGCCATCCCGGGTGGCCGTTGGATTCTCTTTCCCTGAACCGTAATACGATGACTTATTTTACCGACGACCGTAATAACATCTATGACGATGTGGAGGAACAAATTATGGTCGGGGCCTACCGCCAGAGAGTGGTGGATTTTCTAAAACGAGCGTTGGAGATTTAAGTATTTGCAAGGCTCGTTTGCTTCACGATATAGTCATTAGGGGACCTCTAAAAACTACCATAAAACCTTTACAATTCTGCAAAGTGGCATTTTTCAGAATTACCCCTTGTTAATTTCGGCTCAAATGCCCCATTTCAGGGCATTCAGGCCGTGATTGACACAGACCTGTGGAGAAATTC
>JAZQIN010000030.1:0-42456 GCA_045541155.1 Faecousia sp.
CCCGGGGCCCAGCCCCCGAGCCATTGCGAGGGGGGCGGCCCGAAGGGCCGCAATATGTACCGCAGCTGTTGGGGGCCCGGGGGGCGCGAGCGAGCACCGAAGGAGCGCAGCGTCTATGAAGCGAGCACCGAAGGAGCGCAGCGTCTATGAAGCGAGCACCGAAGGAGCGCAGCGTCTATGAAGCGAGCACCGAAGGAGCGCAGCGTCTGTGAAGCGAGCACCGAAGGAGCGCAGCGTATCTACTTGATACTAGGACATTATTACGTCAGTGGCACTGTGTGACATGAGAAAGAATGTCCATGAAATCAGTCATAATGGACTGGTTTACATCTACCCGGACGGCAGCACAGATACATTGTGCTGCTCCGCTTCCATCTTCCGGGAGCCGGGATGGGAAGCCGCCGGGTGGGGTGAGGAAGGGGCAAAGCCCCTACCTACACCACGTGAGAAAGGCAAAAAGTCCGAAGGGGCCGACATGCTGCGCTCCATGCGTCGGGCCCGTGCTAAGCTGCGGCGGCTGGCACTGGCGAACGGCTTTGACTTCTTCGTGACGTTGACCCTTGACCCGGCAAAAATCGATCGCTATGACGGCGCAGCAGTTACCAAGGCCCTAGGCCGCTGGTGCGACAACATGGTGCGCCGCCACGGGCTGCGGTACATCCTTGTACCGGAACGGCACAAAGACGGAGCCTATCACTTCCATGGGTTCATGGGGGGCGAGGGCCTTAATGCCATCGACAGCGGCGTGAAGTGGGATGGGCGGCCCGTGTTCAATCTGCCACAATGGACGTATGGTTTCACCACGGCCCAACGGCTGTATGGTGACTACCATGCTGCCGTTGGTTACTGCTGTAAGTACATAGGCAAGCAGGACGGCGAGCGGCCTTTGGGCCGCTGGTACTACTCCGGCGGTGCGCTGCATGAGCCGGAAAAAATCTACACCGACTTCGACTATCGGGAGTGTGGAAAAGATTGTGGAAAAGCTGTGGAATTTTCAATTCCCGGTGCCAAAATAAAGGTTTTACGCATGAAAGGAGCAGAAAACAATGATTAACGATCGTGATTTGGAGAGCAAGCTGGTTTGGTTGGGATTCCGGGAGGTGACTAGCGGAACCGATATGCTTCGCTTTGCGGTGAAGAACTGGGAGCCCGGTATGATGGTCAGTAAGGAGTTGTATCCCATGATTGCGAAGCAGTTCAACTCCACGCCATCCAGAGTTGAACGGGCCATGCGGCACGCCATCGAAACCGCATGGGAGAGGGGTGACCCGGGTACTATTGACGCTTGCTTCGGCTACACCGTCAGTGCTGAAAAGGGTAAGCCCACGGTCAGCGAGTTTGTGAGCCGGATGGCGAGGGTGTGCGCCTGTGCGGACTGAATATTTGCTAAAGAAAGAGGTCGGGCAAGTGCTCGACCTCTTGACGTTCGATAACAGACTGCTTGCTAGATTACTACTGCACACCGGGCTTCGGGTGGGTGATGCGCTGCAGCTGCGCCCGGAACAGCTGCGATCAAACTTCTGGATTACTGAACAGAAAACCGGGAAACGGCGGCAGGTCGGAATCCCGGAACCGCTGCTTTCTGACCTGAGGGAGAGTTCCGGGCGGTGGTGGGTGTTCCCGGGAGCGGACCCACGAAAACACCGCACCCGTCAAGCACTCTGGAAGGATGTTAAACGGGCCGCCCGGGCCTGTCGGTTAACCGCAAACGCAGCCCCGCACAGTCTGCGCAAGGTTTACGCCGTGGAACTGCTGGAAAGGTACGGCGATATCGACCGGGTTCGGCGAGCCCTGAATCATGGCGGCGTGGAAGTTACGCTGATTTACGCCATGGCTGACAAGCGACTGCGGGCACCCGGTCAGCGGCGGCGCAGCAAGCCGGGCCGGAAAAGGGCTTGACATTTGCGCCCGACTGTTGTATATTCGTGTCGAGGGAGGTGGATTCGCAGAGGCGAACGACACAAAACCATTATTTTGTTGAGAGCGAGCACGTTCACGAAGAAACGGCCCGGAGGGCCGGGACGAAGTGGACAGCGCAGCGGTTCGGCTTGGTCACACAGTGACCATTTTTAATTTGACCAAGGCGAACGCAACAAAATAAAAATTTTGTTGCGTTCGCCATAAATATATGATATAATAAATTTATGCAGTACTAGTTTAAGCTATGTTTTATTTTTTTTAGGAGGACACTATGCAGCGATATTATGATTGTCCACAGATTTTAAGGGACTTTCTTACCTATCACGAAACAATTAAAGGACAATCGGAGCTTACCATTGCGGAATACTATCTAGATTTGAGAATGTTTCTGCGATTCATAAAACTGATGCGCAATGATATGCCGATTTCATCACGTCTTGAGGATATTCCAATCAAGGACGTAAACATAGCATTCATCCAAACGATTACAACATCGGATGTATTTGACTTTCTATCCTATCTAAGCTCTGAACGGACATCTAATCCTGATGCGGCATGTCTGGAACATGGCATTTCCGCATCCTCCCGTGCCAGAAAGCTATCGGCCATTAAATCCTTCTATAAATATTTGACTGTGCGCACGAAGCAGCTAAGCGAGAATCCTGTGGCGGATTTGGAGTATCCAAAGCTTCGAAAAAGTCTGCCCAAGTATTTGACCATTGAACAGTCCGCTGCGTTGCTTCAGGCTGTTTCGGGAACCAACCAAAAACGTGATTATGCAATTTTGATGCTGTTTTTAAATTGCGGAATACGGCGCAGTGAGCTGGTCGGTCTCAACCTGACAGATGTCTATGACGACAGGATACGAGTCGTTGGCAAAGGCAATAAGGAACGATTCGTATACTTCGGTTCCTCCTGCCGTAAGGCGTTGGACATCTATCTTTCTGAACGCAACAAAAAAATATTATCCGATAACCGTGCGTTATTTGGCTCGCGTAATGGCAATCGAATCAGCGTTGAAGCTGTGCATCGATTAGTAAAAAAAGCCCTATTGCAGGCTGGTTTAGATGCTACGCAGTTTTCTGCCCATAAACTACGTCACACTGCTGCTACAATGATGCTGTCCGGTGGCGTAGATGTGAAAACGGTTCAGGAAGTTTTAGGACATGAAAACCTGAATACTACCCAGATTTACACCCATATTGAAAACACTGAGCTTAAAATTGCATCAGAGGCTAATCCCCTCTCTAAGCTGGATTTTACCGAAATATAAAACGAAAGGGCTGTCATCAGACAGCCCTTTCGTTATTTCAATAGACAGCGAACAGCAACACGAGAGTATCCGCCAACGGTACAAGTGTAAAGGGTCAAATCCCAATCTCCGGAGCAAAGTGCCTCAGCTTGATAGGCGTTAAATGTTTCTAAATCCAGGACTTCGTAAACAAATTCCTTACCGGTCACGTCTGTAAAACGAACAACGTCCCCTGCTCGAAGTGTATGGATATTCCGAAAATGTCGACGATATCGGTGTCCGCCGATGACAAAATTCTTTTGATATGCGGTCCCGTAAAATCTACAGGGAGCAGTCTCGAGGTTGTCCTCGGTGCTATTGCTGATAACTGGAAGTATAAGCTCCAGTGCTGGTATTTCCAAATAGCCAATATAAGAAATTCCCTCTATTTCAATCTCCGGCATGGGCGTATACGCATTCAGCGAATCGTCCGCTCCCGGTTTTACGGCTTCTTCAATTGAGGGGCTGTCTGCTTGCGGCAAATTCTCCGATACTTGTTGTTGAGCGTGAATTTGCTCAGTCAGAAGTTCAAGAGCATCTGCAGACCGCTCCCCTGCCCGATACTCTTCCCATAGGTTGCGCCCTGCAATTAGTACTGCAATCGCTACAAGGCAGATGCCGCACAAAACCAGAATGGAACTGAACAGATTACGTTGCTTCACTGCGATTTCTCCTGCGTAAGCAAATACCAATTACCAGTAATAGCAGACCACTGACAAATAGCACCGCAGTAGGCCACCAAATCGTACCCGTTTGATCAATATTTTTGCGATAATTGGTCAATTGAAAAACATTGCCGGATTTTGTGATTTCAACAACGTATCCTTCTGGGACTGCTTCTTCAACCGTCCATTTGGCATTGGGAACAAGACCGTCCCAAGTGTGTGACCATCCATTTTTCTCGGAAAGAATCACGCTATCTACAGACTTCCCCTCACGCAGGAGACGTACAGTAATTGCCTTGGGACGAAGGTTTTCGAACCCCTCATCGGCCCATATTTTTTGGACCGTGATATCAATCGGTTCCACTGTGACTGGCACATCGGTACTTTTGGGGTAGACTGTTAATTCGTAACACCAGCCGGACGCATCATCGTATTGCGGCATGACAAGCAACTGTGGATCGGTGTAGTATATAGCATCGTTGATGGTAACAGGATTTCCAACCAGCAAATACGCACCCGGAAGAAGGCCGTCCACATGGGCCCTTCCCTCCCCGTCTGTTACGACAGATGCAGTAGCTTTCGGCGTATTGTCCAGGATTTGATAATACAACTGTAATGCTACCTCGGTCATATCCTCGGAATCTATAATCAAATCTGCAAAAGGTTCAACAAAACTCAAATTATAATCATCCGATAATTCTGCGACTTTATAGACATCAAACTGCGTACCCACTATGGGATGGGACTCCTGAACATAAGAAATGGACAGCGTGCTGGGCATGTCCCTGTCAAAAGGAACCGCAGCTTCTGTCGTTGGACAGCTCAAACAAGCCAAAACGATTACCAACGACAGTATACACAACAGACGACGGTGTTTCATTGCAGTACCTCCTGAAATCATTTTTTTCTGCCTGATTTTTCGATAATAAGTGTAGCCGAAATCAAAATAATAAGAATCGGTACAAATACAATGACCGCAATCAGAAGCGGTTCCAACAGCAATGCATCACCCGTAACACGGGCACTGACGGTGGCTTCAGTATTTTCAATTCTGTGACCACGCACCAGCAATCGGTGACTATTGATGCCATAGGGCGTACAGGTTACCAGTGTGACCAAATCTTTTCCATCCTGTATGTTAAGGTCCTGAACATCATCCGGATTGACGACTTTAATTTGATCGACCTCATAGGTCAACGTCTCAGTCAGCACGCATATGGTAAAGATGTCCCCCTCGTCCATTTCGTCCAAATCCGTAAATAATTTTGCAGACGGAAGGCCACGGTGACCAGATAGGACGCAATGGGTGCTTGTGCCACCGGTGGGCAAGCTGGTACCCTGAATATGGCCTACAGCTACCTGAAGGACACCTTCGGAGTCGCCATGGTATATGGGCAGACGGACATCAATTTTGGGGATTTCAATATATCCCATAATGCCATTGCCGGAGATATCCAGCAGTTCAAAATAGCCCTCCACCTCGTCGTAATGCTTCAAAGGAAACGCTACTTGCCTGAGCTGCTGATTATACAGACGGGCCGAATCAAAATGAGCGGACAGATTCTCGGGTGACTGTTTTGCCAAATCTGCATCATACTGCGCAATTGCACGGGACTGGTGAAAAGAATTCCACCAGTTGGCAAATGAAGGATACAATACCAGGGACAACCCTATGAGCAATATCAACATCAGAAAGATTGTAGAAAAATGCTTTTTCATAGGGTTCTCCTTGTGATTGCATACGAATCTATGTGCGCCCCCGGGAGGATACGCTCCTCCCGGGGCTTGGGGAAATCAATTATTTAACGTCGCTCATGCGCTTCTTGGTGACCAGCAGCACAATCGCAGCCAGAACCAGAATGCCACCAATCAGGTAGAACATGGTGGTACCAATGCCACCGGTCTCAGGCAGAGTGGAGCCGGCATAGTTGGTGATGGTCAGGACGTTAGTATAAACAGGATTACCATCTTCGTCCTCAGTGTACTCAGTGGTGCCGTCATAGGTCCAAGTGCAATCGGTGCCATCCTCGTCCCAGCTGATGGTAACGGTGATGGGCTCAATGCTGTTATAGCCAGCGGGAGTGACCGTCTCGGTGATGACGTAGCGACCTGCGCCCAGACCAGTAAACTTCAGAACGCCATCATCGCCAACATAGGACTCAACGCTGATGGAATCGGTCTTTTCCACAACCTCGGTGTTGGTGGTTTTTGTATACAGAGTGGTGAGGCTGGCGTAGGAATCGCTGGTCTTCTCGTTCACGTCGGTGGTGTCAGGGTTATCCTCGGTAACAGGAGCCACGTCAGTGTAGGTGCCGTCCTTCAGCTTGTAGTAGGTACCAGCGGCATCCTCGACAAAGCTCTCAGTGGTAACAACCACCTTATTGACGCTGTCGCCCTCAATCTTAAAGGCGGCGCCGGTCAGGCGATTGCCGTTTTCATCGACCTTGATGACAATCAGCTCAGTGGTGTAGGTAAAGACCTCGGACTTAGGAGTCTTGCCGGTGGGGATAGTGGGGGTGGGCTCGCCGGGATTCTCGGAAGGAGGCGTGGTAGCACCTTCACCATCGTCGTTGGGGTCGTTGGCGTATTCCAAATCTACGTCGTTCTTGTTGCCGATGGTGCCTACGATAGCATTCTCGTTCAGAACGGCAGTATAGGTAACGACAACCTCAGTGGCAGCGGTGATTTCGCCAACATTATCCAGAAGCTCCAGAGCCAGCAGGTCCTGAATGCCAACGGTGATGGTGGTGCCATCGGTCTCACTGTATTCGGTGGCGTTGACATAGAAATAGCTGGTCACATCAACGTTGTTGACGGTAACCTTCAGGTTGTTGGTGTAGGTCAGACCCTTCGCCATGGTATCGGTGAACACATAGTAGTAGGTATCAAACTCGGCGATGTTGGCTGCAACAGTGCCAGTGAACTTGTAGTTGACGGTATCGCCGATGGAGACCTGATTTTCCTTAACCTCGCCATTGTCAACGATGACTTTGTCGACCTGAGGAACATTGGCCTTGCGGTTGATGGTCAGCACGCCGTCAACGACCTTGACCACATAAGAGGTATAGGCCTCGCTCAGACCTTCCTGAGATCCGGCAGCGTCCTTCACCAGATAGTAACCGGCAGGCAGACCCTCGACCGTAGCGGTAACGCTGTCGGTATCCAGAGTCTGGTAAGCCGTGGACTCAAAATTAACATAGGCGTTGATGACATCGAGCTTGTCGGAGTTGGAACTGGCGGCATCCACTGCCTCCAGAGTCTCCAGCACGGAGGAATCAACAGCGGTGCCTTCCACACCGGTGCCGTTCTGGCCCCACTTAATGTCGGTCAGAACATCGTTTTCGAACTCGCCAGTGAAAATCTGATAGATTTCATACTGGTAAGCTGCAGTGGTATCTGCGGAGACGAACGTGGCCATGGACAGAATCATGACCAGTGCCAACAGAACGCTGGCGATTTTTTTCATGCTCTTCATAATGGATTTCCTTTCATAAAAAAATATGGAATACGAAGTTGTTTGCGTCAGGAGGACGCCCAATCCCCCTTTCGGCGTTTAATGGGTATATACAACAGGGGGCTGCCACACGCTATCACAATCAGCAGACCGCCTATGGTATACAGGGAATTGCCACTGCCGCCGGTGGCAGGAAGCTCATAGCCCACCTCGGCAATGTTGGTAACGCCGACCACAAATCCTTCTTTGCCCACATCTTCGGTCCGTTGGGCAACAGTGAACAGGGTGGCATTATACTCGTATTCCGCGACCCAGATGCCGGTCCTTGTCATCTGAAGGAACCGGTTGCCGACCTTTAACGTTTCTCCATTGAGAGTAACTGCGGATGCGGCAGAGGCACGGGTAACAGTGTATACGGAATCGCCATCGGTATATAGATAATGGTTTCCGGTATAGGATTTGAGGATATACGAACCGTTCGTTCTGCGTACCGGGACCCACCATTGGGCGGTATCCTCAGCGTTCTTTTCAACGGTGACCAGACTGCCACCAGAGTCCACAGCCAGTGCGTTGGCAGCGAAAACGATTCGGTAGATGCCGCTGGTATCGGTCATGGAGTTGACTTTAATCCAGGTCACGATGTCTCGGCCCGGTCCAACAGTGACCTCATAGCGAGCATCGTAATCAGCAGGCTCGTCCTCAACGATGGTGTATGTGATGGGTGTAACGCCGTCCAGCTCATAGTATGCCAGTCCGTCAAAGGAGCCGGACCATCCATTGGCCTCGCTCAGCACGACAGTGCGTCCGGTATCAACGCCATTGGCGTACAGATGCATCGTAACACTGTCATTGGAATGATCCAAGCCATCTGCCCACTGCTTGCTGACATCCACATAAGTCTGATTTTTGTTATCCAATAGGGTGTTCTTCACTTCCGCAACGGTACCGTTGACTACATCCCGGCGATTCAGGATAAACACAAGACCGTCGGAATCTACGGCGTTTCCATCGATGTCGAACTGGGCATAGGAATCGTGATCGTGAGCGACCAGTCTGGAATCAAGGAAATGAATCACTTGATTGAGTCCTGAGGCTTGGGAAGTGCTTCCGTAGAAACGGTCATTGGAGCTGTCGGTGCCGGGGTCATAGGTCAGTGTATAGCCACTGAGATTTACAAGGCGGAAGCCCATATGATTGGTGTATACACGCCATTGGGCATCCATACCCAAATCCTTATTCTGTGCATTTGCTTTGGTCATCCAGTAGAACCCGTCGGTGGCATTGTAGGCCAGCGCACGTCCGCTGTTGAGGAGGGTGTATATTGCTCCGTCCTCCATTCGTTCGGTGCGAGTCCATTCCACATAGTCGGTCAGGCCGGTGATATAGACTGTCTCGCTTTCAAAGCCCGGGACTTGCAGTTCTGCCACTTCGTACTTGATTTCAATCAGTTCACCATCGTCTCCCAGCTCATACTTGGGAAGTCCGGTCCATGTATAGGTCCAGCCGTTGGCCTCAGTGAGTACCGCCTCACGCCCCACCCGTTTGCCATTGACAGACAGGTAGACGGTGATGCTGTTCGGCAAATCCGCCGCATTGGCATCCCAAACCTTTTTGACTCGAATCTGCGTGGTTTGTTCGTCCTTCTGGTTGGTCAGCTTTAGTGAAACGATTTTTAGCGTATCGTTGACGTTCTGCTCGATAACCGCAAAGCCTTCGGTAGCACCGTCATCACCGTGAATGGTGGTCGTCTCAATGGACGCTGTACCACGATTGTTCAAGGTGATACGGATGATGTCATTATTGGCAGGATAACCATCAGGCGGTCTGGTTTCTTTGATATAATAGGTCTTACCGGCGGATATGCCCCAGCAGGTGGAGAAACCACCATTGACCTCAAAGGAATGGGTGGATTGGTTGACCACGCCGTCCTCCATATCCGCTTTATATTCTGCTTCATTGTTCCAAAGCTGAGCGGCATATTGCTCGGTGCAGGATTCGTCCGTATAAATGGAGAAGATGGTGCCATCCAGCGTCTCCTTGGTGTAGACATCCTCTTTGGTGATTTCCAGCGTATAGCGAGGTGCAATGTTGAAGTAAATCGCACAGTTGGACTGGGAACTGCCACGCTCCATGTAGTATACACTCATGGTGTGGACACCCTCGCTAATTTGACTGCCGATGATGTCAGTGAAAGAAACGGTCTGTCTCTCGCCCGTCTCGTAGCCGGAGGTGACGTTTCCGGTGGAGAAATCAATCTCGCCGAACATGACACCGTGCAGGCCACCTACATCTAGCATCAATTTTCCGTCGATGAATACCCACACGTCATCATCACCATGGAACTCAAAACGCATATGTTGACCATGGGTGGAGATGTTGCCGTAGTTTCCATATTCATCCTGACTGCCGGTATCATTGGGCAAATAGAACTCAATGTCGGAGCGAATGCCGAACCAATAGTTGGTGGTTGCATCGTCGGTGCTATTGTACTCTTTGAAATTGTTGGCACCGTCCTTGGCATCATACTCGTAGCCGGGTCTGCCGTTAGAATCGGTATACAAATTCAGCATGTCCTCTGTAAATAAATACGGGGAATTAAAGGGCAGGAAATCAGAGTATTCGCCAACGCCACCATCCTTGGTGGAGTCGGAGGTACGCTCCAAATAATCATAGATATAGAACCGGCTTCCAGACTGATAATAGGATGCGGCGTTTAGTCGTGCGTCCAGATAATAATAACCATCGTGTTCCCCATCGTAATTTGGAGTCGTAGAATCCATGTACTGATACAGATAGTTACCTGTGCCGACATAGTTCTTACCAATCACCTCTGTTTTTGGGTCGAACAGTAATTTCAGCAGATCCTTTCCTCCAGAACTATTTGCGACACTGTTGATGATACCAGCCGTGATGGTACTGGTGCGGTTGATGTTTTTATTATCCCGATCTAGTGCATAGGAAAAGTCACCATCTGAATCGTAGTCCACGAACACGAAATCCAAGGTATTCTCATTCTGGTAGGGTACCTTTCCGCTGTGAAGAATCGTCCATGTCTCGGAATGACTGGATGAGGTTATGGTGCCGGTATAGGTCAGACTTTGTACATTGAACAGCGAATTGTAGTCGAACACATGGGTTGTGATAAAATCGTTGGTATCCAGACTGTCTACAACGTGCTCATTGTTTTGGCCTACATCATAGGTAGATGCCACCCAATCCGCATAAAAAACAGTGCTGTGAGAAATGGATACATTCACATCCATACCATCATTCGGATTTACCGCATAGTAGGTATTGGTGGTAATATCATACCATCCAACCAAAGTGTAATCGTACTTGGTAGAGGATTTCCACGTCTCAGGAAGAGTAATGGTAGCGACACCGTTGGAACCGGCAATGGCAGGCTGGTTGATATTATCCGAGCCATACAGACCCATTAGGCCGCCGTTGGTTCCGTCGAACCAGACATTGAAAAATGTCGCAGCTTCCGCTATATAGAAATTTGCCGCACTGTAGGTGCTTGTGGTTGCGCCGGAAATGCCGGTGCTATTGGGAAAATAAACGTAATTGTTATTTGCGCCCCTGAGCCGGAAGGTATAGGTTCCGGTACTGACTAGTGTAGAGGCCCATGCGCCAGAGGTGGTACTTCCCGTATTGTTGGAGCCATTGTTGTAGGCATGGATATGACGGGAGGTGCCGACATTTCCGATGACATAGGAATTGTTGCTTCCGGAGAAGGTCCACAAAAGATTGTCAGAATTGGTCGTAGGAAGGGTTACAGTTGTACCGCTTACGGTAATCGCCACCGGATAACCATTGCCATCGATGGCGTAGTAGCGGTTGTTAATTGTGGTATAAATCACATAGGCTGTGCCGCCGTCCCCCTTGATGCTACTGTGAGGGATTCGGGTAGCGGTAGAGACATCATCCAGTGCATAAGTGGAAACCACGGTGCCGACCACAGAGAAGCTGTTCTGGGAAAACGTGAAAGAATCCACCAGATTTTCCTCGTCATCACTGTAGGAGGTAATAGCGTCGAGAATCTCAATGCCATCCTGCGCAAAGTGAACAGCGACACCATTCTCCTCTTCCCCTATTTGTAGAGAATCTGCGTAGGTCACCTGAACATCCACCGTACCGGTGGGTTCAATGATTCGCCCATTCACCACAAAGCTGATATCAAAGAATCGGGCAAAGGATACCGCTACATTCCCCCCTCCGCCCTTGCCGTGGGGATTATTCAAAGAATCCAGTGACTGCTGTAAGTAGTTGGCATAAGCATCCGTATCCGGCAGGATTTCCCGTACTGCCAGTTGGGCAGAGTCGGGAATGCCGGCATCGTCTGCGAAGGAGACGGTCACCGTATAATCTTCTCCCTGATGGGTCAGAACGGACAGTTTTCCAGCCGGAACCGCACCATATCCGTTAACCTGAGACAACGCCATTGTTACCGATTCCACGCATCCGGCAATGTCGCCTTGAATGGTGATAATGTTGTCGTCCTCGATGTACTGAAGGATGCCAACACGGTTATCATCAAAAAATACCAAATCGCCGGGATTTGGGATATAGTCAGCCGGAGTTCGGAACATATTTGCATCGGTCAGTGCCTGAATCCATGTGTCAGACTCCGATTCTACCGGGAAGGATTCATCTGCTCCGTGGCGCACACAGAAGGCAGCAAACATTCCGTTCCAACTGCCATAAGGGTTACCAAACCACTGACCATAACGTGTGTATCCCTGAAGGATACCCTCGGAATCCAGTACTACATTTCTGGCGCTTTCCTGATACCCAAGCTGGCTGTGTGCAATCGCAAGCACATCAGCCGGTCCGTTGCCGGTGATGGGAGCCGTATTCATGGAGGCCTCCCACATTGCTTGATTTTCAATATCCGCATTCTCATCCCAATCCGCAACCAGACAGGATGCCACATGACTATGGACGGGAATGGTACAAACAAGGGCACCATCGGCGTTGTAGCAACGCTCCTCGTGTTGGTGACCCGTGCTTCCACAAAGATAACGGGGTCTATCCCCATCCTCCTCTGCTTCGACAAAACAAGTCTCAATATGGGTGTGCTCAGGAATATGGCAAATCAATTCAGCCAAAGACTCCCCGGAGGGAATCTGACACGATTCGCTATGGTCATGGACAATGACCTGCTTTTTCTGGCAGATTTGGGTACCCTGTTCATCAAAACAGCCATCGTCATGTGTATGGAGCTGCAGTTCTGGGAGGTCACATATTAAAACGGATTCAACCTGCACACAGCTATCGTCATGGACATGGATTTCATCTTCCGCCGGCTCACAAACCGTCAGCTCTCGGATTGCGTAGCATTCTTCGTCGTGAATGTGTACAGTACGCTCCGGAAGTTGGCAAATATTCTCGCCCCGTTCATTTTTGCAAGCATCGCTGTGGGTATGTACGATTTCGGTAGAGCTGTCCAGCTGACATTGCAGCGCATGAATCGTTGTATAAGAATAGCAGCTTTCGGAATGGGTGTGCTCCTCATAGCCGCAGACAGGGTCACCCTCCATCGTCAACGCAGGAAGGATGAGCGCGTAGGTGGTGCAGAAAACCACCACAGCGCAGAAACCCATGAGGATACGCTGCCAGATGTTCTTTTTCAGGCGCGTTTTATTCATTTGTTCCGCTGTACGCTGCAGATTCTGATCCATGATAAAACGCCCCCTTTCATTTAATCTACTGTACCAAATGTGTTCAATGGCCAGACACGAAATACAATTCGTCCGGCGATTTGATCCACAGCAACGCAGCCTACTGCACTATGCCGGGAATCCATGGAGGTTGCTCGTTGGTCCCCCACCAGAAAATAGCTGGCCTCCGGGACCTGATACGGCAGCTCTAAATCGCAGTTACCAAAATCCTTTTCGGTAACATACGGTTCATCTAGCGGCACACCATCGACGATGATTGTGCCATCTTCCAATATATCCACCCAGGAACCGGGACCCGCAATCATTCGTTTGACCAGCAGTTTATTGCCATAGTAAAACGCTACGATATCTCCTTGCTCCAGGCTTTTGTCCTTAACAGAAACTACGATTTCGCCTTCATAAAGAGTTGGCGTCATGGAGGTTCCGTAGATTTGCAACACCGGCAACCATAAGGTCGCTACAAGAACAGCGATGGCTGCAGCGGTAATCAGCACAACAATGGTGCTAATCAGAGTTCTTTTATAGCGGTGCTTAAATCGTTCCCGTTTCAGCTCCGCTTCTACTTCAATTGCGTCAAGCTTTCCGGATTTTCTCATCGATATCACCCGATTAGTCAACATTGTTCCCTAAAAGTTCATAGACAGAATGGACCAACTCGTCCGCATCAGGCGTAACAACAGCTTGATTCCGGATTTTTGCTGCTTCTATTTCCGCCTTAGCAATCATTCGCTTACAATTCAACTGGGTGCTTCGCTCCATATCGGCCATGTTTTCCAAATATTGCTGTGCGGCTGCCTGCGCCGCTTCGATTACACCATTTACTGCAAGAACTGCAGTGGCCAAATCCCCTGCCTTTTCAATTTTTATATGTCGATCTCTCAGCAGTTGGTTGGCCTCCAGCAATTCGCTGCGCAGTCGCTCATTTTCCTTGATTTGCGTCAGTAACAGCTCTAGCAACTCGGCGCGACTCAGCTTTTTTAATTCCTTACGGGTCATAGACACCATTTCTAACACTCCCGTTGCCCTGTAAGCTGGTGAAATTTGCGTTCATTCACCATATTATACCACATTGTTAAAGAGATTTCAACAAATATATACATGAATTTTTAAAACTGTGCTTTTGGATACATGAATACAAAAACGCCCAGAGGAAGGATTCCGACCTTCCTCTGGGTAGAACATCATACAATGCTGATTTCAATGGCTTCTCTGAGATTTTTCACCCGGTAGACCGTCAGTCCATCTGGAATATCCAACTTTTCTGCACCACCCTTTGGGATGACGCATTTTTTAAATCCCAATCTGGAAACCTCCCCCAGACGCTGATTCAGGTGGGATACACTGCGAATCTCTCCAGTTAGGCCGACTTCACCAATGGCTACCAAATCATCCGCTATCGGCTGGTCACGGTAAGAGGAGGCCACTGCCAGCGCGACAGGTAAATCCGCCCCCGGTTCATCCAGTCGCAAACCGCCGATGACATTGATATATGCATCGAATACATTCAGTTTCATACCGGCACGCTTTTCGGCAACAGCCATCAGTAGAACGGCTCGATTAAAATCAAATCCGTCAGAGGCCCGTCTGGGCACATTGAAGGTGGTTTTTGTTACAAGCGCCTGAACCTCTGCAAGGACTGGGCGTGTTCCTTCAATCACACAGGCAACACAGGTGCCGGGTGCCCCCTCAGGCCGTCCAGCCAATAGTAGCTGGGATGGGTTGGGGACCTCCACCAGTCCCCTATCCATCATTTCAAAGACACCGATTTCATTTGTAGAGCCAAAACGATTTTTGGCGGCACGAAGCAGACGATAGCTGGAATTCTGATCTCCTTCAAAATACAGCACACAGTCAACCATATGCTCCAAAACCTTCGGTCCGGCAATATTTCCGTCTTTGTTGATGTGGCCTACAACGAACACAGTAATCCCCTGGGTTTTGCTCAGGTGCATCATGGACATGGTGCAGTTTTTTACCTGAGTGATGCTTCCGGGAGAAGAATCCGTTTCCTCGTCGTAGAGGGTTTGAATAGAGTCAACAATCAAAATATCCGGTCGGATTTCTGCAACGGCTTCTAAAATATCAGATAAGCGTGTTTCAGACAGGATAAACAGCTGTTCCGGTGAAACGCCCAGCCGAAGGGCCCGCAACTTAAGCTGACGCTCACTTTCTTCACCGGAAACATACAATACCGTCCGTCCCTGACATAGACTGCCGCAAATTTGGAGCAGTAGGGTGGATTTGCCGATTCCCGGTGCGCCTCCGACCAGAACCAGCGATCCGGCCACCGCACCGCCGCCCAGCACTCTATCCAGCTCTCCCATGCCGGTATTGAATCGTATCTCGGAATCAGTGTCTACCTGTGCGATTCTCTGGGGCTTTCTGCTCATACCCACAGGTGACGACCTCACTTTTGCTACAGCGGTTGGCTTTTCGATATGTTCCTCCAGTGTATTCCATGCTCCGCATCCCGGGCAGCGCCCCACCCATTTGGGTGTCTCATTGCCACAGGAGGTGCAAAAAAAGACGGTTTTTGATTTCGCCATAATGGATACCTCATGTTTGTTTTTCATCATTATATCAGTCGAACCAGCGCAGGTCAAGGCATAAGCTGCAATAATACCCCGTCCGTCTCCGAGTGGAGGGGGCGGGGTATCATATTGATATTTAGTGGTTATCCTGTCCGCCGCAACCGCAGCAGCAACTGCCGCATTGTCCGGAGCAGGAGCCGCCATCCGGACAGCCAATGCATTTTCTACCACTTTTTTTTGCCTTGCGGACATAGAACGCTGCGCCGCCAAGAATCAATAGCAAGACAGCAATGATGATGACGTTGTCCATAGGCTTACTTCTTTCCGCTCAGCGCATATTCTGCGTTCACCTTTTTATCGGCGTTGACGCACAGAATCACCACGATTGCTGCCATCGCAGCCACAGCGATTCCACCGCAGATGGTGCTAATCAGATGCAGGCTACCGCCGGAAATCAACGTGCCAATGGTGTAAACCAGATAACCGAGGGTGTAGCCCACACCCAGCTGCAATGCGATACCACCCCAAAGCCATTTCTTATCCTTGATTTCAGCATTCATAGCACCGATAGCCGCAAAACAGGGAGGCGTGAACAGGTTGAACATCAGGTAGGCAAGCGCAGCAGCCTTGGAAATGCCAATAATAGCGGCAACCTCTGTACCAGCAGCGCTCTCCGCAATGGCCAATTCCTCGGTGTTGATTAGATTGGTGATGCCAAAGCAGATAGCCACCGTACCAACTACGTTTTCCTTGGCGATGAAACCGGTGACAGCTGCAGCGGCCAACTGCCAGGAGGCGATGCCTACAATGGGCAAAAGCACATAGCCAACGGGATTGGCGATGCTGGCCAGAATGGAGCTGTCGGCGGCGGCAGTCATCTCAAGGCGTAGCGCTGCATTGTTCAGCTCCAGTGCTGCCTCCAGCGCGTCACCGCTCAGAGTGGCACGCAGGGTCTGCTCGATGGCTGCGAAGCTTTCTTCGATGGCACTGTAGTCGATGAACCGGAATTCCCATGTGAAGGACTGCAGAACATGGACGACAAAGTTACAAAGCAGGATAATCGTGCCGGCCTTGACAATGTAGGACCAGCCACGACTCAGCATGGACATACAGGCGCGACCGAGACTGGGTGCCTTGTACTCGGGCAGCTCGATGATGAAGAAGGACTTCCGGTTCTTATGACCGGCAATCTTATTGACCAGCAATGCACACAGTAGAATCAGGATGATGCCTACGAAGTACATCAGAGTGCCCACCCAGCTGGCGTCGCCAAAGAACGCACCGGCGAACAGAGCAATGACCGGCAGTTTGGCACCACAGGGCATGAACGGAGCCAGCATGGCGGTAGCCTGACGCTCACGCTCATTACGGATGGTACGGGCCGCCATGACACCGGGAATGGCACAGCCAGTTCCGATGACAAACGGAATCACAGACTTGCCGGACAGTCCAACCTTTTTAAAAATGGGATCCAGAACGACGGTAGCACGGGCCATGTAGCCGCAATCTTCAAGCAACGCAATCATAAAGTACATGACCATGACCAGCGGCAGGAAACCAATGACCGCACTAAAGCCTCCGATGACACCGTCAATCAGCAAAGAGGCCAGCAAGGGATTGGCGTTGTCCAACAGACCGCTGACCCACTCACCAAACAAATCAATCCAACCGCAAAGGTAATCCGCAATCCACGGGCCTACCCATGCCTGAGAAATCTGGAACACCAGAAACATTACAGCGGCAAAAATCACAAGTCCGCCCACAGGATTGGTCAGGACGGCATCAATTTTATCCTGATAATTCTTATCTCTGGTTCTGATTTTGCGCTTTTCGACCTTAGAGACCACCTTGTTGACGAACTCAAATCGCTTCCGGTCAGCAGCTTCAACCGCTTTCTTATCGGCGAGATTAACGCTTCCCTGATTGTAAGGGGCCTTCTGTCCCCTGCCCTTCAGCGCCATGGCGGCGGATACTACGTCTTTCAAACCTTCCGCATTGGTGGAAACCGTCTCGACCACCGGACAGCCCAGCCTTTCCGACAGCCCTGCCACATCGATTTCGGTTTGCTTCTTCTCATTGACATCCGCCTTATTCAGCGCAACAACCATCGGAATCCCCAGCTCCAGCAGTTGGGTGGTGAAAAACAAGCTCCGACTCAGGTTGGTCGCATCGACGATATTGATGATTACATCGGGGTTTTCATTTTTGACATAGGTGCTGGTGATGCTCTCCTCAGAAGTGAACGGAGACATGGAGTAAGCACCGGGAAGATCAACAGCAATCAGTTCATGTGCACCGGCGCAGTAGCTCTTTTTGATGGGGTGTTCTTTCTTGTCAACGGTAACACCTGCCCAGTTGCCGACCTTTTCGTTTCGACCAGTCAGGGCGTTATACATCGTGGTTTTTCCGCTGTTGGGATTGCCTGTTAAAGCAATTCTCATGGTTTTACCTCCTTGATACGGGCATATATCCTTACAGACCGCTATGGGCTGGTAAGCACGTTGGTTAGTCAATGCTAACTAAATCGGTGAAGAAAACGACCGGACTGGTCGTCTTCATGTAAATCAGATGCGGATGGCCTCCGCAAGCTGATCGTCAATGTTGTATCTTCCGTCCTTGATGGAAACAGTCAGGCTTTTCTTGCGCTTCGACACCACTGTAATCGGTTCACCGCTGTAACAGCCCAAAGAAAACAGAAAAGCGTTAAGCTCCTCGTCATCGGTTTCAATGGCACGAATGATGTACTCCTTGCCTTCAACGGCATTCCTAAGATCCATATATTTCACCTGCTTCGGAATTAGTCTATGCTAACTGCTTGGTCGAAATAACGATTAGCTTCTGCTAACCTTTAATATAATAACTGCGCTCCTGCATTTTGTCAAGCCACTTTCATCAATTTTTGTATCTTTTTTCCGAAATTGTAACTATTGCAAAACATAGCAAACTATGGTATAGTTAGATATCATCATAATGACCAAGGAGATTGCCATGGCTCTGCACGAATCAGCTGAAATGTATCTGGAAACCATATATTTGCTGACCCAGCGCAGCACGAATGTCCGCAGCATCGACGTTGCGGAGCATATGGGCTATTCCAAGCCTAGCGTCAGCCGTGCGATGGGATTGCTGAAGCAGGGCGGTTATGTCACCACGGACGCAGATGGGTTCCTGACGTTGACGGATAAGGGACTGGAGGCAGCTGCCCTTATCTTTGAGCGGCATACGGTACTGACCAGACTCTTGACCTTCATTGGAGTAGATGAGTCTGTGGCCGCCGAGGATGCTTGTCGCATTGAGCACGTCATCAGTGATGAGACGCTCATGGCAATCAAACAATTTCTTACGCAGCAATAATTGACAGCCGGTCCGAGACCGGCTGTTTTAATACAAGAAAGAAAGCGGGCGCTTTATGAAACGAATTCTCTGGCTGATATTGATTTTTGGCATTCTGGTGAGTGCAGCCGCCTGTGATACCAGTGCCGAACACCCCACCGAGACCACCAAATCCCAAACCGTTGCTACAAGCGCAGTTACAACCGTCCCCACTGAGGCTTCCACCACGGTTACCACTGCCCCTCCCCAGCCACCAGTGGACGTGCCCAGCGAGCCTTCCGTGGAAACGACCGAACCAACGGAACCGATGGAGCAACCGGATGTTCCGATTGAACCAGCCAACTGCGACCACAGCTTCCAGACTACAAGTGAAAAGCAAAGCACCTGCACCACTTCTGGTTATGTGGTATCCACCTGCACACTGTGCGGTCTTTGCGAGACAGTGGATTTGGCTCCCAGTGGTCATATTATGATGGCTGCTACCTGTACTTCCCCTAAAATCTGTAGCATTTGTGGTGCAACCGATGGTTCGCCTTTGGGACACCGCTACGCCAACGGAAAGTGTACAGTGTGCGGCAAAACAATCCCTGACCATGACAATCCTACCCCCAGCTGTGCCCATGTTTTTAAAGTTACGGCTCAAACGTCCCCTACCTGTGTCAGCAAGGGTGGCATCACTTATACCTGCGGCAAATGCGCAAATACATACGCAGAAACAATCCCAGAGACTGGCCACAGCTACACGGAGGCAACTTGTCTGATGCCTAAAGTCTGCAGTGCGTGCCAAAATGTGATGGGAAAGCCGCTGGGTCATGATTATGGAAGTGACTATCTGTGCAACCGCTGTGGAGCGATGGATCCAAACAAGCCTGTGGAACCGGTGGATTTTACTGTGACCATCCGCAACAAATCCGGCAACACGGTTGGGGATGTAACTGTAACGGTATATGTAGACGACAGCGCAAAGCCTGCCGGAAACGCCACTACCGAAGCCAATGGCAAAGCTGTGATTCATCTGATGCCCGGTAGCAGCTACAAGGTGGTGCTTTCCAATCTTCCCTCCGGCTATGAATGCAAAGAAAGCTACACCTTTCGCTCGCTGACTACAAACATCACCCTGTCCACCATCCCAATTATGACGCCCAACGACCACAGTAAGGCCCAATACAAGGTGGGAAGCACCATGGGTGATTTTACTCTGACCGACACCGACGGCATTAGCTACACGTTGTCGGAACTGCTGAAGAGCAAAAATGCAGTTATTTTAAACTTTTGGTATGTGAATTGTTCCCCGTGTAAAGCGGAATTTCCTTATTTTGAGGAGGCCTATAAGCTTTATAGCGACGATATACAGTTGCTGACCATGAGCCATCTGGATACTGAGGAGCAGATTCGCAGCCTCCGGGCTGAAATGGGAATGACCTTTCCCATGATTCGAGAAAATATCGGGTTCCGGGAAGGATTCGGCTTAACCGCCTATCCCACGACCGTGGTCATCGGAAAGGGCGGAAAGATTCTGATGATTCACACCGGCAGCTACAAGCGAGATCAAGTACTGTCCCTCTTTGCCACCTATGCCAAGTAAAAATAACAAAACAGGCGTGTCAGCTGTGACACGCCTGTTTATCTTATTTTAGGTACTGCTCCCAGGGAAGTGTTTGCGTATTCTTTAAGCCAAATGCTTTTCGAATACCCTTGCTCAGGACCTGAAGCTTTGTTTGCATATGCTTGGACTCAAAGAAAAACTCGTTTTCCCCCTGCATTGCGTATTCCATAATCCGGGCCCGGTCTTCTTTGGCATAGCTCATGGAATACATATCGATGAACCACCTGTCCTCATCCAAATACTGATAATCCTCACGGAACTGATTGGTCACATAGTCATTATCGTATTCAAAGCCCTTGGGATTCAAATCTTCCCAGTCGTCATACACATTGCAGTGGCTCAGCACATAGGTGTCGATGGCATGGAACAGCTCGTGGTATAGCGTTCCAAGGAACGCATCGCCCATAACCAGCGCAATATAAACGTCTCCGTCATTGTAGAAATGTACACCATTTGCCGAATCCAAACTGCCAAGGCTGTTTTCTCCGTAGGCTCCTCCAACCAGACTGATGGTCAGCTTCCCATTATCTGAAGTGCTGCCTAATTTTTTCAGGAATCCATCGGGGTATTGGGCCAATGCCTCCTCCAGTATCGTCAGGTAATGGTTGTATGCGTCCACAGAATGCTCTGGCTCAAAGGTATAATCAGAAGGCTGCACATTGATGGCATCCTCGTAGATGCGGATTCGAATCCCATATTCCCGACCCAGCGCATCGGCCTGCTGGATAAGCTGATTTAGACCATCTACATCCGGGTCATCTTCCGTATGGTACGGCGACACATAGGACTCCGTCTCGCCGGTTTCACTGGAAGCCACATCCCAACGACAAAGCACGGTATCAAAGTTTTCATCCAGCATCGTAAACCAGATAGCATTACGCTGGACATCTCCTATCATCCACTCCGGAGCATACTCCGCCGGAAGCGTCACTGCGCTGGAGCGACATCCGGTCTCCAAATCATAATAGGAAAGGATTACACCGGAATCGGTTTCTGCGCAGGTGACCGCTGCCCACAGTTCTGGAGAACTCAGGTAAAGCGGATGCTCTACATTCAGGCAAAGAATATCGCTCTCAAGAGTACCAAAAAGATTTTGGATGATCCCACCATCATAATGAGTGGCGAAATACCGATCTGCATGGGTGAACAGGATGGGACTATCTTCAGATTCATACATCAGGGCTCCATTTTCTCCGGAAATCATCATGGTTTTAAAGGATTCATCATCCATAACCAAACATTGTAACAACGTTCCGTCAAAATGGAGTGCATAAATCTCCTGACTGGAAAATTGAATCTGTTTGAGCATCCTGTCAATCCCAGTGGAGATATCCAGGCATCGAAGGGCATCCTCTGTAAAGTAGTAAATCAGGCTCCAGTTCGGGGTTACCACCGGCTTCCCTACCATTGCCTCCGGCATTGCCACCTGTTGTAATTCCTTCAATGTTTCGTCCAAAAGAATCATTGCCTGTCGCTCAAAATCGTAGTAAGCGACAGCTCCCCGCTTTGAAATTATAGTCATATCTTCCGGAAGCAGGAACTGATTCTCCAGTGCGAGGGTAGTCGAAGTACCATCCGGTGCCAGAGCAGTCAAGGTTGTATCTTCATCGCCGGATAGGAGTAGTAAGCTGTCGCCCAATAGCAGGACTCCTCGGTAACCCTCCCCATCAAGCTCATAGACCTTGATGGCACCATTTGTCAATTCTTCAATCTGGCTATCCGGCAGATAACCTGCATAATCCTGCGTTACCGAATCCTCAGGTGTTTCAATGGGGGCGGTTGTAGGCTCTGTCGTGACCACAACGGACGATTTTAGTGTTTCATCCTGCCCACAGCCACACAGCAGCACCATCAGTGCCATCATCAGTGCCCATAATCGTTTCATCATCACTGCCTCCTTGCTAATGTGTAGTCATCGCCCTGCCGATAATAGGGACAGCGGCTTTGACGGCTGGAAAAAATGCGGTAAACCTCATCCTCGTCCAAATCCATCATGCAATAATATTCATCGTATTCTTCATCGTAATCGAAATGCCAGCAGCTGTCACACAAGTTAGGATCCATCAGCGTCCCTCCAGATACCCTTCCACATCGAAGGGCTTCAATATTTCGTCTTTGCGCAGATAAAGCGGATGGTGAGGGTGGCCCTTCTTGCTGATGGCGCCGGCACAGCACCACCTTGCTTCGTATTCCTGTCCAACAGCCACCATGTCACGAACGCAATCCGTCAGATAGCTCCGCTTTTCAATGATTGCCCCCCAAGCTGCCCATATAGTCGGATTTTCGGAAATGGAAAGCACATAGCGAAACGCCTCCAGATTTTCCCGGTGCAAGCCCATGTTACATTGGTGTTCCATGTCGTCTGGGCGAGTGGCTCGTTGAGCGTAGACATTGAACATGATAAAGCTGTCAAAGCCATTCCCGTGGGCTATACGCTGAACGGATTTGAGCGTATTGTCCAAATCATCCGGTTTTGCGGTGGATGGATTGATGCCGATGCAAATCAGTGGATGTCGTCCCCTTGTGCCCAATATGTACCGATACTCCGAGTAAAAATTGGGTGCGTATAGCCATTTCTCGATATCGTAATCAGGGCTGGGGGTGTTGGCGGCGTTCAGTGCTTGCTGAAAGGTGACCAGTTCCAGCTCTGAAGTTGTACCCTGTGGAATATGCATCATTCTCCCTCCACAAGCGGGAACCACAGACTGTTATCTGGGTCATGGAATGAGCAGCTGCTTGGGTCGATTATCTTTTGACTGCACCACCCGGCAAAGGCTTTATCCAAGAATGGGTATACTCCCTTCATGCCGGCCTGCAAGCCCACAGTGCGCCCATCATTCATGTGCAGCTCGATAAGAATATTTCCATAAGCATTGTAAAGTAGCTGCCCTTTGATTTGCCCATAGCGATAGGTTGTGCTACGCTTGCCAAAGGTGGTAAGAACGAATCCGTTTTCATCGTAGAACACACCAAAAGTCATGTAATATACAATCAACCCCACGCCAACCAGCATGACAACACCGCCGCCAATTCCGAGTACAACGCCACTGCCGTTGATACCCGCAAAAATGGCGGCAACACCAAGAGCAAACATTATCAGTCCAAACGATGCATACTTTTTGTTCAGCCGCACAGAAAGGCCGGAAGCGTGCTCTACCTTACCTCGAAAAGCTTTCGTAAAATATTTGTCAACAAGAAAACAGCACCCAAAAGTCAGCGCTGCAATCATCAAAACAGGAATCATTCCCCTTCACGCTCCTAACTTATGCCCAGAAAACACAATCCACCGGCACATCGAATTCTTCTGTTTCCAGATAATCCAGAATCTGAAATTCGTAACACAGCGCTACTGTCGGATGGTATGGTTCCTTTGACAAAAATTTGTCGTAAAACCCACCGCCGTACCCAATCCGATGTCCTTGGCGGTCAAATGCCAGACCGGGCATCAGTACCAACGCCGTCGCATCGTTCGCTACAGGACTGTCTCCAATCGGTTCCGGAATCCCAGCGTAGCCCTTTTCGACCAATGACAAATCTTCTAAATAAATAAAACGCATTTCTTCGCCGTATACCTTCGGCACCGCTACCCTTTTACCATCACGCAAGGCTTGCTCCAGAATCGGAATTGTCCGAACTTCCTGGTTATAAGGGAGGTAACCATATATGGTTTCGGCCTGACGATAGCTGTCGCTGGCAAAAAACAGTTCTCCAAGCCGCCTGCTGGCTGTGTCGATTTGCTCCTCTGTCATGGCACGTTTCTTTTCTCGGATGCACATTCGCAAAGCTTTTTTATCCATTTGGAACCCCCCAATCATTTTTTATTTTACCAGATGAATACATCGATTGCAAGTATTCTTATCCTTTTGTTTTCACAAATCGCCACTGGCAAATGTCGTAAGGATTATTAAAGGAAAACCGAGTGATTTTGGCCGCTCGGTTTATGGGGTAAGCAATTTTCAATTTGCCTTACAGACTTTGAGTTTTCTGTTGATTAACCTCTTTCGGTACCTCATAGAGAAATGAGGTAACAACATAGGGGCTCTTTTCTACCCTTTAAGCTACAAGAGGAATCTTTACTCTTTTCTTAATAAAGATTCTATAAGAATCGATATATCTCATGAAGATTGCAGGAAATATTGAAATTCTGAAATTTTATGGTAAAATATCTTCAGTATATAAACTTGAAATTGCCGCTACCACGACAAAAACACAGGGTGGCTTAACAGTCCATTGACGGTTATCTTTTGTTGCCATAGAATGATGGGCGGAGGTGGTCAAATATGACTGATAAAAAAACAATCGGTTCATTCATAAAAATCAAACGAACCGAGAAAAACTATTCACAAAAAGACTTGGCGGAAATGCTGTTTGTTACCGAAAGCGCAGTAAGTAAATGGGAGCGAGGTGTGTCCTATCCAGACATTACTTTAATTGCCGATATTTGCCGTGTCCTCGATATCAGCGAACACGAATTGATTACTGCCTCAACTGACACAGCTTCAAGAAAGATTAAGCATGAAGCATGGAAGTTTCGTGTGATTCGCAGCACATGGTTTTGGGTTCCGACAATATCATATGCAGTTGCACTCTTAATTTGTTTTATTTGCAATCTTGCCGTAAACCACACGTTGTCTTGGTTTTTCATTGTATTAACCGCACTGCTTTGTGCCTACTCATTTATCCCGACATTTTCATCCTTTTTTAAGTCAAAAAAACTGCTTGTTTTTACAGCAACAAGCTTTATTTCGATTTGTCTGCTTTTATACACCTGTGCGGCATATACAAATACTTTGTTTTGGTTTCCAACAGCATGTATCGGAACTTTAATGGGATACACATTGTTGTTTCTTCCTATGCTGTTATCTAAAACAAGAATCAAAATTGTTAGATTTATGATTTCAATTGTACTGACATTCTTTCTTACAATTTCATTGTTACAAAGTATTTATGTATGGCAACCGTTTATGCTCACCTCCGCAATAAAGATGACCTGCTATGGATTTAGTCCCGTTTTCCTTTGCGGTGTTATATGTATGTTCCGTTTTGATTCATATATCAAGTCGGGCATCTGCACGTTACTTAGTACTGTGGCCTATTATTTTGCTGGACAAATCGTGAACCACTTGTTTAACTTGTCAGAAAATTATTATAAAATAAATTTTTATAACTGGGAGCAACAGACCAACGGAAATATTCTCTTTATCATTTTGTTATCATTTTTGTTTGTGAGTGTTGTTCTAATAGGAACGGGGATTCTTCGTATAAGAAAAAACAGAAAAAGATAACCTTCATTTGTCGTTACCTTTTAATACGATATGCAAAAACACCCTATGATTTTTTACGGTCATAGGGTGTTTTTATTTTTTATTTGTCGTAAATCGGTTTTAGGGGGCTTTGGAAAACCAGTAATACCGCTATATTTACGGCATTTTCTTAATCAAGGGGTTTCATCGTGGGGAACAGGATGACCTCGCGGATGCTATCCGCACCAGTAAAGAGCATAACGGCACGGTCAATGCCCATACCCATACCGCCCGTGGGAGGCATACCATATTCCATGGCATTGAGGAAGTCTTCGTCCAGCATCTCGGTCTCGTCATCGCCACGTTCACGCTGCTCCACCTGCTTCATAAAGCGTCCTCTCTGGTCGATAGGATCGTTCAGTTCGGAGTAGGCATTACCCATTTCGCTACTACAAATAAAGAACTCGAAACGCTCTGTCAGTCGGGGATCCTGAGGGCTGCGCTTAGTCAGAGGGCTGACCTCAACAGGATACATGGTAATAAAGGTAGGCTGAATCAGATGCTCCTCAACTCTCTGGTCGAAGCAAGCATAAAGGGCATTGCCCCAGGTCTTTTCAGCGGCATCAGCCAACTCCACGCCCTTTGCCTTGGCTGCAGCCACAGCCTCAGCATCATCGGTGATGGCATCGAAGTCGATACCTACATACTTTCGGACTGCTTCGACCATGGTCATACGAGGCCAGCCCGGAGCCAGATTGATTTTATGTCCCAGCCACTCCAGTTCGTAAGTGCCCAGCACCTCCTGGGCAAAGGTGGTGTAAACGCCCTCTGCAATATCCATCATATCGTGGAAATCGGCATAAGCCTGATACAGCTCCACGGTGGTGAACTCCGGGTTGTGCTTTGGATCCATACCTTCATTGCGGAAAATGCGGCCAACCTCATACACCCGGTCCATGCCGCCGATAATCAGCCGTTTCAGGGGCAGCTCGGTGGCGATGCGCATATACATATCGATGTCCAGCGTATTATGGTGAGTGATAAAGGGACGGGCAGCCGCACCGCCAGCAATGGTGTTCAGAACCGGGGTTTCGACCTCGATATAGCCCATATTGTCCAGATAATTGCGCAGATGCTTGATGAACTTGGAGCGAATGATGAAGTTCTGCTTCACTTCAGGATTGACCATCAAATCAACGTAACGCTGACGGAAACGAATTTCCTTATCCGTCAGGCCATGGTATTTTTCAGGCAACGGCAGCAGAGACTTGCTCAGTAAAACAATAGAACTGGTACGAACTGAAATCTCACCGGTCTTGGTCTTAAAGACTTCGCCCTCACAGCCAAGAATGTCACCGATATCGTTCTTCTTAAAGCGAGCATACTCCTCCTCGCCCATCTCATCGATTTTGACAAAAAGTTGGATGCGGCCGGTGGAGTCCTGCAGGTCACAGAACATGACCTTACCTTGTCCGCGCTTGCTCATTAGACGACCGGCGATGCGGACAACCTTACCTTCATAACCCTCATAATCAGCCTTGATGGCGGCAGATTCCGCATTAAAATCAAACTTTGTGATGATAAACGGATCTCGTCCCTCGGCCTGCAATGCTGCCAGCTTATCCCGGCGAATCTGGGCCTGCTCAGAAACAGGCAATTCTGCCTGCGGTACAAACTTTGCCATGGCTTAGCCCTCACGCGTTACTTCAATGACCGTCATGGTATACGTACCATTGGGTGCATTGACCGTGAAAGACTCACCGGCAGACTTACCGACACAGGCACGACCAAAGGGAGAGTCATCAGACAGCTTGCCCTCCATGGGGTTGGCTTCCTGAGAGCCGGTGATACGGTAGGAACGACGATTTCCGTTGGCATCTTCCACAATTACGGTGCAGCCGAGGCCTACGCGACCGGTGGCCTCATTCTCGTCCTCGATGATAACCGCATGGGACAGGATATCCTCAATCTCAGCAATGCGGCCATAGAGCTTTGCCTGCTCATTTTTGGCGGCATCGTACTCGGAGTTTTCGGATAAGTCGCCATAGGAGCGAGCTTCGGCAATCATTGCCGCAATTTCACGCTCACGAGTAGTCTTCAGGTAGTTCAGTTCCTTTTCCAAATCTGCCAAACGCAGACTGGTAATCTTAAATTCTTTTGCCATAACGAAAGATCCTTTCTGACATAGATTATTCCATAGCTTTTTCTATTATAGAGCTTATTTATCGTTTCGTCAAGGAAAAAATCAACCTCCAAAGGAATTTATTGCCGCCTGAAGCTGTGGATCTTCCTCTGGATTAAGGGTGCCCCAATAAATCGCCGCTTCAGTCTGTTCATCCACCGGCACGACAACATCCGGTATCAAACCGACACCAGCCAGACTCTTTCCGTTTGGCGTGTAATACTTTCCGATAGACAGATTGACCGCAGATCCGTCACTCAGCTGGAATGTGCTCTGAAAATACCCCTTTCCATAGGTCTTCTCCCCTACTATGGTTGCGACATCATATTCATCCAGCGCGGCAGCGAAGAATTCCGCTGCCGAATAGGAATTCAGATTCACCAGTACCGTCATCGGAATATCAACGCAGGAAGCGTCGGATTGGTCAATTTCCTCCCGACCGGTATAACTGACTGCTCGAAAAATCTCGCCCTCTGGCAACAAGTAATCCAGCACCGCTACCAGCTCATCTTTGTAGCCGCCCGGATTATTGCGAACATCAAATATTAACCCTTTTGCGCCCTGCTCCAGTAGTGTTTCCACCGCTGCGATGGTTTCTACGGCGCACCGCTGGTCAAAATTCTCGATTCTGACCAGACCGATATCGTTCTCCAGCATCTGGCCGGTAGCCACCGGCGTATTAAATCTGCGGCGCTCTAAAGTAAAAGAAAGCGCCTGTTCCCCTCGCAGTACCGTCACATCCACAGAGGTCCCCTCCTCGCCTCGAATAAGATTCGCAGCTTCACTAATGTCCATATCGAAAACGGAGGTCTTATCCACTTTTATCAAGCGGTCACCGACCATCACACCAGCCTCGGCCGCCGGACTCCCCTGCGTCACCTCCAGAATATCCAGCCCCTGCTGGTCCTCACGCCCCTGAACGGTGATTCCAATTCCAACATAGGAATTGGAGGCGGAGTCCAGATAGAGCTGATACTCCTCGCCGGTCATATAGTAGCTCCATTCATCATCCAATGCCTCCACCATTGCTGCTGCAGCAGCATCATCCAAAGCAGACTGATTGATTTCGCCGATATAGCATTCATCAAGCAGTGCCTGCAGCTCATCCAGCTTGGAAATCTGATTTCGCTGGGAAAACAGGAAGCAAATTATAGTTGTCGTCGCAGCAATGAACGCAACCAGAATATAGGATAGGATTTTCAACACATTCTTCTTCATGGTAGCACCTCAAATATGATTTTCCCACAGCCGATGGGCTGTGGGAAAGATTACGATATTAGCCTATGTAGTCCATAGGATTCACATACGTTCCGTTAAAAGAAATACCGAAATGCAGGTGAGGACCGGTGGAACGTCCAGTGGAGCCTACATAGCCGATAAGTTGTCCGGCCTTAACGTAGTCCCCCACCCCAACCACATAATGGGTCATATGCATATAGACACTGGAGTAGCCATCCTGATGGTTGATGGTCACATAATTACCAGCAGTCTTATGATAAGAAGCAATGGTCACATAACCGCTGCGGCTGGCATAAATGGGGGTACCCTTAGGAGCGCTCAGATCCACACCTCTATGCATGGACCACTCGCCGGTAGTGGGATGCCAGCGGTAACCAAAGGGACTGGACACACGGACATAATCACAGGGTACACGCCACACGACACCAGAGGGATTCTGGGAAGAACCATGACTACCGCCGCTGGTGGGCTTTTTATTGGCTTCCTCCCGGCGAGACTCTTCCAGCCACTGCTGATGCTTAGACTCGGAAATCGATACCGCAATGGACTCCTCAATAGATGCATCGATGGAGGCTTGAATGGAGGCCTGACGCGAGGACTCGATTTCCTCCGCAACCTTATCGTTGTACTCCTGCTCCTTCTGGGCAATTTGATCCAGGAAGTCTTCTTCCTCTTTTTCAAATTGGTTATGGAGCGATTCTAAATCCTCTGCAATTTCTACAAGATCAGCCAGCAGCTTATCCGCCTCAGCATTTTTTGCATCCAACTCAACCTGGGAAGCTTCCAACTCTGCTTTGACCGCCTCCAGCGCTTCTTTTTCTACCGTCAGCGCATCTCTAGCAGCCTCGACCTCCGTCGCCACCTGACTCATTTCTTCCAGACGCTCCCGGTCTGCCCGGGCAATCTCGTCCACCATTTCAATGCGATCCAGAAGATCAGAAAAACTGTTTGCCTCAAAGATTACAGACCAGAGGGAAAGTTCTCCCTCCTCCTCCATGGCACGAATCCGATCCTTATTCTGCTCACTGAGCAAATCCAGACGGGCCTGCGCCGCATCCAACTCCGCCTGTTTGTCCGCAATCAGCAAACTATAGGCCGCAATTTGACTGTTGACATTGGAGATTTCCGCATACAGCAACGCTACCTGCTGGTCGATGACCGCTTTCTGATTGATAATGCTCTCCATATCACTGAAATTATCGGACTGCTGTTTTTCCAAATCAGCCAGCTGATTGGAAATAAGATCCTTTTCAGCCTCCAATGCGTCCAGCTGCTCTTTCAGCTCGCTGGAGGTAACCGTCGCACTGGCATTGCTGGCAAACAAGCCTGCCAGCAGTGAAAAAACCATCACACCGGCAAGGATTCCAGCAATTAGAGAGACCCAAAATTTACGATTTTTCATCCTGCCTCCTAAGTTAAACGTTCATAAACTTACGGATGGAAGTCCAGCTACCAACAATGCCGACGAACAGGCCAGTGGCACCAAAAGTGGCAACCATGGGTAACAGCAGGTCCTTGAAGGGAACCAGCTGGAACAGCTCCGCAAAGCCACCCACCGTATTGATCTTATTCAGCAGCAAATCATACAGCAACCATTCCAGACCAAAAGCCACACCGGCACCTACCATACCCAACAGAAAACCTTCCACCACAAAGGGCAGTCGGATAAAGCCATTGGTGGCACCGACCATCTTCATAATCGCAATTTCGTCCTTGCGATCGTACATAGACAGCTTGACGGTGTTGGAGATAATCAGAAGCGATACCAGCAGCAATACTGCAATGATACCACCAGACACAAGCTGTAGCACATTTCGTAGGGTGGTAAAGCCCTCAGCCAGCTCGTAAGGGGCGTTGATATTTGCAACTCCGTTGATTGCCTCCAGCTCTGTGACGGTCTGCTCCATCTGGCTGTTGTCCGTCAGCTTGACAACAAAACGATGGCGCAAATCTTCTGCCTGCACACCATTGAATGCAGGGTCATTGTCATGGTCGGCGATAAAATCGGTAAGCGCCTCCTCGCGGGTGACGAAATCCGCCCGATAGATGTTTTCAATCCGATTTATCTGAGTGCCGACACTGTTGGCCTCCTCCTCGGAGAAATCTTCATCGATGTAGACCAGCACTTCGTTGGAACGGTCCAGCTCCTCGACCATGATATTCACATTATATACAAGAATAGAAAAGCTGCCCACAATCAGTAGACAGGCCACCGTGACCACGATGGCGGCAAAGGACATAAAACCGTGGAGAAAAATGCCCCGAATGCCTTCTTTCAGCAAGTAACCGATATTATTGATTTTCATATTGTCTTACCTTATCACTGCTAATCAGGCCTTCGTCGATGGTGATGACCCGATTACCGAACTGATTTACGAGATGCTGCTCGTGGGTGACAACCAACATGGTGGTACCCAAATTGTTAATTTCCTGCAACAGCGTCATAATCTCCAGAGATCTGGCCGGATCCAGATTACCGGTGGGCTCATCGGCGATGATGGTGGAAGGGTTGTTGACCAATGCTCTTGCAATAGCCAGACGCTGCTGCTCACCACCGGAAAGTTCACCGGGATGACGGCGGCTTTTGCTCTCAATGCCCACAAGATCCAACACATAAGGCACACGGTCACGAATCTCCTGGGACTTAGCGCCAACGACACGCATTGCAAACGCCACATTGTCGTAAACCGTCATATTGTCAATCAATCGGAAATCCTGAAATACAACACCGACAGTACGGCGCAGGTAAGGAATTTCCCGTTTCCGAATCCGTTCCAGAGAATATCCATTCACATGGACCGAGCCGGATGTAGGCTTCAGCTCGCCGGTAATCAGCTTGATGATGGTGGACTTGCCAGAGCCGGAGGGCCCGACCAGAAAGGCAAACTCTCCATCCTCAATCTGCATTGACACACCACGCAGAGCCTTGGTGCCTACGGAATATGATTTTTTAACATTCACAAACTCAATCATAGTCAGCTTTCTCCATCCGTAGTATGACTAAATTGTACCACAGCACAGATTTTATGTCAATCCGCTGGTGTGAATAATTTGTGAATTTCGGACAATAGGAAGATATTACATGAAATTTAGCTGGAAAAGTCATGAAAACACATATTTCCACCAGTCATTTCCGAACAAGCCCCCTGTGGATTCGTGGGTTTTCATACTGAGCAACGGGTAAAATGATGTGAAAGCGAAGAAACAGGAGGAAACATTATGCAATGTCAAAAACTGAAAACCTATATGGAGACCGGACGGGTGGTGTTTCTGCCCGCAAGGGCTATTCAACCCAATCCCGCCCAGCCCCGGCGTGTTTTTCAAAAGGAGGCACTGGATGAGCTGGCAGAATCAATCCTTCGCCACGGCATCCTGCAGCCCTTGTCAGTACGTCGTATCTCCAGCGGATACGAACTGATTGCCGGCGAACGCCGTCTGCGAGCTGCACGACAGGCCGGTTTATCGGAGATTCCCTGTATCGTGATGACTATGGACGAAAAGGAATCCGGTATGGCGGCTATGATTGAGAATCTTCATCGTAGAGATTTGGATTTTATTGAAGAAGCCCAAGGTATCTGCGCTTTGATGGATAAGTGGTCTATGAGTCAGGACCAAACCGCAAAACTGCTTGGAAAAAGTCAAAGTGCCATCGCAAACAAGCTGCGTCTCCTGCGGCACAGCCCCACGGTCTTACAGATGATACGGGAAGGCGGACTGACCGAACGTCATGCCCGGGCATTACTTAAAATCCCGTCCGAGGAGGATAAACTGCGTCTGGTCCATCAGATTTCGCAGGAGCATATGAGCGTAGCTCGAACCGAGCATCTGATTGAGCAGCAATTGGCTGGACGACAGAAGGTTTCGTCAAAACCAAATATCGGACGTTTTCTCAATGATTTGACCCAAAGTTTGGCGAAAATTCAGCTCAGTGGTATCAGTGCTGTATCAGAACGCCGGGAAACCGAGGACGAAATTGTGCTGACCATCATTATTCCCAAGTAACCCTTTTCGATAAATTATCGTTTAGCGTAGTCGGCACAACATTACAAAAAACGCATGTCATTGCGAGGCCCAGTAGGGCCGTGGCAATCCGTACCTCATGCAATCCGTAGAGGAAACGGATTCCCACGGTCGCTACGCTCCTTCGGAGTGACATAGTATTCCATTATCAAGCACAAATGCCGCTGCCAGGAGGCAGCGGCATAAACCATTTATTTCATTTATTGTACAGTTTTTCATCGTCCACAGCAATAATACCATTGGAAGATTCAAATTCTCGCACGCACATTTGCGCCAGATACTCCAGCTGTGCATTAAGAGAGCGCTTGTTTTCTTTGGCGATATATGTAATTTTGTACAACAGCTCAGGCTCAAATCGAATTCCAGTTTGAATCTTGTTCGTTGCCATACTAACACCTCGCACACATATTGATAACATTATAACAATTTAATACTTGAATATATACAAACAAGGTGTTATCATAATGTACTGTGAGGTGATTTTATTGGACGAAATAATTATCAATCAGGTAAGTCAATCAGAAATAAGTGAACTGGCGCTCTGCGTGCTTCGGCGGTATCAGCACCTTTTCCCAGACTGGGATATCATCTTTTTCAGCATACCCCAAAGCAAGGAGAAAACAAAACACATTCGTTATTCAATCGACTTTCTTACCAAGTTACTGGAATATGACATGGGCGCACGGCAAAACTAATAGGGTTTGGCCGTACGCCCATATTTCATTCCAATATATGCTCCAGACCCATCTGCAGAATCGTCCGCACATGGTCATCCGCAAGAGAATAGAGAATATTCTTCCCTTCCCTGCGGAATTTGATTAGATGCATCTGCTTCAAAAACCGCAACTGGTGAGACACTGCACTCTGGGTCAGTCCGACTCCCTGCGCGATATCTCCAACGCACAGCTCCTGATCCAAAAGCAACCACAGGATATGCACCCGTGTCGGATCGCCAAAGGCCTTAAAAAGATCCGCAATCTGTGTCAACCTTTCCTTTTCCATGGGGCGCACCTCCTTATGTTCATTCACTCCATCAACTCCCGGAAGAAGGAATGAACTTCTTCCTCAGTATTGAAATTGCACACATACATCTGATTTGCCATAGCACCTGCCAACGCCTCGGGGATGCGACCCCACATCTTCATGCCGATACCATACTTGGACATGATAGCATCGTGATCCATTTTGTAGGCCTTTCCATCCCGGCGGCCCATAAAAGCGCAATTGTAGCGAGGCCGATCCATAGACAGCGTGCTCTTGTCGAAAGCTATCATGTCTGCCCAGATTTTGTACACATCTGTCTCGTAGGCGAAGTTGTACATATCAGGAGTGTAGCCACCAGCCGGACGCATATTGACCTCCAGACCAATGATATCACCGGCTTTACCCAGTCCTTCTTGATCCTCGTTTAGCACGAAGTACTCCAGATGAACAAACCGGCTACGTACACCGAAGGCCTTCACCGTTCGGAGTCCCGCATCCCGGATCGCATCCGGCAGGTCCTTGACAATATAATAAATAGACTCGCCCTGATCGTTCACAACATCCATGATGGACCGGGGGGTGATGTTGCCGGACTCAAAAATCGGTTCTCCCCGGGAGTTGATGATTGCATCATAGGTACGGACATAACCGTTGACGAACTCCTCCATAATGTATACATTTTCATCCATGTGGTCAATGAAAAAGTGAAGCTCGTCATCATTGCGCAGCCGATAGGTTTGGCTGGCTCCCACACCATTGTCCGGCTTGACCACCACAGGATACCCAACCATATGGGCAAACTCTGCGGCGTCCTCATAGCCCTTGACCAGATGATATCTGGCAGTGGGAATGCCGGCCTTAGCATAGTAGGCCTTCATGGCAGACTTGCGTTTGATATAGTCAATCTGGTGACTTTTAAAGCCAGAGGTGATGTTAAATTCGGTGCGCAGCTGTGCGTCACGCTCCAGCCAGTACTCGTTGTTAGACTCCAGCCAGTCAATCTTACCGTATTTATAGGTGAAGAAAGCTACGGCCTTGAAAACCTCTTCGTACCGTTCCAGAGAACTGACCTTATAATACTCATGGATAGACTCCCGCAAATCCTGCGTCAGCTCATCGTAGGGGCAATCTCCAATGCCGAGAACCCGGAGGCCGTTATTTTTCAGCTCCGCACAGAACTTCCAATAATTCGTAGGAAAATTCGGCGAAATGAACACAAAATTCTTCATAATATTCTCCTATTAGTACAGGAATCGGGGCGCATAATGGGCCACCATCTTATACCACCAGGGCCAGTCATGATCCACATCGTAACCCCAGTAATCAACCTGCGCATGGATGCCTTTACTGCGCAGCACATCCTCAAGCCAACGGGTACTGTGAACCAGTGGTTCCTCCCACGCCCCTTGCCCTACCACGAACAGCATCTGTCGAGCGTTGTACATTCGCTTGTAGTAGTGGTCATCGGACATCCCCCGAAGGTACTCCACAGGAGTATTGCGATAAAGGATGTCATCCATGTAGTCGCCGAAGAACATCTTGGAATCATACACACCAGAGATGGCGAATACGGCGTTGAACAGGTCAGGCCGACGGAAAAACAGATTCGCTGCGTGCATGGCACCCAGAGAGCAGCCAAAAGTCATGATGCCCTGATCGTAGCCATTGCGTTCACCGCTGAGATGACGGATGTAGGGCACCAGCTCCTCAATCACGTAATTATACCAACGCTCGTGGTTTTCGATGCGCCAGCGGCAGTCACCTTCAAAGCAAGCGTAGGCCTCATCGTCGATGCAGTCGATAGAATAGACGGTACAGCGTCCCTCTTCAATCCAACTCGCCCAATGATCCACCATGTGGAAATTCTCGAAATCATAAAACCGTCCGCTCTGGCAGGGAATGAACATGACAGGCCGCCCCGCATGACCATAGACCTTGAATTCCATATCCCGTCCCAGGTGGCTACTCCAATGCTTGAAATAACGTATCTCCATAGTATCTCCTTACAGCCCCAGACAATCCATGAAAATTGGAATCTGTTGTTCCCAAGAGGCCTCGCTGTGGGTGCCGCCGGGAACGATGCGAAAAGCCAGATTCACCCGTTTCGTCAGCAGTAGATGACCGCTGGAAATAAGAGATTCCGCATTGGCCGCATGATTGAACATCTCAAGAGAACCATAATCCAGATACACACAGGTGTCGTTTTTGATTCGAGCCCGAGCCACCATTTCCAGCACCTTGCCGGGGGCAATCCAAAGACTGGGAGACAGGCAAGCTGCTCTCTGAAATACATGGTTGAATACGGAAACAGCGTACAGCGCCATCAAACCGCCCATGGAAGAACCTGCAATAATGGTGTTGGCCCTATCCGGGAGCGTACGATAAGTCGCATCGATGTAGGGCTTCAACGTCTTGACCAGCCAGTTCATATAAATACTGCCCTTGCCTTTGATTTTGCCCATAGTGGCATTTTCGTAGTGGAAGGGAGAGTACTCGATGATACGGCCATTGCCGTCATGGTTGCACTCCACGCCTACGATAATCAGTTCCTTGCCGGTCTCCTGCATATACTTGTTCATTCCCCAAGACTTACCAAAAGTAGCATCTTCATCAAAAAACACATTGTGCCCATCGAACATATACATGACCGGATAGCGTTTATTCCTGTCAGTATCGTAAGAATCAGGCAAATAGATATAGGCCCGACGGGTCTTTTCGCCGGTGAGTTTGGGGATAGTAACGTTCCATTTAATGACCATATTGGGTTCCTCCGCATTGTATGTCATAATATAGTATAATGGAATCATCCGAAATTGTCAATGTTTCGAAAAAGAAATCCGGCCTACCACAGCAGGCCGGGATATATGTGCGCAAAAAGAAAATATATATCGTGAAAAGATTTGAAAAGAGTGAATTAGTTTTTGGAGTTGCACCTTTGGGGGCAACTTTTTTTATTTGTACCGTGATGTGTGAAAAGACTAGTAAGCGTCAGGTGCTTAAAATACTCCCCTCCCGAAGTAATGCTTCGAGAGGGGCATTAATTAGAGGAATCCGCTACCTGAATAAGTGCCGGGCTCAGTTTCAAATGGATCCGGCTTAGGGCTTGTTTCGATGATGTCTACATTATCAAACTCAATCACATCCATATTGGCCTCAATGTACTGTTCTTTCATCATTATTCATCCATTCAGGATAAAAATCACTGGGAGTAAATCCTTGTTTACACCATTAGTATACTACCGTTATATGTGACAGTCAAGCATTTTCTGGTTATAAAATTAAACAAACTTTCACCCATTTCCCAATGGATATGACACATTGTTTTGGCCAATATGGACAAAAGCCTCACCCAGGCACCGCTTCTCAGAACCCTTTGGAAGCTTAAACGTACTGTCCTCAGGTCACAGAACAGAGCGTGTTTTCATATCAAAATCATTTTCAGGAGGAACCATTATGAACAACTGCACGACTCTCTACTACGCCAGTCTGTCCGATGCTATCACCGACATCAACAGCGGCACAACCAACCATGCGCTGACAGACAGCACCACTGCAAAGATTAAAGTTGTAACCGGCTGCACCGGCTCCGTCACAGTCTACTCTCTGGCTGACGAAGCTACAGAAGCCACGATCATCATCAGCAGGGACGTTACGCTGGAGCTGGCGGACAGGCAGCTGTCCTTCACCGGCGACGGCTGTCTGGAGCTGGCAGAGAGTACCGCTGTTACCATTCGAGGTGGTACTCTCCAGCGGACCATCGGCGCAACGGCAACGAAGCTCTATTTGGTTCAGGCCGCTGGCAGTCTGACGCTGGACGGCACTACCTGCCAGATCAGCGGCTACCAGCCCAGCGGCTTCATCGCCATCAAGGCCACCAGCACCTGTCCCCTGTTGGATATCTCCAACGCCACTGTGTCAGCAATCAATGGCGAGACCGAGTCCAACACCCTCGTCAAAGGCATTCAGACACAGGCGACCCGTACGAAAATCCAGCAATCCACGGTGACCGCAGAGTGTGGAAACTTCTGTCAGGCGATTTACGGGATGGGTTCGATAGCCACAGAAGGTTCCACCATCAGCTGTCATTCCAGAACAGATGTCACCTTTGCTGTCTACAGCGCCAGTGGTGATTTAACTATCAGAAATTCCCTTCTCACCGCCGATTCAGACGCAGAGGTAGCGTATGCGGTATGTATGAGTAACGGAACTGCCAAAATTGAAGGCTCTACCATTAACGCAAGCTCTGCCACTCATGACACTTATTCTGTTTTTCTGAATCAAGGGTGTGTTACCGTCGAGGGCTGTTCCATCCATGCTGTGACCAGCGGCAGCAATAACGTTCGTGCTAAAGGCATCTATATCAATGTCAATGCTAGCGCAAAGGTAAAGGACAGCCAGATTACCGGTGACGCCAACTACTACCAAGACATCACCGAAAGGCGTTCTGTTGCGGTGGACAATAACGGCATTGCTGTTCTTGAAAATGTGACTGCAGATGCGACCTACACCGCCATATGGAATCGTGGCAAGCTCTATGTCAACGGTGGAACTTACAACGGCTTCACCTACGGCGGCTTTGTTCTCTATCACGGCGAAAATGGAGAGGCGTTCATCAACGACGCTGTTATCCGGGGGGGCAACTACTCCGGCTCCTTCGATTTCGGCGGTGAAGGCTACAGCACCGGCGCAATGTACCTCATCGGTGCCAACACGGAGGCCTATGTGGACGGCTGTACCTTCGATGCATCCAACTGCGACCGATCCATCATTATTCGTGGTGTTCCTGGGGAAACCAACAATTCCCTGTACATCAGCAACTCCACCGTCGATGACGGTACATTGAACCAGGGCGCAATCCGACTTGACAACAACACCATGATGCTCCATGTGGGTCTAGGCACAAACATCACCTCTGCACGCCTCAAAAACGGATTTACCGCTCATGACGAAACCGGAAAAGTACTGCAGTATCCGGCGGATTACGAGGAGGAAGGCGTAGTTGAATACACCGACATGCTGTACCGCAGACAGCCCGAAGACCACATCTGCTCAGGTAATGATTGGGAGACAATGAGCGAAGCGGTCAATAACCTCGAAGAACAGGCCGTTTCCAATGCCATGTCGGTGGTAATCACCACCACTCAGCCTCAGGAAACCATCACCCAAAACTTCCTTCGCCCTAAAAACGGTCATGTTCAGTTCTTCCTCTATGTTCCTCCGGTCAGTGAAGGTGCCGTCACCACGAAAGCCGCTTTCAAAATCGGAGACGTGATTGTTTTTGAGGGTTTCCTTATGTCTAACCCTTTCAATTGTGGTACCGCCTTGGTGGAATATCATCTAAGAAAGGATTTCCCATGCGGCCTTACCCATTATTTCACCCATGGCGCTGGTTTAGCTGACCTTCATGCCAGCGGCATGATTCCCGGAACTGCGGAAGACACCGTTACCGTTGTAGCCCCTACCGACCACAGTTTCCCCACTGGCACCCAACTCCACATCTGCGCAATCGAATCCTGATATTGCATCACGCCCCGGTCTGAGTGCTCAGACCGGGGCGTTTTTTCAGTATGCTTCCATATCCCCTTCCACTTCTCCGATGGTGATATGGTAGGTTTCCCCAGAGATTATCTCGGGGGTGCTGAAGATAATGACGGAAAATGCAAGCTTCGGTTGATAGCTAATCAATTCCTTGCCGTCCTTATCAGATACGGTAATGGTCGCACCGGACTGTCCTTGTCCAACCTGCACCGCCAGTACGCCCTGCGTGTTGTGACTGAAGGTTTGGGCCATGCCAGCCGCTCCGGTGCCGATAAATACACCGCCGTTGATGGTACCGCTGGTCTCGTAATCCAGTGTAGCGGTGTCGCCGCTATTGGGGCCACAGATGACCGTCTTACCACCGTTGATTTCCAAATATCCATTGGCATCCATGCCATCGCCGGAGGACTGAATGTTCAGGTCTCCCCCATCAATGACAATGCTGCCGTTGGAGGCACCGCCCATTCCGCCGGGTCCCATCGCTTTGTCAAACATCTCGTCCCGTCCGCCGGTGCCGCTGGCATCCGTACCACCGGCGGCATTGATGCCGTCATCGGTACACACCATATCAATCTCTCCCCCGGTTATGTGGACATCTACCGCTTCCAGTCCCTCATAGCTGGTAGAGATGGCAAGAGTACCGCCGGTGATTTGAAGTTTTGTTTCCGCGTGGATGGCATCATCACCGGTGGCAATTTGAATGGTTCCCCCATTCATCACTGCCATGCTGTCGCAATGAATTGCATCATCAGCGGAATTGATGGTGATATGCCCTTCATTAATTAGAAGGCCGCCAGCGGCCTTCAGGCCTTTCATACTGGTGCTTGTTTCCTCGGAAGTCGCCTGCACCGCACGCGGGCGAGGCGGTGGGTTTTCCATGCCGCCGTGGCCACCACCCATGAAATCGCCCCATCCTCCGGAGCTGTGGCTGGCACCGTTTTCATGACCGCCGCCGGCGAGAATGTCGATGGTGCCGCCGGCAATCTGCATCCAGACAGCTGCACTGATACCATCGCCCTCCGACTCGATATCCAACTGACCGCCGGAAATATAGACATAGCCAGTCGTTGAGTCCTCATTATCCTCCACGTGAATGCCATCCTTGCCAGCATCCATCGTCACGGTTGCACCATTGAGCCGGAAGCTGTCATTGGCATCTACACCATGAGCGGCAGCTTGTATTTGGTAAGTACCGCCGGTGATGACCAAATCATCCTTGCAGACGATTCCATGTCCGGCAGGAGATGTGACCGTCAGACTGCCTGTGCCGTTGAGGGTTAAATCCTGTCTGGAGAACACGGTCCCATCTATATTTTCATCAGCGGAAAAGCTTCCGCCATTGGAAAGACTGTTTTCGGTGTCCTCGGCCAAGGTAAGGAACGCCTTGTCCGCTTCCTCTATACAAAGCGCCGCTCCATTGGTGTTGGTGATGGATGCGCCATCGAGAACCAGCTGTACCTTATCACCGGAGTCGGCCTGCACGGTAATGGATCCATCCTCAAGATTTCCCCGAAGTACATAAATTCCATCCGAACCGATGGTTACCGATGTGCCCACCACCTGAACGGAGGCGCTATTACAAATGACTGCATTCTCGTCCAACTGGATGATGGTACTACTGGACTCGTCGAAATCCGTCCGACTATCCCTGTCGGTGAACATCTCATCGTCTGTTTTGGCGAAATCCATCTCTACAGGGCCGGTGGTTGGCGGTGGTGCTTCCTCACTGGAGGTGAGCGTAGTTGACGTGGAAACCGGAGCGGAGTCAGACAGCACGCCGCAGCCACTCAACAGTAATGCGCAAATCAAACTGACAGATATCATTTTTTTCATGGCAGATTCCTCCTTGGCGCAATTATATCCCGATTAACTGAAACAAGTCTGAAGCAAATCCGTGATTGACGATCCGCACGAAACGTCATATAATGAAAAAGGAAGTAAATTACTTCCAAATAATCACGGAAGAGGTAGAAAACATATGGTTTGTAATTCCTGCGGTAATAATATGCCCGATGGCAGCAAGTTCTGTACACGCTGCGGTGCTACCCTGAGCGCAGGTGCGCCTGCTCCTGCACAGACCAGCAATTCCCAAGGTGTAAACTTCGACTTCAGCACCAATACCGCCACTCCCTCCACTGGCACAAAACGTTATGAGTATAAGGTTCTGTCCCAGAAGGATAAGTGGTTCTCCGGCAAGTTCGACCCCATGATTCTGGAGCAGGCCATCAATGCCTATGCGCAGCAGGGCTGGCGTGTTATCGGCTGCGCCACTGCCGACATCCCCGGATTTACAGCAGCCAGACAGGAGTTCATTACTCTGATGGAAAGAGAGGTTTGATTTATGGCCTTCGTCACTGCGCATATGGGTGTGATTTTCATTGAGGGCGATCATCCTCGGGCCATTAAACGGTTCACTGCAGATACCCGTGTCGGCGGATTTGGTGCGCAGATGCGCAACCTCAATGACCTGAAGCAGCTGATGGCCCAGACCGCAATTAACAATGGCTGCAACTGCGTAGTCAATTTTACCTATGGACAGAAGTCCAAGCTGATTGCCATCGATGATGTGGCTTTCGTGGGGAGCGGCTTCTATGCCCAGCTGTCACCGGATGATTACAACAGCATCATTCGACAGCTTTAACTTGAAATACGCCATTACGCAGGTACCTACCATCATGGTATCCTCTTTGAAGGACTAATAAATGGGTGCATAACAATGACGCTTTTGCGTGGCTTGGCGAATAGATTCTCAGAAAATAAAAAAGA
>JAZQIN010000031.1:0-1816 GCA_045541155.1 Faecousia sp.
TAATTCATAAGCGGTTTGGTTAATCATGTGTATTTTCCTCCTTGGTTCAGGTAAATTATCGTTTATTTCAGTGCTGACGCACTGCAATGCAAAATTCAAAATGCAAAATGCAGAATGAATGTGTCGGCTTTGCCGACAATTCATAATCATTTCTTAAGGAAATACAACCGGGCACCTCTAAAAACTCCCTTTCGGCGAAGTTCCCGTTCTTTTGCTCCCACTTATGCTTATAAAAACCTTGAAATACATCCAGTATTCCTGCGGTTTTTACCACATAATTTGAAGCAAAATTCCTGGGCACCCACTCGAAATTGAGTTTTTAGAGGTGCCCAACCATTTTGCATTCCGCATTCTGCATTCTGCATTCCGGCGATACGCCGGTGAACAATCATTTATTTTTTATACAATGGTGTTTTCAGATCGCTGGGTTGAGGTTTATATGTAACGGAGCCGATGGGGCGGCCGTCAATGCCAAATTGGGGCAGATAGCCAAATAGGTTTACATAATTCAATAGGTCGTCCCGTTCCGCTATCATTTTTTCCATCACTGCTACCGTTGCCATCACATCATCGATGGCCCGGTGAGAATTGACCACCTTGCCGGACAGACCGTAAGCCTCGATGGCGCTGCTGAGCCGGTGGGGATAGGGCCTGCGGTCACGGTACACCGTCAGCAGGTCCAGCTTGTCCTTACCCTTCAGAATCTGGGGGTCTCCATCCCGAAGGAGCATATAGTAAAGAAAACTCAGGTCAAAATGGGCATTATACGCCAAAAGTAGGGTATTTCCACTGATTATCTCGGCGATATCCCGGCACACACGGGTCTTGGGCAGACCACGTTCACGGATGTCCATGTCGGTAATGCCGGTGAGCTGCTGAATCTTGGTGGGAACGAAGCCCCCGGGACTGAGGGTCACCAGTTCGTCGTACTGCCGCACCACGCCTTGCCGCTCCAGCACCACCGCCGAAAATTCGATGATCTCATCCCGGCTGAATTCCAGACCGGTCGTCTCGGTGTCGAACAGCACCAGTCGGTCATATTTTTCAAAAAACCCGTCAAAGCTCATGGTTCTTCTCCTTTCGCCAGTGCCAGTGCCCGGCGGAATTTGCTGTGTTTCTGGGCGGTCAAACCGAATCGGTGGGCCAGCAGGGCACCAAAGGCCACCGCATCCTCCGGTTTGCCGGATTTCAGCTCCACCTCCACCTCGCACAGTGGAATCTCCCGGTCGCCGCCTATCAGGATTCCCCGGTCCAGTGCCAGCTCCAGCTGGCTTTCCCGGAAGATAAGCGCTCCGGCCTGCCGTTGGAATCGGGCACCACATACCGGTGTGATACCCTCCCCGGTCAGGGTCATAAGCCCCTCAGGTGCACCAAGTTTACATAACTCCGGAATCGCTTCCTCAATGGAATCGCATTCTAATTCCCATTCCCCACGACCGCAGGTGGAGATGGGGGTCTTGACGGTGCAAATTGAGACGTCATTTTCCATCCGGCGGCGGAGGGTAATGCGCCGGTCCGACAGGAATGCCGACGGAGTATCGTAGTAGGTGGTCTCCATCCGGAAGGCGCGGTATTCCAGCGAATAGGCCTCCATGATGGCTTCCTGTTGCGCCGCCGTGGCGGAATACTTCATCTCAAATTCGATGCCCATGTGTTTGCCCCCATTTTTGTTAATAATTATTGTTTAGCGGTGTAAGATTGCTCCGCACCAAACTTGGCTCTCCCTCTGGGAGAGCTGGCAAAAATCTTTGATTTTTGACTGAGAGGGTGTCAAAACAATGATAGGACACCCTCTCCGCCCAGTGTGCGCACTGGG
>JAZQIN010000032.1:0-1674 GCA_045541155.1 Faecousia sp.
CATTGCGAGCCAGCGCGCACGCTGGCGTGGCAATCCGCTTATTCGGTAGCGTGTGTAGAGAACGGATTGCCACGTCGCTTCGCTCCTCGCAATGACAAAGAATTTTGTTTTGCGGTGCTAGACCGCTAAACGATAATTTACTGCAACAATAACAAGGGGTTTATGCATGAAATTGAAGACCACATTACTTGGCAAGACCTATACCTTCCGGGATATCAAGGATGTGCTTGCCAAAGCCAACGAGGAAAAAACCGGCGACCGGCTTGCCGGTCTGGCCGCTGAGACCGCACAGGAACGGGTGGCGGCAAAGGTGGTTCTGTCCGCCGTGACCCTGTGCGACCTTCGGGAAAACCCTGCCGTGCCCTACGAGGAGGACGAGGTCACTCGAATCATTCAGGACGATGTGAACGAGACGGTATACGCTCGAATCCGAAACTGGACAGTGTCTGACCTGCGGGAGTGGATTCTGTCGGAGACCACCTCCGGTGAGGATATCCGCAAGCTCAGCCGTGGACTGACTTCGGAGATGATAGCGGCGGTGGCGAAGCTGATGAGCAATCTGGATTTGATCTACGCCGCCCAGAAAATCACCGTTACCGCCCACTGCAACACTACCATCGGTCTGCCCGGAACGCTGTCCTGCCGACTCCAGCCCAACCACACCACCGACGACCCGGAGGGCATTACCGCCTCCACACTGGAGGGCCTCAGCTTTGGTGCCGGTGACGCAGTGATTGGCTTGAATCCCGTCACCGACTCCCCGGAGCAGGTGGGCAAGGTCCTGCGCCGTTTTCAAGAAATCAAGGAACACTGGCAAATCCCCACCCAAATCTGCGTGCTTGCCCACGTCACCGCCCAGATGAAGGCCGTTCGGGCCGGTGCCCCTTGCGATTTGATTTTCCAATCCATCGCAGGCTCTCAGAAGGGCAACGAAGCCTTCGGCTTCAATGCCGCCACTTTGGAGGAGGCACGTCAGCTTCTGCTGAAAGACGGCACCGCCGAAGGGCCCAACGTCATGTACTTCGAAACCGGTCAGGGCTCGGAACTTTCCAGCAATGCCCACCATGGCACGGATCAGGTGACCATGGAGGCCCGGTGCTACGGCTTTGCCAAACGGTTCCAGCCCTTCCTCGTGAACACAGTGGTGGGCTTCATCGGGCCGGAGTACCTGTACGATGCCCGTCAGGTCACCCGGGCCGGTCTGGAGGACCACTTCATGGGCAAGCTCACCGGCATCTCCATGGGCTGCGACTGCTGCTACACCAATCACATGAAGGCCGACCAGAACGACATCGAGAATCTGGCGAGCCTGCTGACCATGGCAGGGTGCAATTATTTTATGGGCATCCCCCACGGTGACGACATCATGCTCAACTACCAGACCACCGGTTTTCGGGAGACTGCCGCCCTTCGGGAAATCACCGGCAAGACTGCCATCCCGGAATTCCAGCGTTGGCTGGAGAAGATGGGTTTCGTGGAAAATGGCCACCTGACCGCCAAAGCCGGCGATGGCTCCAGCTTGCTGTATTAATCACTATAAATTATTGGGCACCTCTAAAAACTCAATTTCGAGTGGGTGCCCAGGAATTTTGCTTCAAATTATGTGGTAAAAACCGCAGGAATACTGGATGTATTTCAAGGTTTTTATAAGCATAAGTTGGAGCAAAAGAACGG
>JAZQIN010000033.1:0-3121 GCA_045541155.1 Faecousia sp.
CGGCGAAGTGCCCGTTCTTTTGCTCCAACTTATGCTTATAAAAACCTTGAAATACATCCAGTATTCCTGCGGTTTTTACCACATAATTTGAAGCAAAATTCCTGGGCACCCACTCGAAATTGAGTTTTTAGAGGTGCCCAATACTTTATCTTTCTTTTGCTTTTTCCTGGATCATCAGGAGGTAGACCATGCTGCTCATGCGATTGAGGGCCTGGAGGATATCCGGACGGATGCAACGACCCTCGGCATCGGTAAAGGCGTGGGCTGCCTTCAGCTCTGCCCGTCGGACCGCGCAGCGGCAGCGGTTGAGCAGCAGCACCGTCTCGCTGTCAGTCACCTCCGGCATGAAGTGAGGTTGCCTATAGTATTCCTGCGGACGGTGACTGCGCCTGCGCAGCTCCTCCTCCGACATACCGCACAGCTCCGTCAATCCCACCGGCTCGTCCAGCACTTCGCATCGAATCAGGCTCCTTGCTAAGGTCAGAAGCTGCCCAAGCTGGGAGATGTTTGTGGACCGCTGACAAATCAAAAGCTCTGCCTCCAGCGAGTCCATAGCACCCCGAAAATCGATTCTCGGATGGGTCTTGGGAACCAGAACATCCCCATGTAAATGGGTGAATTGTTCCGGCTTTTCGGTGAGTGTTCCGCCGTTGAGCAATCGGTATTCCCGAATGGCTGCTTCGGAAGCAGGACGGATTTGAATCCGCTCCCGCTGGAGATAGTCTTTCGCACCGGGGGTCAAGGTGTCCTTTGAATCCAAAAAGAACACCCGTTTGCCGTCACGGTTGCGAATGTTGGCCCGAACGGACTCCTCGGTGTAGAGCATCAGCCTTTAGGATTGGGGGTGGGACGGCTGCCGGATTTGGGCAGGATGGCATCCACCTCAGTATGGGGACGGGCGATGACGTGGACGGAAATCAGTTCGCCCACCTTCTCAGCGGCAGCGGCACCGGCATCGGTGGCGGCCTTTACGGCACCCACGTCACCACGAACCATCACGGTGACCAGACCGCCGCCGACCTGCTCCTTGCCCACCAGCTGCACGTTGGCGGATTTGACCATGGCATCCGCTGCCTCAATTGCGCCGATAAGGCCCTTCGTTTCAATCATACCCAGAGAATTGGTGTCCATAATAATGCTTCCTTTCGTTATTTCGTGAGATAAATTATCGTTTAGCTTAGCAGCGCATATGCGCTGCAATGCAGAATTCATAATGCATAATGCAGAATGAATAGTATCGGCTACGCCGATAATTTCAATCATTTCCGAAGGAAATACAATCATTTTGCATTCTGCATTCCACATTCTGCATTCCGGCGGTACGCCGGTAAACAATAATTTACCGCAGAAAGTACTTTTTTTGACAGTCTGGCTCTCCCAAAGGGGAGCCAAGACGCTTAGCATGTTAACCGATAATTTACAGCCATGGGCATAATGGAAGTAGGGGTGGCATAGGCTATTGCAGAACGGAGGGATGGACATGACCGAGGAACAGATGCCCCACAGCCTGACTCTGAAAAATCGCAAAAGCCTCAGCGTCACCGGGGCCACGGAGGTGCTCAGCGTGGAGGAGGAGGCAGTGGTGGTCAAGACCGGACTTGGGATGCTGGTAATTCAGGGCCAGGGACTGAAAATCCGCACCCTGTCGCCGGAGGGGGGACGGGTTGAGGTGGACGGCACCGTTGCCGCCATCAGCTATGAGGAGCCCCGGCGCTCTGGCGGTCTGCTGCGCCGCCTGTTCGGATGACCCCTCAGCTGGCTGCGGCCCGATTCGGCTGGGGGCTGGCGCTGGGGGCAGGGCTGGGGCTGGTGTACGGCTTTCTCCGGCCTCTGCGCCGACGACATTGTCTGCTCCCGGATCTTCTGACGGTGACTGCCGCTTTTTATTGCTGGCTGTATCTGAGCTTTGCGGTGTGCCGGGGAGATCTGCGTCCCGGCATCACGGTGGCGATTCCACTGGGGGCCATCGGCTGGGAATGCTCCATTGGTCGCCTGCTCCGGCCTGTTTTCTCCCTGTTTTGGAAGGGATTGGCACTACTGGCCCTCCCTTTTAGAAAAATTTTTTATATTTTTGCGAAATTTTTAAAAAAAGTGTTTGCATATACAAAAAAATGGGTTACAATAAGGTGGAATATTTGTCGGCATCGACGGGAATCAGGAGGAGATAGAAATGACCGCCAACGGACAAAAAATCAAGGTCGTATTCCGAAAAGGCAAGCCTCTGACCAAGGTGGTCCTGCTGGTCATGATTGTCCTTTGCACCGTAGTGCTGCTGGTGATTCATTCCTCCGTTTCCGAAGAAAAGGCGCGCATCGCCCGGACCCGAAACGAAATCATCACCCAGCAGCAGAACAAAAACAGCTTTCAGAACAAAATTGACAAGCTGGGCTCGGCAGAGGGCTATGTGGACATCGCCGGTGAGGAGCTGGGGCTGTACCACCCCGATACGGTTATCGTTGATACCGAATGAATCAAACGGAGGAATAGAAGGTTTTTATGGAGTTGACTGTTGGAGCCATCCTGGAGGGAAAAGTTAAATCAATTACCAATTTTGGTGCGTTTGTGGCGCTGCCTGAGAACAAGACCGGCATGGTACATATCTCTGAGGTAGCGAACGCCTATGTCAGTGATATCCGCCAGCACCTGACCGAGGGTCAGGAGGTGAAGGTGGTGGTCATCGGCACAGAAAACGGCAAAATCAATCTGTCCATCAAGCGACTGGAGCCGAAGCCCCAGCGCAGCGAAGCCCCTCGCCGGGATTTCCGTCCCAGTGGCGGTCAGAATCGGCCTGCCCGTCCGGCACCGGTGCAGCCCCCGGCCCCCAAGACTGCCGATCAGCTGTTTGAGGAAAAGCTCAAGGCATTCATGTCGGAATCAGACAGCAAGATTTCTGGCATCCGGCAGTATTCCGACCACCGAACCAAGAGCAGAAGAAGATGATTTCAGGGGCTGCGCCGCAGCCCCTGTTTTTGACGTACTGATGTAAATTATTGTTTATGCGACTACCGCAAAAACAAAATACCATGTCATTCCGAGGGAGCGTAGCGACCGTGGGAATCCGTTTTCTCTACGGATTGCGAGGAGTACGGATTGCCACGGCCCTTCGGGCCTCGCAATGACA
>JAZQIN010000034.1:0-5614 GCA_045541155.1 Faecousia sp.
CGAGGGGGCTGGCGAAAATCTTTGATTTTCGACTGGGGGAGAGAAGAATTTCAACATTTTCTCTCCCTCCGAGCCGGCGTTCGCCGGCCCACCTCCCTCATCAGAGGGAGGCTTTGGGGGCGGCGCTTAGTGCGCTAAACGATAATATAGCGGTGGTAAAACAACAGGGACTGCCGGAGCAGTCCCTGTTGCTTAATCTTCTTTGGGTTCGGGTGCTTTGGCCAGTCCGGCCACATCCGACACCGGCAGAGAAAAGGCGATACCCTGCGCCTTTTTTGCCATACCCATCTGCTTATAGATTGCATTCAAAATGCCATCGCGGAGCGTTTTCTCCACCACAATCATCAGAATCTCCTTTTCCGCATGGAGCGTGATTCCGAAGAAGGCCGCTGCTTCCTCACCTGCCACACCTCTGGCGTTGAGGATTGTACCGCCCCGGGCACCATTCTCCCGGGCCACATCCATCACTTCCTCGGCATAGCCGGAATTGACGATGGCAAAAATCACTTCATGGTTTTCAGTCGTCATCACTGGTCCCCCCTCTTGAATCGGTTGTTGCTGAAAAATTGATACAAATTCACGCCAATCACACTGGATAGTGGCACTGCGAAGGCCACACCCTTGCCGTTTTTGATGGTGGCGAATTTATCCTCCAGTCCGTTCATGACCGTATCTACCAAATCCTCACGCACCACGCTGAGAATTACCGCTTTGTTCTTGTTCAGACCCAACAAATCCACCAGCTCGGAGGTGGCAGTGCCCATGCCGTTCAGGGACATTTGGTAATTGACTTCAAATTGGCTGATGTAGTCCAGATAGAATTCTGCCTTGGGACGGTCCACTACCGTAAAGAGGAGCTTAAGTTTTTTGATTGCGGAAACGTTTCCCATATCCGTCCTCCTTACATAAACTCGATGATTTGCTGATCATCCGCATCCAGAATTCGCTGCATGGCCTTGCGCTCCTTGACCCGATTGGTCACGATGGCCCGGAAGCCCAGAAGCTGGATGGTAATCAGAGGTGTCATCGCAACCAGCGCCACCACGCCGAAGGCGTTCCGCAGAACTGCATTGGCTCCTTGCATGGCAACGCAGGCACCGGTGGCCAAAGGCAGGATGAAGCCGGAGGTCATAGGGCCACTGGCCACGCCGCCGGAGTCGAAGGCAATGGCGGTGTACACCGGTGGCACGAACAAACTCAGCGCCAGCGAGATGAAATAGCCGGGGATGATGTAGTAAACCAGAGAAAAATCGTAGATGATTCGAATCATGCTTAGGGCAATGGATGCGCCAACGCCGATGCACAGGCCGGTAATCATGGCCTTTCGGGTGACGAAACCGCCCGTCACGTCCTCTACCTGCTTGTTCAGCACATGGATTGCAGGCTCTGCAAGTACCACCAGTACACCGGTGACCAAACCAAAGCCAATCAGAAACCACTGATTTCCCTGTCCCAGCGTATGGCCCAGTTTGTAGCCCACGGGCATAAAGCCCACATTAACACCGGTCAGGAACAGCACCAGCCCCACATAGGTAAAGCCCACGCCGAGGGCAATCTTCTTCAGTCGCTTTTTCGGCAGCTTCAGGAAGATTACCTGACAGAATAGAAAGAACACCACAATCAGTCCCAGAGCGATGGCCACTTCCTTTGCTGTGTGGCCTGTAGTGTGGAGGAAGGCGCCAAGGACATTGTTGCTGACAGCATAATCCGGCACCTGATAAGTCAGATTGTTTTTAGAGAAGATACCCAGCGCAAGCACTGCGAGAATTGGACCGATGGAGCACAGTGCCACCAGACCAAAGCTGTTTTCCTGAGAACGCTTGTCGCCCAAAACGCTGGAGATACCCACGCCCAGAGCCATGATGAACGGCACGGTGATGGGCCCGGTGGTCACGCCGCCGGAGTCAAAGGACAGAGGCAACAAATCGGTCTTTTCATTCACTGTCAGCATCAAGGCAAGCGCAAACAGGAGCATATAGAACAGCATTAAGATGTTGGATAGACTTTTGCGGAACACGATTTTCAGGATTGCCACCACCAAAAATGCGCCCACGCCGATACCTACCGCATAAATCAGAACTGTGCCGTTCATTACAGCACCTACCTGATTGGCCAACACCTGCAAATCCGGTTCGGCGATGGTAATCAGCATTCCAAGCACAAAGCACACGGTCAGCAGCAGTCCCAGCTTCCGCTGACGGGATAGGCCTGCGCCTACATGGGTGCCCATGGGGGTCATGGCAAGGTCGGCACCGAGATTGAACATACCAATGCCCACTACCAGCAGCACTGCGCCGATGGTAAAAGTGATAAGTTCCGTTCGATTCAAATCAAAGAGAGGTGTAAGCGCTAAAACATAGACGATGGCGGTGATTGGCAGCGCCGACAGCAATGCTTCCCAAATCTTCGCCCGTAATTCCTTCACAGCGTCCCCTCCCTGATAATGAGTATATAGTTATGATAACATATCCACATTGCAAAGTATACCGCAGAAAACTGAATTTTTTATGCTACAACCGCCCAAAACAGCAACGCCGGTGTGGGATTCCACACCGGCGTGAGTGCAATTGTTAGTGAAGCGAACAAGGGGAGCCGATATCAGTAGGAGTAGATTTCGGTGGGAGAACCATCTTCGATATTGATACTGTAAAGAACAGAATGGATTCTCTGATAACCTTGCCGCCAACCGACGCTGGATTCATCGTGGGGTATCATTTCTGTAATCAGAACATAGTAGGTATCATCCACCAATTGTGCCCATTCATGGAAAATGACAGAACCATTGTCGAGAATGCCGAGCCTCTTATATCCCAAAGTCGATAGTGCCTTGCTTGACAGTATGGTGGTAGGGGTGGGCTGATTGTTGAAAAGGGTTTGCAGCTCGCCATTATTGATAAAAGCCACTCCGGATTGGCAAAGAGGGAAATCGGAATCGGTTATTTCGTTTGTTGCAAGGTTGATGCATTTGACGCCGCTTGGAATGCTGGCTTCATAGATATCCACACCGGAATAGGGTTCCGCACAGTAGTACAAGTATTTGCCCTGATTGTCTCGGGCCAAATACATGGCATCGTACTCTGCGTCGTCTGCCAGTATAGAGATTTCGTCGGACTCAAAGGGGATTCTATAAATTGTTCCATCGTTGAAAAACAATCCCGTCCCTCCCATTTGACCGATGGAGACATATAGGGCGTCGCTACCGATGCAAACGTCACCGATAGTGGCATGGGAGCCATAGCTCTGTTCTTTTTCTATGAGGCCAATCCGGGTACTCTTACCGTCGAGAGAGGTGCGATAGAAGTGGAATTCGCATAATCCATCGCCTTCGACTTTACTATAGGTGTAAGTGTTACCATTATGCTCTGCGATAACAGGAAAATTGGGGTCAAAGTCGATTTCATCTATGGTATTTCCGGAAAAATCTGTAGCATAGCAAAGGTCTGCGTAATCCGAAACAACCAGCATGCCTTTATCGGGCAGATACTTTACGATGCTGTTTTGTGTTTCTTGCGTTATTTTTCCATCATCCAACCCGATGCTGTTCCACCAACTGCCTTTTTTAAAGAGTAGTTTGTTTCCACAGATATAAATATTGCGTGCAGATATGGAAGTGGAGGTGAGAATGGTCTCTTCACCATCGGCATTGCGGCATACCAAATCAGCAGGCTTGTCAGCGTATTGTTCAAAATAACCCATTACACCGGTGGACGCTACATTATGCTTCGTCAGACGGAAATAGTAGACATTTCCGGAGAATCCAACGACATAGCCGCCATTATTATATATCTGTTGGATTCCGTGGCAACGAATGGGAGACAGGTCAGCCTTGTAAGCCAGAAGCTGATAAGAGGCAGCGATTTCGTCGGAGGTGGTGTTTTTAAATATGTATCCCAGAGGCGCGCTTGCAATGGCAGTGAAGTAATGAATGGTACAGTCTGCAGCACTCAATTGAATCTTCTTATAGATATTGAAGATGGAGTCGAACAGAAGTGCGTGGCTGTAGTCCTTTCTGCCGCGGAGGCTGTCTTCTTGAGTGAGCAAAACCTCATAGGCACAGTTTGCGACATTTCCGTAGCCGATTAGCATTTGACCATAATATGCCAAATCATTGGCGTTTGTAATACAATTGGCGGTAGCGACGCCGAGGCTAAAACCCGAGAGCGCAATTGCACCTGTAGGCCAACTGCTCATCACTGCCTTCCATAAAGCACTTCCGGCTTGCTGAATTCCGTTGTGCGTGGCGGTGGTGGTAATATTTGTAATAATAGCGAATGCTTCTGAGTTGCGGTAGGACCGTGCGCGTTCCAGATTCAGGTCAATGCAGTCAGCGATTTTGGTGTAGGATTCAGAAGCTTGGGATGCTGTGGAAGCACGGGTGCGCGCCTCGGAAGAAATGGCTGACCAGTTTTGTTCCCATTCGTCACTGGCGTGCATCATGGACTGGTAGGTGATATAATAGTCCATACAGTCATTGATCGTATCTGCAGTAAAAGTGCCGACATGGCATAGTCCACCCAGAAAATCGCCCATTTTTTTGATGAATTTCTGGTTTTTAGACAGGAAGTCAATATTTAGCTTTTCTTTCAGCTGTTTCAAGGCATCTTCAAATACGGTAGTGGTCGGTTTATTGGTGTTCGATAGTAGAGAATTAATGATGTCGTCCAGTTCGGTTACGATAATTTCCAGTTTTCTCAGCTCGTCACCGGTGAGAATGTCGGCAAAGTAGTCCGTATGGCCTAAATATTCTTTCAGCTGAACCATCATATCTAGGAGGAAATCATAATGCATTTGTTCATAGGTAGCGGCAAATGCGGTTTGGGAATCGCTGTTTAGCATGAGTTCCGTGATTAGGATTTCGTATTCATTGACCAGCTCCACCTTGCCACTGTCGGTGAATTCGGCAAGGTAAGAAAGTTCAACCCAGGTGCCATTAATGTAATTAAGTTTGGCATCTTCGTAGCTACGGCCCACCAAGCCGGCAAGCCCACTATAATCGGATGTAACGAACATATAGTCATCGCTGTCTATGAATTCGAGATGTTGACGGGTGTATTCCTCCTCGTAGTCAAAGGGGAGGCGAGAAGGAGTATTGTCTTGTGAAGAACTTTTATCGCTGGTCTCTTTATCTGGAGAGGAATTGGAGTCACAGGCAAACAGGGGAAGTATGATGCAAATTATCAGCAATACGCATAGTAGCTTTTTCATGAGTAACCTCCGCTTAATAAAATGCCATTGGTGATGACCAAAGGGGAGAAAGTAGTATTTAGGACATGTGGCATAGAAATATGCCACATGTCCACAGACTGTCAAAATAGTGTTATGTTTCGATAAATTGTTGTTTAGCGCACTAGCGGCGAAGCCGCCTTGGCTCTCCCTCTGGGAGAGCTGGCACCGCCGAAGGCGGTGACTGAGAGGGTTTCGGCGCTTTATAAGTCGGATCGTAGCCATGTCGTTCTGTGAGCCAAGGAGTTGACCAGGAAGGTTGTCTTCCTAAGACCGCTTGGCCTCCGACTTGTTTATAAGGCGCCGAAACCCTCTCAGCCACCGCCTTCGGCGGTGCCAGCTCTCCCAGAGGGAGAGCCAAGGCGGCTTCGCCGCTAGTGCGCTAAACGAT
>JAZQIN010000035.1:0-4342 GCA_045541155.1 Faecousia sp.
GTGCGCACACTGGGCGGAGAGGGTGTCCTATCATTGTTTTGACACCCTCTCAGTCAAAAATCAAAGATTTTTGCCAGCTCTCCCAGAGGGAGAGCCAAGTTTGGTGCGGAGCAATCTTACACCGCTAAACAATAATTTACAATTCTTTGACACGCTCTCTGGTGCTCAGTACCGCAGGTAGCGGCGGAGTTTGGTTTCCGCCCGGCGCAAGGTGCGACTGACGGTGCTTTTGTGTACCCCACGCGCCTCGGCAATCTGAGGAATCGTCAGCTCCTGTATGTAGTAAGCCAGCAGCGTCTCTCTCTGCAAGGGGGTCAATTCCTCCCGAATCACATTCTGAATCCGTTTTAGCTGCACCTGCCGGGGCATCCGTGGACCCAGATAGCCTTCATAAGGTGTATTTTTCATTGCGCCAGTACCCCCTGTCGTAGTAGTGCTCCGTCAGGTCTGCCAGCTCGTTCATCTGGGTCAGCATAGGAGTCAGCTCGGCGATTCGCCGTTTGATATGCCAGATTTCCTCCGAATCATCGGCATCCTTCAGTTCCCTGCGCAGGTCACTGAGTCTGCGTCGCAGGGGCTGGGCGGCATCCTTGTAGTCCTGCGCCAGCGCCTGCAGTGATTTGAAACATCGGTGACATTCACAGCCGGGTCCATACACCTCCCCTCCGCAGTCCAGACAAAATCCGGCCGGGTCCTGCGCCTGCGGATCCTTGAATCGATTGATTTGGATGGTCACGTTCATTTGTGCATCGTCCTCTCCGGTATTTTGCGGCTTATCCGGTGAGTTCTCTGCCCACAGCTTACTACACGATTGGTGTGGAGTCCATCGAATCGTGTAGGAGCCATTTTTCCCCCTATTTTTCCAAACAGATGTGCTACAATATCCCTGATATTGACTCGGACCATGGTAAAATAGCGGTTACACAATCAAGAAAGAGGTGATGGACAGTGCTGGGAGCACGGATTGCGGCGCTGCGCCGGCAGGCAGGGCAGAGTCAGGCAGAGCTGGCCCACTGTCTGGGCGTCAGCGCCAGCGCAGTTGGAATGTATGAGCAAGGTCGAAGAGAGCCATCGGGGGCCACATTGGTGGCATTGGCGGAGTATTTTGGAGTGTCCACCGACTATCTGCTCACAGGCAAGTCCGATGCCATGGAGGCTCGAATCATTGCCCGAATCGTCAACGACCGGCTGGAAAATGTCCGGGAGCGGCTCACCCGGCGACCGGAGGGTCTTACTGTGGAGGAGCTGGCGGTTCTGCTAGCGGCAGTCTTGACAAACGATCCCTAAATGGAGTATGATATAGCTTGAGGTGAAATACCGATGGATGATATTGCGTTCATGGATCAAGCGCTGGAGCTGGCCCGACAGGCTGCCCTCGAGGGGGAGGTGCCGGTAGGATGCGTGATTGTGCGCAAAGGTCAAATCGTTGGCCGGGGCCGCAACCACCGGGAAACCGGTCGAACTGCTCTGGGTCACGCTGAGATTCAGGCCATCGACGAAGCCTGCCGGACTCTTGGCGGCTGGCGGCTTTGGGAATGCTCCCTGTATGTGACGCTGGAGCCGTGTCCCATGTGCGCCGGTGCCATCCTCAACGCGCGGATCCCCCGGGTGGTCTACGGCGCGGCGGACCCCAAGGCCGGATTCTGCGGTTCCGTGGCAGACCTGTTCGCCATGGAGGTCAACCATCATCCTCAAGTCACCGGCGGCGTTCGGGAAGCCGAGGCCGCTGCGCTGCTGACCGAATTTTTCCAACAGCTACGGGTCACCCTCCGGGCCAGACCCAAATGGCGACCTGATAAGGAGCATCTATGAAAAAACAAAAACAGGCCTTCCGTGTAGGCAGCCTGTCCTTATTGCTGGCTGTGCTGGTGCGGTTCATCTGCAGCACCGCTCTGGGCGATCGGATTTCGTTGTTTTCTCAGCCCCAGCTGGCATCCTTTTTGATTTTTGTGGAGACCGGTCGAGAGGTTACCCCCTCCACCGCCGTCACCACCGTTCCAACCATTACCACCACTGCGCCCATTGAGGAGCCGGTACCGGAGTTGCCGGAGGAGAAACCGCCGCTGCAGCTGCCCTCGACCCGGCCTGTCTTTACCGGGGAGGATATGCAGTATTTGACCATGCAAATCGACTGCCGTCGAGAGCCGGATGTGGAGGCACTGCTGACCCGGCCTCTGAATTGGGATCTGACCGGCAGTGAACCGAAGATTCTGATCATCCACACCCACGGCACCGAGGCCTATACCCCCACTGCGAATTCTTCCTACGAGGAGTTCGGCGGCGAATTCCGCACGGCGGACGAGCGCTACAACATGATTTCCATCGGTGCGGAGCTGGCCCGTTTGCTTCAGGAGACCGGACTGAACGTGATTCACGACCGGACCGCCTACGATTTGGACGACTATGTGGATTCCTACGAGACCTCCCGGCAGGCGGTGAAGGAACATTTGCAGGCCCATCCGTCAATTCAGATGGTCATCGATGTCCACCGTGACGCCGCCGAGTACAGTGACGGTACCCAGTGGGCCGCCACCGGCTCAGTAGATGGGCGACCTGCGGCGCAGGTGATGATGGTGGTGGGTACCAACGCCACCGGCCTGTACCACCCGAATTGGGAAACGAATCTGAGCATCGGCGAAAAGCTGACGGTGCTGATGGAACGCAACCACCCGGGCATGAGCCGGAATCTGAATCTGCGAGGGGCAAGGTTCAACCATGATTTAGCCATGGGTGCCATGATTGCGGAGGTGGGTGCCGCCGGTAATACCCACGAGGAGGCCATGCGTGGCGTGGCGGTGCTGGCGGAGGCCATCGTCGCCCTGTCCAAAGGCTCCCAATAAGCCACTAAAAATGGGCGTGTCGCCGTGCGACACGCCCATTTCTTCTGCCGTTAACCTCAAAAATTATCGTTTACACGACTACCGCAAAAACATAATACCGTGTCATTCCGAGGGAGCGTAGCGACCGTGGGAATCCGTTTTCTCTACATATTACGAGGAGTACGGATTGCCACGGCCCTTCGGGCCTCGCAATGACATACGTTGACTGGAGTGCGGCGCTTAGTGCGCTAAACAATCATTTACCGTTTCAGGATTGTGCATTTTTTAATTTTTCTGCCTGGTCGGCGGTGGCGAGGCCATCGATGATTTCGTCAATGTGACCGTCCATGACGGCATCGATTTTATACAGGGTCAGACCGATTCGGTGATCTGTCACCCGACCCTGAGGAAAATTATACGTCCGAATCCGCTCGTTACGCATTCCGGTGCCCACCTGCGACCGCCGCAGGCCGGAATGTTCGCTCTGGACCCGTTCCTGTTCGATTTCATAGAGCTTGGAGGCCAGCATTCGCATACATTTTTCCCGATTTTGGAGCTGACTCCGCTCCTCCTGACAGGCCACCACAATACCACTGGGCTTGTGAATCAGCCGCACCGCCGAGGAGGTTTTGTTGACGTGCTGACCGCCGGCACCGCTGGCCCGGTAGACCTGCATTTCGATGTCGCCGGGGTCGATCTGTACGTCAACCTCCTCCATCTCCGGCAGCACCGCCACAGTGGCGGTGGAGGTGTGGACCCGACCGCCGGACTCGGTCTCCGGCACACGCTGCACCCGATGGACGCCGGACTCGTACTTCAGCCGTGACCACGCGCCCCGACCGTTGACGATGAAGTCTGCTTCCTTCACGCCGCCCAGTTCCGTATCATTATAATTGAGTAGCTCGATGCTCCAGCCCATCCGTGCGGCGTACATGGAGTACATCCGAAACAGACTGTGGGCGAACAGGGCGCTTTCCTCGCCGCCAACACCCCCACGAATTTCCATGATGACGCTTTTTTCGTCGTTGGGATCTTTGGGAAGCAGCAGGATTTGGAGCTGACGGTATAGCTCCTCCTTTTTTTCCTTGGCGGACTGGAAGGTTTCCTGACACAGCTCCTTCATTTCAGGGTCACTCATCAGGTCCTGGGCATCCTCCATGTCCTGTATGGCGGCGTTGTAGGCGTGGAAGGTCTGTACAATCGGTTCCAAATCGTTTTTTTCACGCATCACAGCGGCGGCCCGTTTGGGGTCGGCGTACAAATCCGGCTGTTCCGCTCTGGCGCAAAGTTCCTCGTAGCGGTCACACACCGCCCGTAATTTATCCAGCATGGCACTACTCCTGACGTAAATTATCGTTTAGCGCACTAAGCACCACACCCCTTGCCTCTCCCTCTGGGAGAGGTGCCCAGTGCGCACACTGGGCGGAGAGGGTGTCCTATCATTGTTTTGACACCCTCTCAGTCAAAAATCAAAGATTTTTGCCAGCTCTCCCAGAGGGAGAGCCAAGTTTGGTGCGGAGCAA
>JAZQIN010000036.1:0-5860 GCA_045541155.1 Faecousia sp.
TCATTCCGAGGGAGCGTAGCGACCGTGGGAATCCGTTTTCTCTACGGATTGCGAGGAGTACGGATTGCCACGGCCCTTCGGGCCTCGCAATGACATACCTTGACTGGAGTGCGGCGCTTAAGCCGCTAAACGATAATTTAGCAGTCCGTTTTTACAGGAGGAATGATTATGAGTATCCAAATCATCAGTGCGATTGTGCTGCCCTTTATCGGCACGGCACTGGGCGCAGGCGGTGTATTTTTCATGCGAGGCAAAATGAACCGTACCTTACAGCGCAGTTTGACCGGCTTTGCCAGCGGCGTGATGGTAGCGGCATCCATATGGAGCCTAATCATCCCCGCCATCGATCAGTCGGAGCATCTGGGAAAGCTGGCGTTTTTGCCGGCATTTGTGGGCGTATGGGCAGGATTTCTGTTTTTGCTCCTGCTGGATCATCTGATTCCCCACCTACATTTGAATAGCCAACATCCCGAGGGCGCACCCTCGAAGCTGGGCAAGTCCACCATGATGGTGCTGGCGGTGGCACTGCACAATCTGCCGGAGGGTATGGCAGTGGGTGCGGTGGTCGCCGGTTGCATCACCGGCAACGCCACCATTTCTGCCGCGGCGGTACTGGCGCTGGCGGTGGGTATCGCCCTGCAGAACCTGCCGGAGGGCGCGATCATCTCCATGCCCCTGAAAAGTAACGGCATGAAAACCGGCAAAGCCTTCGGCTACGGTGTCATGTCTGGCGTTGTGGAACCAATCGGCGCGATTTTAACGATTCTGCTGGCGGAGCTGATGGTTCCGATTCTGCCATACCTGCTGGCGTTTTCCGCCGGTGCCATGCTGTATGTGGTGGTGGAGGAACTGATTCCGGAGATGTCCGAGGGGGAACACTCCAACATCGGTACGATTTTCTTCGCCACCGGCTTCACCTTGATGATGATGCTGGACGTGGCTCTGGGCTGATGTATTATTGTTTAGCGGTGTAACAGTACGCACCATCCCTTGGCCCCCTCTGACGAGGGGGCTGGCGAAAATCTTTGATTTTCGACTGGGGGAGAGATAATTGCGACATTTTTCTCTCCCTCCGAGCCGTCGTTCGGCGGCCCACCTCCCTCATCAGAGGGAGGCTTTGGGTGCGACGCTTAGTGCGCTAAACGATAATTTACCGCAGAAAGTACTTTTTTGACAGTCTGACGGGAGGGGCCATGCCCCTCCCGTTTGGTTAATGCAGGTATCTGCGTCGCAGGCACAGCAGCATCGCTGCCGCCACCATCATCACGCCAGTCAGAATCAGCAGACGGTCATCGCCGGTCTTGGGAACCTCCTCCACGTCATCAGACTCCAAATAGAAGGAAAACGTGGGATAGCGACCATCATCGCTGTTGTACTGGAACATCAGCTCGTAGTGATTGCCCACCTGAGCGTCGAACTCGCAGCCATTTTCCAACTCCCAGTAGCCGTCGCCCAGATACACCTTGCTGCCGTCGTCGTTGTAACGGAAGCCGCATACGTCCACGAAGATATCGTAAGGCGGCTCGCCCTCCTCATAATCCACAAAGAAACGGTAAGTACCGTCCACCTCCGGGGTGAAGATGAAGTACTGGGTGAAGTAGATGAGGCCCGGATCCACCTCTCCCTCCGACTGGGGAATGGTAACAGTTTTGATTTCCCCGTAGGAGATTTCATCCTCCCATTCGTAGTTTTCCGCAGACACGCTCATGCAGCCAAACACCATGCAAAGCGACAAAAGAATGATTGCGATTTTTTTCATATTGTCCACCCCTTGACATTATTTGTAGTTGTGCTGCTGACATTGTAGCACCGCCGTGGTGAGGTGTCAATATTTTCCTGCCGATTTTCTTGTTGTAATTCCCATGGAAATGCGGTAAAATGGTCCCATCAAAAGCTGGAGGAACCAACATGAAACGAACCAACTACATCACATGGGACGAATATTTCATGGGCATCGCCATGCTGGCGGCTCAGCGGTCCAAGGATCCCAGTACGCAGGTAGGGGCCTGCATCGTCTCGCCGGACAACATCATCATCTCCACCGGCTACAACGGAATGCCCAAGGGTTGCTCCGACGACGAATTCCCGTGGGACCGGGAGGGGGCAGACACCAAGTACCCCTATGTGGTCCATGCGGAGCTGAACGCCATTCTCAACGCCAATGGGCGTGACCTGAGGGGCAGTCGGGTGTATGTAGCGCTGTTTCCCTGTAACGAGTGCGCCAAGGCCATCATCCAAAGCGGTGTGAAGGAGGTCATCTACCTGTCGGACAAATACGCCGATTCCATGGCGACGCTGGCCTCCAAGCGGATGCTGGATGCCGCCGGAGTCCACTACCGGGCGCTGAAGCCCTCGGTGGACAGCATCACGCTGGATTTCATCCCCCCGGAGTGTAAATGACCAATTTTGACCGAAGTGGTATCTACCGCTTCGGTCGTGTTGTGTTTGGAGAATAAATTGTGAATTTTTATATTATGGGGTAGCGATAGGGGGCGGTCTGTGCTATAATGTTTTCAAGTATACCTATTATGGAGAAAATGACTATGCTGGAACTGTTATCACCGGCCGGCTCGATGGATGCCCTGAAGGCCGCGGTGCAAAACGGCGCAGATGCCGTATATTTGGGCTGTGGCCCCTTTAATGCCCGTCAGAGCGCTAAGAATTTCACACCCCAGACCTTGGTGGAGGCGGTCAAATACTGCCATGTCCGAGGCGTTGCCGTCCATCTGACTCTGAACACACTGGTCTCCGACCGGGAGAGCGAGGAACTGTACAACCTGATTCGTCTCGCCGCCAGCTGCTGCGTGGATGCGTTCATCGTTCAGGATTTGAGCGTAGTGCGGCTGTGCCGCCGAATCGCCCCGGGCGTTCCGGTCCACGGCTCCACCCAGATGACCGTCCATTCCCTGCCCGGCGTGCTGCTGTGCGCCGCCGCCGGCTGCAGCCGGGTGGTGCTGAGTCGGGAGCTGAGCCGGGAGGAGATTGCCGCCATCTGCGCCGCTTCCCCCATTGAAATCGAAGTATTCGCCCACGGTGCGCTGTGCATGAGCTATTCCGGGCAGTGCTACCTGTCCTGCGCCATTGGCGGTCGGTCCGGCAACCGGGGTCGCTGCGCCCAGCCCTGCCGCCAGAGCTATGGCTACAGCCGCTGGGAGGATAAGCACCCCCTGAGTCTGAAGGACAACTGCCTGATTATGTACCTGCGTGAGCTGGAGGAAATGGGCGTGGCCTCCATCAAGCTGGAGGGCCGGATGAGGCGCCCGGAATATGTAGCGGCGGTGACCGCCACCTACCGCAAGGCACTGAACGAAGGCGTGGTTACCCAGGAAATGCTGGACACCCTCATGAAGGCCTTCAACCGTCAGGGCTTTACCGACGGTTACTACACCGGTCACATCGGCCGGGAGATGTTCGGCATCCGGGAGGACACCCGGGAGGATCAGGAATGGCTCAAGGCCATGCGCCAGACCTACGAGGCGGTAGAAAACGGCCTTGTACCGGTGACCTTCAAGGCAGAACTGACCGCCGAGGGCAGCTCCCTCACGGTCACAGACCCACAGGGCCGCAGCTGTACCGTCACCGGCCCGGTGCCGGAGCCGGCCCGGCGACTGCCTTTGAGCGAGGACCTGTTCATCGCCCGAATCGTCAAGACCGGCGGCACCCCCTACCGCTGCATCGATGCCCAGGCCACCATCGCCCCGGACATTACCCTGTCCGCCGCGGCAATCAACGGTCTGCGCCGGGACGCACTGGATCAGCTGACCGCCCTGCGGGCCAGACGGGATATCCCCCGGGTGCTGCGTCCTCGCAAGTCCACCCACATCAATGGGTTCCGGGGCCGCCCGGGCCTGACGGTGCAGGTGACCAACGCCGACCAGATTACCGAACGGCTGCTCCGGTTGGAGCCTGCGGTGCTGTATGTGCCGCTGCACATCCTTGCCAATGACCTGCGGCTGTGCCGGGAGCTGACCCGGCGTGTGACCGTGGCGGCGGCACTGCCTCGAATCTGTCACGACGGCGAGCTGGAAAAGCTGCGCTACAACCTGCGTGCCGTCCGTGATCACGGGGTCAAGGCGGCGCTGGTGGGCAACATCGGCCTGATGCTGCCGGCACGGGAGCTGGGCTTCCGGATTCACGGCGACTTTGGCCTGAATATCTATAACTCCGGATCGGTGGATGTGGCGAAGGAGCTGGAGCTGGACTCGGTGATGCTCAGCTTCGAGATGACCCTGCCGCAGATCCGGGACGTGAGCAAGCCGGTGCCCTGCGAGATTCTGGCCTACGGGCGGCTGCCCCTGATGGTCACAGAAAATTGCCTGATTCGGGGCCGCTCCGGCGAATGCACCTGCCACCTAGGCACCACCCGGCTAAAAGACAAGACCGGTGCGGACTTCCCCATCATCAAGGACGGGGATTCCTGCCGCAGCGTGCTGCTCAACGGCAAGAAGCTTTACTGGCTGGACCGGCAGGAGGATTTGCGTAAGCTGGGCCTCTGGGCCACCCGGCTGTACTTCACCACGGAAAACCCCAACGAGGTGGATCAGGTCCTCAACAGCTACCTCTCTCCCATCTCCTTCGACCCCGGTGCTTGTACCAGAGGGCTCTACCTCCGGGGCTTAGATTAAAACACCGTCATTGCGAGGAGCGAAGCGACGTGGCAATCCGTTCTCCCGTCATTGCGAGGGCGAAGCCCGTGGCAATCTGCTTAGCGAGGAAAAGAAAATGAACTATTATGTTTACATTCTCGCCAATCATACGAATGTAGCGATATACACCGGCGTAACGAAGGATTTAATCAGACGTGTTTATGAGCATCGGCACCATCTCGATTCATCCAGTTATACAGCTCGCTATGATGTGACGAAGCTGGTGTATTATGAATATACAACAGATGTCCGTTCTGCAATCGAGCGTGAAAAGCAAATCAAAGGGTGGAGCCGCACAAAGAAAAATCAATTGGTAGAATCCCACAATCCGAAGTGGAATGATTTATATCCGGAAATTTTAGGATAAACGGATTGCCACGGGCTTCGCCCTCGCAATGACATGCTTTATTGGAGGTCGCTTATGAACTTGATACTTGCCTCCCAATCGCCGCGGCGGAAGGAACTGCTGGGGCTGTTTGGGATACCTTTCACCGTCCGAGTGGCGGATATCGATGAAACCATGGACCAAAATGCGGACCCTGCCCACGAGGTGGCACGGGTCAGCCGTCTGAAAGCACTGGCCATCCCCAGAGGAGAGGACGATGTGGTAGTGGCGGCGGATACGATTGTGGTCTGTCAGGGCAAGGTTCTGGGCAAGCCCCACGATACCGCCGAGGCCAAGGCCATGCTTCGTCTGCTGTCCGGACGGGATCATCAGGTGATGACCGGCATGACGGTGCTCAGGGGCGAAAAATGCTTCACCTGCACCGAGATTGCCCACCTGCATTTCCGGGAACTGACCCAGAAGGAAATTGACCGTTACGTAGCTACCGGTGAGCCTATGGACAAGGCAGGCAGCTACGGCATCCAAGGCGGTGCGGCTCTGTTCTGTGAGCGGCTGGACGGAGACTATTATAATGTGATGGGGCTTCCGGTGTGCCGGCTTTCCCAAATTTTTAAGGAACTCGCCCCGGAGATGCTATAAATTATTGTTTAGCGCACTAAGCACTGCACCGTATACAACGCTTGTCATTGCGAGGCCCGAAGGGCCGTGGCAATCCGTACTCCTCGTAATATATAGAGAAAACGGATTCCCACGGTCGCATTTGTTATTGTGTGATTGCCACTGGCAATCACTAGAATTTACATTCGCTTCGCTATGCTCCCTCGGAATGACACGGTATTTTGTTTTTGCGGTAGTCGTGTAAACGATA
>JAZQIN010000037.1:0-12219 GCA_045541155.1 Faecousia sp.
CCGGCGAACGCCGGCTCGGAGGGAGAGAAAATGTTGAAATTCTTCTCTCCCCCAGTCGAAAATCAAAGATTTTCGCCAGCCCCCTCGTCAGAGGGGGCCAAGGGACGGTGCGTGCTGTTACACCGCTAAACAATAATTTACAGTTCTTGGCCCCTCAAAACGGAGAAACCTAAGGTGCGTGGCTCAGGTGTTTTCCACCAAGTGCGCCGTGCCGTCGGTCCGTTCCCATTTTTGCAGGAGGATGGAAAAATCGTAATGTACACCGTCCAGTAGCTCGGTGGTGTAATTCATATCCAAATCTCCCTCCAGCCGAATTTCGTGGATGTCCCCATCCTTTGAGCCGGTAAAGGCAAAGGTTTTATTGCCCACGGAAAAGGAAAGGGAATCCCCGGTATGGTACAGGGTTGCCACCATATCCGTCAGGTCGTGTCGGGCTTTTTCTACGCCGTTGTGGTAGTGGACCAGCCGCAGGCCGCTCCAGTCCCACTGGTAGTGGTCTGGCATCAGTGCCGGAGCGGAGAGTGTGATATTCTTATAGCTGGCGGAGACGCCGGTGCTGGCGGTGTTTTTGGATTCGTCCAGACGGGTGGCCTGACACTGGGGCTGGGTGCCGTCCAACAGGTCGGACATATGATGGCCGGTCAGTTCGAATCGTTCCGTGGTGTTATTGGAATAGGAGATTTCCACCTCATACCGAAAACCATTTTCCTGCGGAAGGTCGAACTCGACGTAGTGAGTGAGAACGTCAGAGGACTGCCAGCAGATGAAGGAGTCGTATTCGCTGTCGCCCTGCATAATCACCAACTCAATGTGCGCAATCTTATCTGGGGCGGAAGGCACACAGGAAAAGAGCAATTTTACATTGGAAAGGGAGCTGTCCAGATTGCCGGAGAGGTTCCATGTCTGGAACTGGGGGTATTCCGTAAGACCGTCAAGGGGACCGGAGGCGTTGGGCATGGCGTAGACGTAGGCCTTCAGGGACTCCAGCAGAGTGGATATTTCACTCATATCGGCTGTCATCTCGAAGCTCCGCTCATAAAAGCTTTCGTTCCGGCGGTCGCTGAACTCCAAATCCTGCTCCAACTGCGAGATATGTTCCAGTAGCTCCTCGTAGGATTTGGGTGGCTCGGTGGGCTGAGAGACCTCTTCCGGCTTGGCCCGATAGAAGGCGAGAATGGAAAAAATCAGACTCACCACGGCTACCACAGCGCAGATGGGAGACAGCCAGAGGAGGGGACTGCGAGGGGGCTCCTGTTCCGGTAGGGAATCAGGCTGGGGGATCCGTGCAGAGGGTGCAGGGGGCGCAGGCTCCGGGGCCTCGAAGAGGATAGGGATGGCCGTCTCGGCGGAGGGTTCTTCCAAAATGGTTTCCTCGGTGCCCAGCAGCCAGCCAACACTGACCTCAAAAAGCTTGCTCATTTCGATGAGGCGGTCTACCTCCGGGATGGCGGCATCGGATTCCCACTTGGAAATGGCCTGACGGGAAACGCCCATTTTCTCTCCAAAAGCCTCTTGGGAGAGGCTCAGCATCCTTCTGCGTTGACAAATCCGTTGTCCTAAAGTCTCACTCATGGTCAAGTTCCTTCCTTTCTATTAAGTAGTGCAAATTATTGTTTACACGACTACCGCAAAAACAAAATACCGTGTCATTCTGAGCGAGCGGAGCGAGTCGAAGAATCCGTTTTCTCTATGCATCATAAGGAATACGGATTGCCACGGCCCTTTGGGCCTCGCAATGACATGCGTTGATTTTGGTGCGGCGCTTAGAATGCTAAACAAAAATTCACCGCAATGGTATTTCGGTAAGGGCGGTCAGGCACTGTACTCCACCAATGTTTGCGCATCCACAAACCAGCGAATCAGGGTGGTGGAAAAGGTGGTCTGCTCACCATCGATGCATATAGTTCCATCCAGCGTCAGTTGTAGCTTATCACCATGCATGAACGAAGGCATCGTGAAGGTCTGGACGGGCAACCGGAAGTCCAGCATATTCATCTCCAAATCGACACCTGCCAGATGTTCCTCCAGAGGTACTTCTGTGACCAACTGACCTCTATGGTAGTAGCACAGCTTCAAATCCTTCCATTCCACGTCGCTTTCTGGACTGGAGAGCTGAGGAGGTGTCAGGGTGATTCTGTCCCAGCCAATCCAGAATTTTTGGTTCGTGTGGAAGCCAAGCCCGGACTGCTCCATGGCATCAGCCAACACCTGGGCCTTCGTCCCAACGGTCAAATCCTCCAGATTGTGACCAGTCAAAACGATTCGCTCTACGGTACCATCGGGATACTCCAGCATCAGCACATACTGATAGCCGTTCGCCACCGGAACCTGCAGCGTTCCCTGATAGCTCCGGTCCACCTTGTCGCAGGTCACTGTCGCCACCTGTTGATTCGTGTCATCCCGTTTGACTGCTATTAGTGAAGCACTTTCCGCATCACTGACTGTGGTGCCAGTGAAAGTCAGGGTCACGGTGGACAGAGCTGCGTCTGCCTTTCCGGTGAGGCTCCAGGATTCCAGACTGCCTACGCCGGGAGTGGAGGGGTCATCGGTCTGTTCCGGTGGTGTGACCTCCGGCAGACGATTTCGAATCCGACTCAGCTCCGCTTCCAGCCATTGGTATGTGTACTCCAAATCCTCCACGTCCGAGGATAATCCATCAATCGAGCCGCTCAGCTGGGTGCGCAGGGTTTCCAGTTCCCCCTCCAGCTGAACAATCCGTTTGTTCTGATTCGCCTGTATTGCCATCAGTGCCTGTCGATTGTCGGTCGAATGGTTGAAGGTCCGTGCCAGACCCACAGAAGATAGAATCAGGCTTACCGTCATGACTCCTGCAACCAACGGCCAACGCCAGTTTTTGGAGGGAGGCTCTGGCGGAGAATCTACCGGTTGGATGTCAGGCTCAACGGGAATCGGCTCCGGCATCCTGATGACAATGTGGTCCGGTGTCGTAGGCTCTTGTTTTGTTTCATCGTTCTCCATCCCCAACAGCCAACCCACGCTGACTCCGAAATGCTTGCTCATCTCCATCAGGCGCTCCACCTCCGGGATGGCGGCATCGGATTCCCACTTGGAAATGGCCTGACGGGAAACGCCCATTTTCTCTCCAAAAGCCTCTTGGGAGAGGCTCAGCATCCTTCTGCGCTGACAAATCCGTTGTCCTAAAGTCTCACTCATGGTCAAGTTCCTTCCCTTCTATATATTGTAAGTAGTGCAAATTATTGTTTACACGACTACCGCAAAAACAAAATACCATGTCATTCCGAGGGAGCGTAGCGCCCGTGGGAATCCGTTTTCTCTACGGATTGCGATGAGTACGGATTGCCACGGCCCTTCGGGCCTCGCAATGACATACGTTGACTGGAGTACGGTGCTTACTTCGCTAAACGATAATTTACATGAAGTATCTGCATCCAGTATACGGTTTTTTTGTGTGTCCTGCAACCATCCTGTGGCTGGAATTTCTGTCAACCAGTGGTTGCGAAGGAAAAATTTCGCCTCAAACCCAATTGGCTGTTGACAAAGCCCCGGTCTCCGGGGTATACTAACGGTGTATATGCGAATCAAGGTGGTACCGTGTCAAGCTTTTCGTCCCTGTACCCGGGGGCGTTTTTCATTTCAGGAGGATATCATAATGTGTAAAGGTAACTATTATATCACCACCCCCATCTACTACCCCTCGGCTAATCTGCACATCGGCCATGCCTACTGCACCGTCGCCACGGACACCATGGCCCGGTACAAGCGTCTGCAGGGCTACAATGTCAAGTTCCTCACCGGCACCGACGAGCACGGCCAGAAGATTGAGGACAAGGCCCGGGAGGCCGGGGTCACCCCCCAGCAGTTCGTGGATAACATTGTGCTGGGTGAAAAGGGCGTGCTGGACCTGTGGAAGCTGATGAACATCAGCTACGACCGATTCATCCGCACCACCGACGATTACCACGTCGCCGCCATCCAGAAGATTTTCAAGCGGATGTACGAAAACGGCGATATTTATAAAGGAAAGTACACCGGTAAATACTGCAAGCCCTGTGAGAGCTTCTGGACGGAGAGCCAGCTGGTGGACGGCAAGTGCCCCGATTGCGGTCGTGAGGTGCAGGACGCGGAAGAGGAGGCCTACTTCTTCCGGCTGTCCAAGTACGCCGACCGGATTCAGGATTTGCTGGAGAACACGGATTTCCTGGAGCCTCGCAGCCGTGTCAACGAGATGGTCAACAACTTCATTAAACCGGGCCTCGAGGATCTGTGCGTCAGCCGCACCAGCTTCACCTGGGGTGTGCCCGTGGACTTCGACGAGGGCCATGTGGTCTACGTCTGGATTGATGCCCTGTTCAACTACATGACTGCGCTGGGCTTTGAAAATGATAAGTACACCGATTTGAACGATTTCTGGCCTGCGGATGTCCATTTTGTGGGCAAGGAGATTGTTCGGTTCCATTCCATCATTTGGCCTGCTATGCTCATGAGTCTGGACCTGCCCCTGCCCAAGAAGGTCTACGGTCACGGCTGGCTGAACTTCAACGGCGAGAAAATGTCCAAGTCCCGGGGGAACGTGGTGGATCCCTACATCCTGTCGGAGCGGTTCGGTGTGGATGCCCTGCGGTTCTTCCTGCTGCGGACCTTCCCCTTTGGCTCTGACGGCAACTTTACCAACGAGCTGCTGATTTCCACCATTAACGTGGATTTGGCAAACGATTTGGGTAATCTGGTCAGCCGTACCACCGCCATGAACCAGAAGTATTTCAGCGGCGCACTGACCGTCGGCGGCGAGTCCGCTGAGTTGGACGAGGAGCTGAAGGCGCTGGCCCAGGAGGTTATGGCGAACTATGAAAAGCACATGGATGCCTTCCAGTTCTCCAATGCGCTGGCGGAGACCTTCCGGCTGATTGGTCGGGCCAACAAGTATATCGATGAGACCTGCCCCTGGGTGCTGGCAAAGTCCGAGGAGACCAAGGCTCGTCTGCTGACGGTGATGAAGAATCTGTGCGAATGCATCCGCATTTCCGCGATTCTGATTGCCCCCTTTATGCCCCAGTCTGCCGAGAAGATTATGGATTTGATGGGCGTAGCGGCGGAGGGCCGTGGCTGGAATGCCCGGTGCTACTGCGCTGACACGGACGCTGTGTGGAATACCACCACCGGTGCGCCCCTGTTCCCCCGTATCGACATGGAGCAGGAGCTAGCGGCGCTGGAGGAGCTGAACAAACCCGCCAAGCCTGCGCTGGAGATTGAGCCTTATTCTGAGGAAAGCGTGGATTTCGACACCTTCTGCAAGAGTGATTTCCGTGCTGTAAAGGTGAAGGACTGCAAGAATGTGAAGAAGTCCGACAAGCTGCTCCAGTTCACGCTGGACGATGGCACCGGCACCGACCGGCAGATCCTCTCCGGCATCGCCAAGTATTACAAGCCGGAGGAACTGATCGGCAAGACGTTGGTGGCAATCGTGAACCTGCCGCCCCGGAAGATGATGGGCCGTGAGTCCTGTGGCATGCTGCTCAGTGCCATCCATACGGTAGACGGCGAAGAAAAGCTGAACCTGATTATGGTCGATGATGCCATCCCTGCTGGCGCAAAGCTATGCTAATATCGCAAGAGGGCGTACTCCACGCCCTCTTGTTTTTTGTGCAGAGCCCACTAACAATAAACGCTGCCATTGCGAGGCCCGGTAGGGCCGTCTAAAAAACGCTTAGCGCGTAAGCACTTTAGCGTTCTTAGTGCATAGCTGGAAATCCGTACACCTCGGAATGACATGGTATTTTGGTTTTGCGGTAGTAAAGAAAATTGGAAATAAGAAAATATAAAAATATCAGATTAGCTCTTGTAAATTCCGAAAAAATATGTTAAAATAATACTAGGACGTATCCTAAATATAGCATAATAGATGAGGGGTGTAAGGGAGTTGCCTCGAAAGAAAACAGAAAGCATCACAAAAGCCCAGATTGTTCGGGTGGCGACCCGGCGGTTTCTGGAGACGGGCTATATCGGTACCACCGTCAAGGCCATCGCCGATGAGTTGGGGCTCAGCACTGGGCACGTTACCTTTTATTATCCCACGAAGGAGCATCTGCTGGCGGCGCTGGTGGATATGCTCTGCGACTTCCAGTGGAAGCTGATGGAGCGATATGGTCAGGAGGAGGATGCAGAGCTGGCGGCGATTGCACTGGAACTGACCGCTATGGCGGCAATGTGCGAGGAAAATCCGATTGCCCGGGATTTCTATCTCAACGCTTATACCCTGCCCATGACGCTGGAAATCATCCGCCGGAACGATACCCTCCGATCCGGAGGGGTCTATGGGCGCTACTGCCCGGAGTGGACGGATAGGATGTTCGCCGAGGCGGAGGTACTGGTGTCGGGCATCGAATATGCCACGCTGATGACCACGGAGTCCTCACCAGCACTGGATGTGCGCATTGCCGGTGCGGTGGATGAGATTTTTAAGATTTACAACGTGCCGGAGTCGATTCGGAACCGATTGATTGCGGAGGTTCTGCGGCAGGACTACCGGGGCATGGGAAACCGAATTTTCCAAGAATTTATGGACTACATCGAGCAGGTGAACGAGCAGGTCCTTGAGGATTTGCTGAATCGCCGGCAGGAATCAAAAAAGGGATAACTCATAAAATGCCGGGACCGTGGGTGGTCCCGGCATTGTTCAAATGTAAGTGTTATGTCCGGTCGGTGTCCCGGGGGCCGTAGTCCAGCTCTTTGCGGAAGGCTCGGTCCAGCTTTCTGGCCCGGAACCAGCCCCGAATCAGCCGCCATGCGCCGCCCCAGAAATGACCGTTGGCCCAGTAGACCACATCTTCGGTCATAGCCCGGCTGATTTTGCCGCCGGTCATCTGTGCCATGGCCCGGATGGGGAGGTTCAGGATGAACAGTTCCGTCAAATCCGGCTCCGTCTGCTTTGCCAGCTTTTTCTCCAGATGGCGGCAAAGCCAACGGGCGGTGCCGGTCTTGGCGTACTTGAACCGGCATACCGGGTCGTTCAGTTCCAAATCATCGGTCCACTGCCCGTCAGGGACGCTCCTGCCCAGCAGTGTTTCGAATTCCCACTGAGGCACATCGGTGATGTTTCCGGCGGTGTAGGAGGGCAGATAGCCGGTGGGCATCGGTGCGTCCGTGCCGATTAGCCGTAGGGTGGTGGACAGCCGAATGTCTGCCGCACTGGCGGCTACCTCGATGGTATAGTGGGCAGTCTCCACCTCCCAGCGATTTGTGAAGGTGTTGAAATAACGGAATGCCTTGTCATCCAATTCGATGGTGATGGTTCGGCTTTCGCCGGCCTTCAAAAACACCTTTTGGAAGCCCTTCAGTTCCCGTTTGGGTCGGAACAGCTTGCTGATTTTGGTGCCGATGTAGACCTGCGCCACCTCTGCGCCGTCACGCTTACCGGTGTTGGTCAGAGTGAAGGTGACCTTCCGGCTGTCGCATTGCAGATTGGAATAGGCGAAGGTGGTGTAGCTCAGACCGTGACCGAAGGGGTAGCGCACCGGCACGTCTACGGTTTGGTAGTACCGATAGCCCACATACAAGGCTTCCCGGTATTCCGCAGTGCGGTTCGTGGCCGGGTAGTACCGGTGGCAAGGGGTGTCCTCCAGCGTCTCCGACCAGCTTTCTGCCAGCTTGCCGGAGGGACAGATTCTGCCTGTAAGGGCATCGGCCATGGCACCGGCACCGGCCTGACCGCCGAGGTATCCATGGATTGCCGCGCGATGACCCTTGGGTACGATAAAAGGAGCGCCGCCGGACAGAACCAGTACCGTATTGGGATTGATTTGGCTGATTTCCCGGATTAGCTCCAGTTGAGCTTCGGGAATGGACAGATGCGTCCTGTCCTGTCCTTCACACTCGGACATCTCATCCAGTCCCACACATAGAAGCACCACATCAGCCATTTTCGCAATGTTGATGGCCTCTCTTATCAGAGGCCGCTCGGATGGCTTACCCCGACGATAGCCCTGTGCGAAGGAAATCTCCAAATCCGTCTTCTTCAGTTCGTTCAACAGATTGTCCACCCGGGTGGGGTTGACTAAGGAAGATCCGGCCCCCTGATAGCGAGAAGTCTGGGCGAAGTCGCCCACAACCGCCACCTTGGCCTTGGGCGCAAGGGGCAGGATGCCGTCGTTTTCCAGCAGCACAATGGATTCAGCGGCACATTTTCTCGCTAAATCGTGATGATCGGAGAAGGCCGTCTTTTCCACATTTTGCGCCGCCAGAATCACCGGCAGCAGCTCCCGGAGCCGGAGGTCCAGCTCCTGTTCCGACAGCTTGCCGGTCTTCACTGCTTCATAAACAGTACGGGCGTTGTCCAGACCGGGAGCCGGCATATTCAGCGCCGAGCCGGCGGCGATGCCGGCAGCTGCGTCATTGCAGGCACCCCAGTCGGATACCACGCACCCACCAAATCCCCATTCCTGCCGCAGAATCTCCTTCAAAAGATGGGGATTCTCGTTGGCGTAGGTGCCGTTGACCTTGTTGTAGCTGGACATGATGGCCTTGGGGTCCCCCTCCTTCACTGCAATCTCAAAGCCGGTGAGGTAGATCTCCCGAAGGGTGCGTTCGTCCACCACCGAATCGGAGGACATCCGCAGCTGCTCCTGAGAATTGGCGGCAAAGTGCTTAGGGCAGGCGGCAACGCCATTTTTTTGGATGCCCCGGATATACCCGGCAGCCATTTTGCCGGAAAGATAGGGGTCCTCGGAGAAATATTCAAAATTCCGTCCGCACAGGGGGCTGCGTTTGATGTTCAGGCCGGGGCCAAGGACCACATGGACACCCTGTGCCGCCGCTTCCTGACCCAGTGCCTCGCCCAGCTCCTCGCCCAGTGCCGGATCCCAGCTGTTCGCCATGGTGGCGGCGGTGGGAAAGCAGGTGGCAGGGATGGAGGCGTTCAGCCCCAGATGATCGGCTGGGCCTGCCTGCTTGCGCAGGCCGTGGGGTCCATCGGCGAGGAACATATCCGGCAGCAGCATCCGTCCAATCCGATGGGTGGTCCAATTGGTAGCACCCTGCAAAAGGACGCACTTCTCCTCCAACGTCATTTTCTTAATGTATTCTTCAACAGTCATAGCGTATCGCCTTTCTGTGTATGTACTGTAAATTATCGTTTAGCGCACTAAACGCCGAACCCCTTGCCTCTCCCTCTGGGAGAGGTGCCCAGTGCGCACACTGGGCGGAGAGGGTGTCCTATCATTCTTTTGACACCCTCTCAGTCAAAAATCAAAGATTTTTGCCAGCTCTCCCAGAGGGAGAGCCAAGTTTGGTGCGGAGCAATCTTACACCGCTAAACAATATTTTTCCGTATCAATAAATCAACGGGGACGGTGGGGCACCGTCCCCGTTGGGGTCAGATTTCAAATGTTTTTACCACTTCCGTGGGACCTTCCAGTGTCAAATCGATAATGCGGCCCTGCGCACCGGAAAGTGTGACGGTCAGAGTACCGCCGGGGTTTTCTACGGTGAGCCGGTCACCGACCAGGCCTTTCAGCCAAAGCACCACTGCTGTGGAGGCACTGCCGGTGCCGCAGGCGAGGGTGTAATCCTCCACGCCCCGTTCGTAGGTTAGAATCCGGATGGTGCATCCATCGAGCCATGTATACATATTTATGTTTGCACCCTTGGGGAAGGCAGGGTCATAGCGCAAAGCCTTAGCCTGCTCCCGAAGAGACTCCTTATCCTCCCACCGCAGACCGGGAATCTCCTGCACTGCGTGGGGCACACCGGGATCCCCCAGCTCCAAATAGGCGATGTCGCCCTTTCGAGCAAGATCCAGCACAGAGGGCAGATTCAGTCGAACCCGGTACTGGCTATCCGACAACCGCCAGCTATGGACGATACCGGCATCGGTTTGGACAGTCATGGTTTCTCCGGCGATGCCATGGTCGTAGGCAAATCGGCAGATGCATCGGGCACCGTTGCCGCACATCTCGCCCCGGGAGCCGTCAGCGTTGTAGAAATGGAGTCGAAAATCGGCCGTTTCGGAGGTGTCCACTGCCATAAAGCCGTCGGCACCGGAAAGTTTACATAACTCCAGCGCCAGCTTGCTGAAATCCAATTCCAGCCCACGGGCATCGATGACCATGAAGTCATTGCCCGCACCGTTCATATAATAAACCTTCATTAAAGCACCTCACTCATCTTGGCCCCCTCTCTGAGGAAGCCGAGGTGGCTGCGCCGCAATGACACTCAGCCCAGAATGTCTTCCATGTCGTACAGGCCGGCGGCCTTGCCCACCATGAACCGGGCGGCGGCAACTGCGCCGTCAGCCAGCATGGCACGGGAACCGGACTCGTGCTTCAGAGTCAGGGACTGGTTGCCGGTGTGGATATGCACCTCGTGGATGCCCACCACGTTGCCCAGCCGGAGGGCATGGATTCCCACCTCGTCCTTGGTGCGCTTGCCTTCGCCGGCACGACCGCAGTTGGCAACGGCGTTGGGACGGGCGGCCTTCACGGCGTTAAACAGCATCAAAGCCGTGCCGCTGGGGGCATCTACCTTACGGGTGTGATGCGTTTCCACGATTTCAATGTCCGCATCGGGGAAGAAGGCGGCAGCCTGCTTCACCAGACGGCACAGCACCGCAATGCCCATGCTGACATTTCCAGCATAAAATACGGGAATATCCTTGGAGGCGGCATAAATCAGAGCCTTTTCATCCTCGGTGTGACCGGTGGTGCCCACCACCACGGCGGTGTTCGTCTGCTTGCCGTAGGCCAGTACATCGGCGATGGCGCTGTGGTGGGAGAAGTCGATGATCACATCTGCCTCCACGATGCCCAGCTCCTCAAAGGTCTTGGGAACGCCGTTCTCGCCGTCGATGCTGACCCGGCCCACGCAATCGCTGCCCAGAATCTCATCGATCAGCTTGCCCATAGCGCCGTTGGCGCCGCACAGAATCGCTCTCATACCTCGATACCCAGCTTTCTCATTTCGTTGTACAGCCGCTCACGGTTGGCATCCTCCATGGGTGTCAGGGGCAGCCGCAGGTTCTCCTCGCCGAAGCCCATGGCAGACACGCCGGCCTTGGCAGGGATGGGGTTGACCTCGCAGAAGCAGGCATCAATCAGGGGCAGCAGCTTGCACTGGATGGCAGCGGCAGCGGCGTAATCGCCGGCCTTGCAGGCATCGGTCATGGCAACGGCCTCCTTGGGCGCAATGTTGGACACCACGCTGATGGTGCCTGCGCCGCCCATAGCCATCATAGCCACAGTCAGGGCATCCTCGCCGGAGTACACGTCAATCTTGTCGCCGCAAAGCGCCATAATCTGAACCATTTGGGCCATGTTGCCGGTGGCCTCCTTGATGGCTACGATGTTGGGATGCTCTGCCAGCTTTGCCACGGTCTTGGGCAGCAGGTTGCAGCCGGTACGACCGGGGACGTTGTACAGAATCACCGGCACGGTGGAGGCATCTGCCACGGTGGTGAAATGCTGAATCAGGCCATTCTGGGTGGCCTTATTATAGTAGGGGGTGACCACGAGGATGGCGTCTGCCCCCACCTCGCAGGCGTTCTTGGTATTGTGCAGGACATGAGCGGTGTTGTTGGTGCCGGTGCCGGCAATGACAGGCACACGCTTGGCTACCTTCTCCACGGTGAAGCGGATGACCTCCTTCTGGTCCTCCGGCTCGATGGTGGCGTTCTCGCCGGTGGTACCCATGACCACAATGGCGTTGATGCCGTTTTCGATTTGGAAATCAATCAGGCGGCCCAATGCCTCATAGTCGATGCCGTCGGCGGTCATGGGGGTGACAATGGCGGTAGCCATGCCCTTAAAAATCGTGTTCTTCATAATGTTATCTCCTTTATCTTAGATGCTGTCACTGTTATGGTGGTGTCTAAGCCTCCCTCTGATGAGGGAGGTGCCCCGAAGGGGCGGAGGGAGAGAAAAATCTCAATGCTTGAGCGTTCTGTTCTTTGTGAAGTAGAACTAACATTTTCTCTCCCTCAGTCAGCTTCGCTGACAGCTCCCTCATCAGAGGGAGCCTTTGGGGTAGCGCTCCGATAACAATGACACAGAATTTTCACTTTAAACTGGTTACAGTATCCGTATAATGGTAACAGCTTATCCAAAAACCCCGCCACGCGCTGCCCCAGTTGGGGACCGAACAGGTCGAGGCCAATTTCTTCCTCACGAACACAGCCGATTTGCCGTTTCCACAGGAAGAAGGGAGCCAGACGGGGGTCGTCCGTCACCTTCGGGCGTTTGTAAAGCTCGG
>JAZQIN010000038.1:0-4920 GCA_045541155.1 Faecousia sp.
CGAAGTGCCCGTTCTTTTGCTCCAACTTATGCTTATAAAAACCTTGAAATACATCCAGTATTCCTGCGGTTTTTACCACATAATTTGAAGCAAAATTCCTGGGCACCCACTCGAAATTGAGTTTTTAGAGGTGCCCAATAATTTGCCGCTATGCATATTGTGGCGGTTTTGTCAAGTACCAGTTTTGGGGGGTGGGGAGGGCGGTTTGGTAGAAATCATCATTGGAGAAAAAGTGCAAACTTTGTCGATTCTCGCCTGAAAGCGTTATGTAAACCCAAAATGGATATCATTCCACCATTCATGTGGAAACCCCCTGTGGATAACTCTGTGGAGAATGTGGAAAAGTTCCGGTTTTCCACATTTCCTCCGGAGAACCTGTGATTTGTCACCAAGGCTGGACTTGCATAATTTTCGTGGATAACCACTTCCATAATCATCCGTTTAACGTGTTACGTCACCGCTTTTCCTCAAATTCCTTCTCCCGTTTTCTTGCGAAAGATTCAAATTCCGCCCTTCCACCGCCGCCGGAGCCTGTCAGACCCCTCCGATTTTCGGTGATTTTTTGTTGAGATCTCCCAAATTTCTCACAGGTATGTTTGTCCGCCGGATGGAGATACTCCTGTTACACGAATAAGGAGGTCTACCATGCAGGGAAAAGTAGAGATCTGCGGCATTAACACCGCCCGCCTGAAGACCCTGTCCCATCAGGAGATGGATACCCTTCTGCGGCTGTCCAGAGCCGGCGACAAAAAAGCCCGTGAGCGGCTGATTGAAGGTAATCTGCGGCTGGTGCTTAGCGTCATCCAGCGGTTCGATAAGCGTGGGGAAAGCCCGGACGATTTGTTTCAGGTGGGGTGCATCGGCCTGATGAAGGCCATCGCTAACTTCGACCCGGACAAGCAGGTCCGATTCTCAACCTACGGAGTTCCGATGATTGCCGGGGAGGTGCGGCGGTATTTGAGGGACAACAGTGCCATTCGGGTCAGCCGCAGCATCCGGGACGTGGCCTATCGGGTGTTGCAGTGCAAGGAGGCGTTACTTTTGAAGCTGGGACGGGAGCCGACCCTGGAGGAAATCGCCAAAGAGCTGGAGATTCCTCTGGAGGAGGTCTCTCAGTCGCTGGATGCGGTCTGTGCGCCGGTGAGCCTGTACGACCCGGTCTACTCCGATGGCGGCGACCCACTAACCGTCATGGATCAGGTTCGGGATACCAAAAATACCGAGGCTGACTGGATGGAGCATATCGCTTTGCGTAATGCCTTCCGGGGACTGGATTCCCGTGAACGGCAGATTTTGTCCATGCGGTTCTACGACGGCAGGACTCAGACCGAGGTGGCCAGCGTTTTGGGAATCTCACAGGCACAGGTTTCCCGGCTGGAAAAGGGCGCTATTAGCGCCATGCGCAAAAGCATAAGTGTTTCGTAAAGGTGAGGGCACGCAAATATGCGTGCCCTCAGCAGCGTGTCAAAGAACTATAAATTATTGTTTAGCGCACTAGCGGCGAAGCCGCCTTGGCTCTCCCAGAGGGAGAGCTGGCACCGCCGAAGGCGGTGACTGAGAGGGTTTCGGCGCTTTATATACCCTCTCCGCCCCAGTGTGCGCACTGGGGCACCTCTCCCAGAGGGAGAGGCAAGGGATTATGCGTTACTTCGCTAAACGATAATTTACAAGCGAATGGTTGCGTGGCCCAGGTGGTGGGCAAATAAATATTCCTCCCTGACAGGATTTGCCCAACAATTCTCCTTCCGGAGATTATAATGGCATCTGCGATGGGAGGAAATGACATGGGATACTATTTATGGGGGCAGGGCAGTAGTGGCAATCATGGGAATGAGGACTGGATTCGGGGGACCTGTCGGCTGCTGGCCCAGCCGCCGGAGCTGATTACGGCTCGTCCGGAGGAGGAGTTGCGCTACGGCATCGGTAATATCGCCAATCTGACAGATCGACTTCCGGAGCGGACGGGAGGCCGCTGCCTGACTCTGCGGGTCGACAACGCCGAGCTGCTGGCAAAATCCGGCCTCCGACCGGTGCTGTGGGGCTGGGCCGGGATGGGGACGTCCCGTTCGCTGGCCCGCAAGATGGCAAGGTTTGATTCGCTGGTGGTAGCTGAGGAGCAAAGTCTGTCCGTATTGCAAAGCGCAGGATTGTCTTCAAAAGTCAGGTTGGGGCCGGATCCTTCTTTTCTGGTGGAGCGGCAGCTGCGGCCCTTGGGTGGGGCATTCCGCAGGGATACGGTGGGTCTTTGCCTCAGTGCGTTAGGCAGTCTGGAGCCGTCAGAGGGGCTGCTTTATCGCAGCTATCAGCGGCTGATTCGTTACATCATGACCCGTACGGATTATCATGTGGCGTTGATACCCTATTGCGTCCGCCGGGGACGTGATGACACGCTCCTCCACATCCCACTAGAGCGACACTTCCGGGGCTGGAGCCGGGTAGTTTGCCGTACCGACGGCAGCTGTCAGGTGTTGCGAGGAGATATTTCCCTGTGCCGATGGGTGGTGGGTAGTGAGGGGGCTATTGCGGCATGGTCCTGTGGTGTTCCGGCACTGTGCGTGGGCGCCACCCCCAGAGCTACCGGTTTGGCCAAGATGCTTCACAGCCGATGGGAGGATGTGGTGGTCCCGGTATCCACGTTGAAGGACGAGGAGGAGTTGACACGTCGATTCCGGAAATTTCTTCGGCAGGAGGACAGGCTTCGGCGTGAGCTGGAGACCAATGTCCGCCAGCATCGTCAACGGGCGCTGGATTGGCAGTGGGAGAGCAGCAACCCCAGAAGCTTTGCATCGGTGATGAGAGGACTTTCGTAGGCTGCGTCCAGTAGCGCTTCCAGATTGTCGCTGCTGTTTTCAATTTCTTTTGACCAGAGCTGTGCGGTGGCAATCGGGTCTCCACCCAGACCGTGAACCAGCAGGCAGCCGGTGACAATCATTTTTACCCGGCAGGCCAAATCGTAGTCGGAGACCGCCTGTAGCCAGTGACGCTGGATGCCGTAGCGTGCCATGGCTCGAATTTCCTCCGACCAATGGTCCGGCTGCTGCGGATGCGCCAGCCGCTCTTGCCAGCGCTCTGTCAGAATGTCCAGACCGCTGTACAGCTGACACAGCTGAGCGATGCTGCCCACCTGCGCCAGTTGTCTGGCGAAGACGAGGGAGGTATTCCGGTCAAAATCCCGGCTGGGGCTGCCATCCAGCTCCTCCTGAGCGTGGTAGCCGTACAGAAGCAGCAACGCCAGCGCCTCCGGTACTGTTCCTTGGGATAGAATTTGCAATGCGCACTGACGAGTCCGTAGCAGAATCTGCATGGATTCAGTATCATATTCTGGCTCAGATGGGGAGGGCAGCGGCTGGGATAGCATCGGCTGGATCGGTTCTGTCAGAATTAGCCGCGCTGCCTCCGGGCAGGACAGCTCCAATCCCAGCTCCACGAAGTCACCATAGTCGTGCCGCAGCCGTGGGAAATCTCGGCAGGTCTGGCACAGGGCATCTTCACCCAGCTGATGCTGGATTTGACACAGGCCGTCTCTGCGCCACATGGGGCAGCGCCCATCCTGAATCCGCAGCGACCAGCTGCCATCGCACTCTTGCAGATGCGCTCGCAGGTGCTGGCCTAATTCGCCGGTCAGTGCCTGATAACGTGCTACCGATTGGGGGTCTACATCCACCTCCCACTCCTGACAGCAGCTGTCAGGGCAGGCTCCGGCAAGGCATTGAAATTGGTCATAATAGGTGGGACGTGTAATCATAAATCCTCCTGAGATGAAAAAAACTGTCATTGCGAACCGGCTTGCCGGTCCGCAATGACAGAAAGAGTCAGGGTTGAATGGTGTACAGTGCGGCGGCAGCCTCCTGCAGAGCCTGCTTGCTGTCAACGACCGCACCCTGCAGCACCGCCAGCTGAGATGCCACCTGATCGGCGATGCCGTTGATATGCTGGGCAGCCTCGTCCACCTTGGCGGTGGCATCTGCGACGATGCCGTTGGCCTTGGCATACATGGCATCGGCCCGTTCCTTGGCCTGACGCTCCATCCGTTCGGCCCGGCGGTAGGCCTCCAGTTCTGCCTCGGAGTGACGCTTGGCCTCCATCTGAGCGGACATGGCATCGTCACGTTGACGGCGCATATTTTCCATTGCGTTTTCGGCATCGGATTTTGCGATTTGAGCGGTAAGAAGCTCCTCCTCCAGTTGCTCGATTTTGGCGGAGAGCTTGGCAATCTGCTCCTCCATAGCCGGATCCCGAGGGGGCGTAGAGCGCAGATTCGCCGTCTCCTGCTGAGCGGCGGCTACGTCAGAACGCAGTTGATTAATCTGAGCGGTGTGCTTGGAGTTGATGTATTCGATATAGTGGACTACGTCCTCCCGATTGAAGCCATTGAATGCAGAGCGAAAATTGTAGGATGCTGCCATGGCGGAGTCCTCCCTGAAGATATTTTGAATATCATATCATATTTTGCCGAGGATCGCAACCACTGGAAAATGATTATTTTTTATTTTCCTCTTTACAAAACGGGAAAAATGGGCTATAATAGCAAGGCTTTCAAGCAAATGCACCGGTGGCTCAATGGATAGAGCATCGGATTCCGGTTCCGAGGGTTGGGGGTTCGAGTCCCTTCCGGTGTACCAAACAGTACAAACCCGAACTTTTTACCAGTAGGTGAAGGGTTCGGATTTGTTGTTTTTATTCAACCAGGGACTCGAACAAAAAATACAGTGCGTCCTGCACGAGATAAGAGCCTGATGGCATGACGCCATCAGGCTCTAATTATTTAAATTCGGTTACTCCCACTCGTTGCAGGGACTTGCATCTTAAACAATTTTGTTTAGAAGATATTGCACCTGCTACTCTGATTATTTTGATTACCCACATTATTGTAGCTGTACGATGAATGCTTATCAAAATCTTATCAGCGGTGATAAATCA
>JAZQIN010000039.1:0-7801 GCA_045541155.1 Faecousia sp.
GGGTGCCCAGGAATTTTGCTTCAAATTATGTGGTAAAAACCGCAGGAATACTGGATGTATTTCAAGGTTTTTATAAGCATAAGTTGGAGCAAAAGAACGGGCACTTCGCCGAAAGGGAGTTTTTAGAGGTGCCCAATAATATATAGTTCTTTGACACGTTGAAATCGCCGTAAAATGCAACTGCATTTTACGGCGATTGTTTGTTGAGGATTATGCGATGGTGACGGGGATATCGATGGTGATGGAGTTCTCGAAGGTATCGCCCTCGGCACCGGTCAGGGTCACGCTGATGGTGGCGCTACCGCTGCCCACGGCGGTAACGGTACCGTTGCTCACCGTCGCCACAGAGGCGTTACTGGTGGTCCAGCTCAGCTGGCAGTCGTTGACCTGAATACCGTTGATGGTGATTTTGGTGGTCATCGCACTGGCCTGACCAACAGCAAAGTTGGTCTTTTCGGGAACGATGTTCATGGAGACCGTCTTCTCTTCAACCAGCTCGCTGAATTTCCACAGGCTGGTGGGCGCATAGTGGTACAGACCCGTGGCATTGTAGTTACCGCCGCCCAGCTGGTTCAGATAGTAGATGGTACTACCGGAGGTCGCGCCGGAGGGGGAGATGGTGAAGGTCTTATTGGCGGCATTGTACAGGCTTACATTGTCGAAGATGTTTGCCGCACTGGCGGAACCCAGAGTCACCTGCTTAGAGGAATTGTAAACCAGATAATTATTGGAGCCGGTGGCACTGCCGAAGAGCAGATGGGTGCCATCGTAGTACCACAGTGCCTCGTTCAGGTCAATGCCGGCGCTTACTTTCAGGCCCTGGGTGCCGTTGTAGCCTCGGTAACCGGTGCTGGTGGTGTAAAGCATCTCGCCGGAGAGGATGGCACCGGTGTTGCTCTCGGTAATCACATAGGGAGCGCCAATCTTCAGGGAATCGGAGGCAACCAGCTTACCAGCCTGAACCGCAGTGGCGGTGAAGCCGGCGTTGCCCACGACCTCGATGTTAATCTGAACACTGACCGCCGTATCCACAGAACGGCTATTTGCCTCAGTCAGGGTGGCGGTAATCACAGCCTTGCCGCTGCGGTTGGCGGTGACAACGCCATTGGAGTTGACCACGGCCACATCCGTATTGGAGGAACTCCAGTTGAGGATGTAGTTGCTGGTAGCGGTGCCGTTTACCGCTGCGGAGGTGCTGAGAGTGAGGGTATCACCGGCGGTGATGGTGGCGCTGCCCAGCGCAGCGGTCAGAGTCAGAGTCCGCTTCGGTAGCAGCTGATTGAAGTGCCACTGGCTATAGTAGGCACTGGAGTACAGGCCAACCACATTGTAGTTACTGCCGCCCAGCTGGTTCACATAGCTGGAGCTGTTGGCCGGAGACATGGTGAAGGTCTGCGCACCGTAGGGCACGACCTTGTTGATGATGCCGGCAGCGCTGGAATTGCCCAGCGCAATCTGATTGGAGGTGTTGTATACCAGGTAGCTACCGCTGGTACTGCCATAGCGGAGGTTGGTGCCGTTGTAGTACCACACGGGGGCATTGTTCAGGTCGATGCTATTGGTGGTCATCAGGCCCTGCGTGCTACTGAGGCCCTTGTAGCCGGAGCTGGTGGTGTAGAGCATGGTGCCGGTAAGCGCTGCGCCGGAATTCCACTCGGTGATGACGTAGGGAACGCCGGTCTGCAGGCTGCTGACCCGGACCAGAGAGGGCTGCTGGGTAGCAGTAGTGGAGACGCTGTTGGACTTCACCGTCAGCACAACGCTGATGCTGATAGGCTCGGACAGCGCACAACCATTGGCGGTGGAGAGGGTGGCGGTGATGGTGACCTGACCGGCCTTGTGGCCGGATACGGTGCCATCAGCGGAGACAGTGGCGATGGTGCTGTCGCTGGTGGACCAGCTCAGCTTATAGGAGGCGGCATCGATGCCGTCCACGGTAATGACAGGCTCAAGAGCCAGACGGTTGCCGGCGGAGAGGGTGGTGATTTCGGGCGTCAAATCCAGAACAACGTTCTGCGCCTTCACCAGCTTGTCCAGATGCCAGTAGCTGCCGCCAGCAGAGGAGTAGGCGGTGGCCACGAAATCGCTGGCGGTACCGCCACGGCGGTTCAGGTACATGGAACCACGGATGGCGAAATCGTCACCGGAGTAGGCAACCACATAGGCTGCATTGGTGGCGTTGAAGTTGCCCATTTCCACGATGCCCTGACTGCTGGAATCGTAGGAAATCAGCAGATACTTGTTGCTGTCGGGTGCGCCGTAGACCAGATAGCCGTCCTTGATGTACCACAGGTCAGTGGTGTTCACACTGGCGGTGCCATCGAGCAGGTAGCCTTTGTGGACCTTGGAGCCGGAAACACGCTCAGCGTACTGAGAGGTCAGCACATAGTGCAGCCAGGAATCCTTGTAGTCGGAGATGATGTAGGGAACGCCCTCCTCCAGCTCGGAGGCGGAGTTGACCCGGTCCAGATAAGCCGGGATGGTGCCGGTAACACCGGAAACCTCCGGCTCAGGTGCGCCGTTCTCCCAGACCTGCAGATAGCCCAGCGTGCCGTTGATGGGATAGCCGGTGTTGCCGAAATACTCAAACACCAAATCCTTACCGTTGAGCCAGTTGGAGGTCTTGCCCTGAGACTTGATGCCGATGTAGTAGTTGTTCATGGCACCCAGCTCTTCGCCGTCCACGCTCAGGTAGACCATGTTGGAGCCGTCAGCGGCAATCTTGTTGGTCAGGCGGTAGACATGGCTCTCGGAGCCGTTGATGCCATAGTCGGACAGGGTCAGGCCAAAGTTCTGATGACCGGTAGCATTGCGATAGCCCAGTGCGACCAGACCGCTGTCGGTATAGCGGAACAGGAAGGGCGCGCCGATGGTGTTGCCGCCGTCGGAGGCCGCTAGCAGGAAAGTGCCGCCGGTGAGGCCGCCGTCAGACTGCCATTCCACACTCCAGGGACGGTCGTGCTGCAGCACGATCTTATCATCCAGGCGGTAGGCTACCTTGGAGTAGATGCCGCCGGAGATGGAGCCTCTGTAGATGGTGGCATTGTTGGTGGTGATGCCCTCGTCAGTAGCGCTGACCAGAGCATCATTAGAAGTCTCCCAGCGGAAATCCTCGGGGGCATTCTCGGGGATGCCGTTGGCCCAAATCTGCATATAGGACAAATCCACATTGCTCATGGGGTGGCCGTAGGAACCAATGTAGCTGAAGGTGAAATCCTTACCGCTGACCCAGTTGGAGGTGGTACCCTGAGCGGTGGCATTGATGTAGTAGTTATTCATGGCGCCCAACTCTTTGCCGTCCACGCTCAGGTAGACCATGTTGGTGCCATTGGAAGCGACCTTGTTGGTCAGACGGTAGACGTGCTCCTTGGTGCCGTCGATGCCGTAGTTCGACAGGGTCAGACCATAGTTGTTGTGCTTGGAACCATCCCATGCGCCGAAAGCGATGAAGGAGCTGTTCTTGAAGCGGAACAGGTAAGCGGCATCAGTAACGCCGTAGGTCCGCTCGGTGGCCAGCATCATGGCACCACCGCCGAAATTGCCGGTGGACTTCCACTCCACGACCCACGGAGCGTCGTGCTTCAGGACCACGGAGCGGCTCAGGCTGAAGATGGCCTGACTCATCACATTGTTATTGATATCGCCATGGAACCGGCTGGCCTCGTTGAACACGTTGCCGTTGTCGGTGACAGACATCAGCTCATTGTCGATGGTCTCCCAACGGAAGTCGTCGGCCTTGGTGGTGCTCATGGCTGCGTCGTAGGTATAGCCGTAGAACCAGCTCACTGCGTCATAGTTGGTGTCGGAGGCCGTTTTCCGCCGGTTGGTGGAGAAATACAGCTTTCCGGTCATGGGGCAGACCGCCACGTCCTCGATTTCAAACAGGCCAGCGTAGGTGCCGCTGATGACCCGGAAGGACAGGCTGGGATCATTTCTCACATCGCCGCAGGCACCCTCGATGTCGTAGACCGCCACGATGCTTTGGTTGATGGTCTCGGCGTAGGCGTTGCCGGTCAGGGGCAGGAATACCTTGCCGTCATGGTAGTCGAAGCCCTGCTGGGTGAAGTGGGAATAGTCGGTAACAGTGCCCTTCATCCGAATCTCAGTCAGGTTCAGAGTGCACAGCTTGGTCAGGACGATGTTGCCACTGGAAGCGGTGGGATTCAGCGTGCCGGTGTAGAGGGTACGGCCAGACTTGACCAGAACCTTGACCACAGTGTCGCTGGCGGACATAATCTGCACAGCGGTCATGCTGGCAGCAGCACCGTTGTAGGTAGCGGTATAGGTGCCGGCGGTGGTCAGAGTGGAACCGCTGATGGTCAGACGAGTCAGCTTGGAGCCGCCGGTGACAAACAGATTCGACTTGCCGTTGACAGTCACGATGTCCAGTGCGTTGGCGTGGCCCAGATTGGTGAAGTAGCCATAGCCGGTGGAAGCATCGGTCATCGTGGTTTTGGCACCGGTGCTCTTGTTGGTGCGGATGATGATGGCTCTGGCATCATTGCTGCCGATTTTTGCGGAGTAAGTGTAGGTGTTATCCGTACACATGCCCTGCATGCTGTAGCAGCTGCTCTGGTCATAAATCATGGCCAGCGTGCTGTAGTCGCCATAATGCTGCTGGGTGAACGCATTGGCGGCGCTCACTGCGTTGACCGTGGGGGCGACCTGAGGAATCAGGGTGGCCACCAGAGCCAGCAGCAACAGACCGGCGATAATACGCTTAAACTGTTTTTGCATAATGGTACTCCTTTTGTCAGACTGGTCGCAGAGACGAACCCTCTGCGACATAATGATATTATTTTCCTACTTAATTCTACTACATCTAACTTGAATATTCCAGTAAAATTTTGTATTTACAGTGAAAATTAGTAAATTCCAGATTTTACACAAATACAAAGTTTCAGATTTGTGCAAAAAGTACGAACAATTCTTTAGGGATAAGCAATTTAAATTTGAATGTATTATATAGAAGATCATTTGTCGCTTGCTTGTGGACACTGTTTGCAATTTATCGTTTCACGGACTAATAAAAACCACGTCATTGCGAGCTGGTGCGCACGCTGGCGTGGTCATCTCTCCCAGATTTCGGGATGCTAACGGAAGTGCCACGTCGCTTTGCTCCTCGCAAAGACAGGGCACTTTGTTTTTGCGGTGTTTGACATAATATCAATTTCCGCACCGTCTTTGGTTTCCAAGGTGGGGGTTGAGGTGATGGATAATGTTGTGCTCAATGAAATTATATACAATGGGGCCATATTCCCTGAATGTAGCCTGAACGGAAACTTGAATTACTCTGAAATGTTTCACAAACCATTTAAAAATTAAAATTTCTACAGAGATTTTTCTCGAAGAAGTTTTATATTATATTGACAGAACCAGCAATTGGAAGTAAAATAACTTTACCGATATTCACAGCATTCATTCGGTATACTATAAAAAATCAGAAGGGAGAAAACATCATGAAGCACACAAAAAGACACCTTGCAATCTGGCTGGTGGTGTGTATGCTGGCCGGTCTGGTGCTGGTGGCACCGGCTCCGGCACAGGCTGCTACTACGGACACTCACACCATTGTCCTGAACAGCACTCTCAATTCCGACGGATCCTATACCCATACCGCTGTCTGTGATGGACAGACAATTGTCGAGTACGACTACACCTGGCACGCTGACCCCTCCACGGTCCATGACGAGGTCAGCAACTCCCCTGCGGAATACCACACCGGTACCGCGCCGGGAGACGAAGCGGTCTACATCGCGCACGATATCTACTACTACCCGGAGCTGCCCACCTCCGGCTTCACCCGAACCACTTACGATGGTGAGCAGGAATGGGTCTACTACTACACCGCCTCCGGCTATACCGACTACATCTTCTCCACCCTCCCCGGTCGCAGTAGCCTGCCCACCGAGATGATGCATTCCGCCGAGGATGCCTACGGCAATGCCGTTCTGCACATCAACCAGCCCGGCAGCTACATCATCGAAGGCAACTGGCATGGTCAGATTTGGGTGGATTTGGAAAGCTACTGCGACGATCCTTTCACCGATTCCACCGCCAAGGTAGAGCTGATTCTCAACGGCGTAGACATCGAATGCACCGTTGCCGCAGGTATTGTATTTAATAATGTATACGAGTGCGACAACACTTGGGAGGATCAGACCTCCTGGTCCCACATCGTGGACACTGCTGAGGCCGGTGCAGTGGTCACGCTGGCAGACGGTACGGTAAACAACGTCAGCGGCTGTAATATTTTCCGCATCCTGAAAACCCAGTACAAGAGCGGCAGCACCTCCGTCCAGAAAAAGCGGCTGAAGATTGACGGTGCGTTCTATTCCTATCAGTCCATGAACATTCAGGGCGGCCCCAAGGGCACCGGCATTCTGAATATCACCTCCGGCTTTGAGGGTCTGAACTCCGAGCTGCACCTGACCATCAATAGTGGCAATGTCTACATCAGCTCTCAGGATGACGGCATCAACGTCAACGAAGACAATGTCTCCGTCCTGACCATCAATGGCGGCAACCTCCATATTTTGGCCGGTCTGGGGCAGGAGGGTGACGGTGTTGATTCCAACGGCTTCATCTGCGTCAACGGCGGCACTACCATCTCTATGGCTAACCCCGGGGCAGATTCTGGCATGGACTCCGACTTCGGCACCTATGTGTTTGCCGGTAATGTGGTGGCGCTGGGATCCACCATGGATTGGGCAACCAACGACAGTTCTGTCGCCTATACCCACTCCACCATGAACCTGCAGTTCTCCTCCTCCCGGAGCGCCGGAGATGCGATTGTGATTACCGACACTGCCGGTAACGGTATCTTCGCCTACGACCCGGACAAGGACGAGGTCACCGGTGCCAACGTCAGAACCTACACCGGTGCCATCGTTTCCTGCGATGCTTTTGAAATCGGGCAGAGCTACAATGTGTACATCGGCGGTGAGGTTGCCGGCACAGAATCCATGGGTGTCTACGATATGTCCACCGTTACCGGCGTGTCCGGTACCTATCAGCAGAGCTACGGCAGCACCAGCACCGGCGGCTCCAGCACCAGACCCGGCAGACCCTCCATGGGTGGCTCCAGCAGCTCCGGCTCCAGTGGCAATACCACCTTCACCTTCACCAGCAACGTTAATAAATTCTCCAGCGTAGCCAACTACTCCAGCGCCACCAACGTCTCCATCACTCCGCAGGAAGCGCCGGAGGAAGTTCCCACCGTCAAGACCTACTATCTGTTTGGATACATCAACGGCAGCAACTATGCCTGCGAGGATGACTACGAGAACATGGGTATCTACCAGTTCGTGGACGGACAGCTGGTTACCACCTTTACCGCCGACAGCTATGTGGCTGTAAAGGAACAGGACAACGCCAACTGGTATATGTTCCAGAGCTACACCACCGATACCACCGGCACGTTGTACAACACCTCCACCGGCGCCGCAGAGAAGATGTTCGTCCCCGGCAATGTGGAGGTCACCTTCACGCTGACGGAAAACGCTGATGGCAGCCTGACCCTGAGCTACACCGTCCCGGTCTGCGAGCACAGCTATTACTCACAGGTCACCACCGCCGCCGGTTGTGAGACGGAAGGTGTCCGGACCTATACCTGCTTCAACTGTGGGAACAGCTATACCGAAAGCATCGCCGCCACCGGCCACAGCTATACCTCCACAGTCACTGCCCCCACCTGCACCGCTGCCGGTTATACCACCTACATCTGTTCTAGCTGTGGCGATACCTATACCGGTAACAGCGTCGCTGCCACCGGTCACAGCTACTCCAACGGCACTTGCAC
>JAZQIN010000040.1:0-2771 GCA_045541155.1 Faecousia sp.
AAACTTGGCTCTCCCTCTGGGAGAGCTGGCAAAAATCTTTGATTTTTGACTGAGAGGGTGTCAAAACAATGATAGGACACCCTCTCCGCCCAGTGTGCGCACTGGGCACCTCTCCCTGAGGGAGAGGCAAGGGGTGCGGCGTTTCGTGCGCTAAACGATAATTTACCGCAGAAAGTACTTTTTGACAGTCTGACCGGTGCTGTTTATAGGAAACCAAATTTATTTCCAATCATGGGTATATCTTCCACCAGGCGAGGCCATAATAGCCTCGGAGGTGCGAATGATGAAACGCATACAAAACATCTGGCGCAAGATTTCCGGTAAGGGCTACTACATAGCCCTGATCCTGTGCGCAGCCGCCATCGGGATCACCGGCTATCTGTACTACCGAAACCAGCCATCGGAGCCTTCTCTCCAGTCCACACCCACCGGCGCACTGCCGGTGCTGTCACCGGAGGCCACCACCAGCTCCACCGGCTCCACCACGCCCCCGGCGGAAAAGCCGTCCAAAACCGGTCTGCCCCTATCCGGTCAGACCCTGATGGACTACAGCATGGACGCTCTGCGTTATGATCCCACCACCCGGGACTGGCGCACCCATGCCGGTATTGACATCGCCGCTGAAGCCGGTGCGCCGGTATGCGCCGCAGCCGATGGGGTAATCTACACCACCTACGATGATGATCTGCTGGGCACTACCGTGGTGATTCGTCACGACGGCGGCTATGTGACCACCTATTCCAGTCTGGACAGCAACCTGCCAGTTGCACCCGGAGATACGGTGAGCATCGGGCAGACCATCGGTTATGTAGGCTGCTCGGCGGTGGTGGAGACGGCATTGGGGGACCACTTGCATTTCTGCGTCACCCACAACGACCAACCTATGAATCCACAGCACTTCTTCGAACTTGGCTAATGGTTTCCCTCCAAAAAAAGGCCGCCGTTTCCGGCGTTCTTTTTTGTGCCGCAAATTATCGTTTCGCATATGACATACGTTGTTTGTAATGTTGTGCTTACTGCGCTAAACAGTCGGGCACCTCTGAAACGAAAACTTGACAGGCTATGCTGGATTTGGTAGACTAAATACATTGGACGCCTCTAAAAACTCAATTTTGAGTGGGTGTCCAGGATTTTTGCTTCAAATTTTGTGGTAAAAACCGCAGGAATGCTGAATGTATTTCAAGGTTTTTATAAGCAAAAGTTGGAGAAAAAGAACGGGCACTTCGCCGAAAGGGCGTTTTTAGAGGTGCCCACATTATAATTATGGAGGGTATCCTCATGAGACGAATTTGTGTATTGCTGCTGGCGGCGTTGCTGCTCACCGGCTGCGCCCAGCAGCCCAAAGAGCCAAACATCGGCACCATCCCATCCACCAGCGCCACCACCATAGCAGAACCTGTTCCCCAAGAGCCTGTCCCGGAGGCCATTCCCGACAACACGATGGCGGACGCACTCATCAACAACGACCGCATCTGCGTGATGATTGGCGAGCAATGGGGATTCATCGACCCCGAGGGCAATGTCATCATCGATCCGCTCCTCTCTAACCCCGCCAAGTTCAACGCCGGTCTGCTGCCGGTCAACGACAACGGCCTCTACGGCTACATGAATCCCAACGGCGATTGGGCCATCCAGCCCATCTATCTGTACGCCATGCCCTTCTCCGAGGGAGTGGCTACCATCGCCATGCTGGATGAGAATCTGGGTGGCCCGGTGTACAGCCTGATTGACCACACCGGTCGGACCCTGACCACCTTCCGGGAAGGCTGCGGACGAGGCTGGCCCTTTAAAAACGGTGCCGCCGTGGTGGGCTGGTCCAATCAGAAGCTGTCTGTGATCGACAAAAAGGGCGATATGGTCTTTGAGACCCAGTTCGACCAGTTCAACGGCGACGAAAGCACCGGAAAATTCATCTTTGAGGGCCTGATGAGCGTCTGCGTGGACGATAAGTGGGGCTTCATCGATGCCGCCGGTGAGTGGATCATCGAGGCGCAGTATGGTCATGCGGAATATTTTCGGGATGGCCTATGCACCGTGAAAATCGGTGAAAAATGGGGCGTAATCGACACCACCGGCAAAGTCGTGGTGCAGCCGGAGTACGACTGGTATGTGGTGTTCTACGATGATTTGGCTGCTGTGGACATCGACGGCAAGTACGGTTACATCGACAAAAAAGGCAACACCGTCATTGAAGCCAAATTTAACTACGCCATGGACTTCCACGACGGCGTGGCACTGGTTCTGAAGGACAACCAGTGGGGCCTGATTGATACCGAGGGCAACTGGGTGAAGCAGCCCTGCTACACAAAGGTGGAGCCATTCCGCTATGGCCTTGCGCCGGTGGAGCTGGACGACGGCAGCTGGGGCTACATCGACACCACCGGCGAGGTGGTAATCGATGGCTACGCTCGCACCACCGGCTTCTACGAGGACGGCTACGCCGCCGTCATGACCAAGGAGGGCAAGTGGACGGTGATAGACAAGACCGGCGCACCGCTGTTTGAGGTCACCTTCGACGGCGTGGGTAACTATTACGGGACCCTCAACGAAAACGGCCGTCCTGCCCTTTGCGTCACCGGCCGCTGATTCAGTCGTGTAGATTATCGGGCACCTCTAAAAACTCAATTTCGAGTGGGTGCCCAGGAATTTTGCTTCAAATTATGTGGTAAAAACCGCAGGAATACTGGATGTATTTCAAGGTTTTTATAAGCATAAGTTGGAGCAAAAGAACGGGCACTTCGACGAAAGGGAGTTTTTAGAGGTGCCCTATC
>JAZQIN010000041.1:0-1999 GCA_045541155.1 Faecousia sp.
GAGAGAAAAATGTCGCAATTATCTCTCCCCCAGTCGAAAATCAAAGATTTTCGCCAGCCCCCTCGTCAGAGGGGGCCAAGGGATGGTGCGTACTGTTACACCGCTAAACAATAATTTACCATACCACGCCATGATCGTCAAATAAAAAACCCGCCCCAGGTATTCCCGGGACGGTGCTACAAGAGCCTTATTCAAATCAGGTCAGAAATCTGGCTACCGCCTGCTGGAAGTGGCGGCATTCTTCATCGGTGCAGTCTGCCCGGACATGAACCGGACTGCTGTAGTCCACGCTGAACATTCCCATGAAGCTCTTAGCGTTGACCAGCACCTGCTGATTGCCCACCAGTACCCGGAAGGGCTGGACCGTGGCAATCTCTACAAATTCCTGCACATCCTCGAATGAGTGCAGCCGGATATCGAATTGCTTCAAGGAATTTGCCCTCCTGTGCTATACAAACGGCGGAAACTGTTGTATAATGTACTATAATTATATCAGATTTTTTGTGGTTTTCAATTGACGCTTTGGACGAACCTCACGATCTGACATCACAAAAATTGGTGGAATTGACATGAAATTCAGTTTTTATACCCTCGGATGCAAGACAAATCAATATGAGACCCAAGCCATGGAACAGCTGTTGCGACAGCTGGGTCACCAGATTGGCACCTTTGAGGAACCATGCGATGGTTATGTGATCAACACCTGCTCCGTCACGGCGGTGGCGGACAAAAAAAATCGGGCAGTGATTCGCCGCTGCCGGAAGGCGCATCCGGATGCGGTGGTGGCAGTCTGCGGCTGCTACACCCAGCATGACCCCGAGGCGGCACAGCGTCTGGGGGTGGACTTGATTGGCGGCAGTGCCGACCGTGAACGGTTCATCGAATTGCTGATTCAGACGGCCTCTGACCGGATTTGCCGGCAGGAGGTGGATGCTGCCCTGCGTCGCCGCAGCTTTGAGATTCTTCCGGCTGGTGGATTAGAAAAACGTACCCGGGCCATGGTGAAGGTGCAGGATGGCTGCGTGAATTTCTGCTCCTACTGCATCATTCCTTATACCCGTGGGCCGGTGCGATCGGCTCCGCTGGAAGTAGCGGTGGAGCAGTGCAAACAGCTGGCAAATCAGGGCTATCGGGAGATTGTGGTCACCGGCATCGAAATTGCCAGCTGGGGCGTTGATTTGCCCGGAAAGCCCAATCCCAGTGTACTAATCGAAGCGATTTGTCAGGCGGTGCCGGATTGCCGGATTCGGTTGGGGAGTCTGGAGCCTAGAATCATCACTGAGCAATTCTGCGAAAAAATGAGGAATCTGCCTAATTTGTGCCCCCAGTTCCACCTTTCCATGCAGTCCGGATCCGATTCTGTGCTGGCAAGGATGCGCCGCAAGTACGACACCGCCCGTTACTATGAAAGCGTCCGCCTGCTGAAAGCCACCTTCCCCGGCTGCGCCATCACCACGGATATGATTGTGGCTTTCCCCGGTGAAACCCAGGAGGAATTTGCTGAAAGTCTGGCCTTTATCCGCAAATGCGGCTTTGCGGATATGCACATCTTCCCTTACTCCCGTCGCCCCGGCACCCCGGCGGACAAGCTCCCCGGTCAGCATCCCAACGCCGTCAAGGAGGAGCGTAGCCGCAGTGCCATCGCCGTTGCGGAGGAAATGAGCCGCGCCTATCGGGAAAGCCTGATTGGCAGCGTACAGCAGGTGCTGTTCGAGGAGATGGAGGATGGCTACTATACCGGTCACGCACCGAATTATATTAAGGTATACCTCCACGGCGAAAACTTGCATAACCAGATTCGCCCCGTCACCATCACCGGATTGTATAAAGACGGCGTAACCGGCGTGTAAATTATCGGGCACCCCTTGCCTCTCCCTCTGGGAGAGGTGCCCAGTGCGCACACTGGGCGGAGAGGGTGTCCTATCATTGTTTTGACACCCTCTCAGTCAAAAATCAAAGATTTTTGCCAGCTCTCCCAGAGGGAGAGCCAAGTTTGGTG
>JAZQIN010000042.1:0-5216 GCA_045541155.1 Faecousia sp.
CTCTCGATGCCCCGTTCGACTTGCATGTGTTAGGCACGCCGCCAGCGTTCGTCCTGAGCCAGGATCAAACTCTCAAAAAGTTGTATCTCAAGTCCTTGCGGACTTAAAATCAAGTTTTGAATAATTTGCTCTTAGCATTTATTACTCAAGAATTTCGTTGGCTGTTAATTCGATTTCTCGAAATCTTAAACAATCCATTTATTGTCCAAGGTGTTCATTTCGTCTTTGCGTTATTCAATTTACAAGGTACAGCCGCTCGCCGTAGCAAGCTTTAACATATTAGCATAGCCGCAACCATTTGTCAAGAACTTTTTTCGACTTTTTAAAAATTCTTTTTGGAAGCTCACCTGCAACAGGCTGCATTATATGTCATTTTCCCCGAAATGTCAAGTCCTTATTTTCGCAAAAAGCAAAAAATTGGAGCCTCTTTCGAGGCTCCAAAGAATTTGACTTATTCGGCATCAACAATAAGACCGTAACCACCATCGCCACGCTTATAGACCACCGCATAGGCACCATCGCTGTCCTCATCCCGGAAGGCAAAGAAGCTATGGCCCAGCAGATTCATCTGCAACACGGCTTCCTCTCTGCGCATTGGCTGTATGTGGAACCGTTTGATGCGTACAATGCTCAAGTCCTCCTCGTCCACTTCCGGTGCAAAAGAGGTCTCCTCCACGGTGCGACTGAACGCATCCTGTCTCAGGCGGCGTGCCAAGCGCGTTTTATTTTTACGGATCTGTCCTTCAATGGTACCGACCGCCGCATCAATGGACGCAAACATATCGGAAGTGCTTTCCTTGGCCCGGAACCATGTGCCCGCTCCACGGACGGTCAACTCTACATTGTTCCGCCCCTTCTCGACAGAGAAGACAATCAGTGCCTCCGCATCCTCCTCAAAATAACGTGCCAGCTTCATAACCTTCTTTTCGGCGTAGGCGTGGACATTACCGGGCAGCTTCACTTTTTTCTCACTGTACTGAAATTTCATATGCGGCAGCTCCTTTCGTATCACCGGTCTACCGGTGTACTGATACTATACCACCATTTTCAGTTATCGGCAAGGGTTACAGCACATCTTCTTCGTCCAAAAGTGCGGTCATTGCCAAACTATAAATTTCCTCAGCCTTATTTTCCAGCAATTTTTCCAATCTAAGGGCATGACGCTGATCCGGCGCAGTCAGCTGAATTCTCATAAGCATTCCAAACTCATCATTTAGCGTCACAGAAACCATCTGCCCGACATCCGAAGAATGAACCTCAGTCTTGACATATTTGCATCGACGGGTACGGCGATTAAAGGAATCCACCGCATCCTCAGCCTTTTGCTTGACGGTAAAGGCAATGGAATCAGCGGTCAGTTCTCCATGGCGACGGCCCTTGTCCGTAATTTGAAACCGGTCAGTCTCCACCTCCTGTAGGTGTCCAGAGCGAACCATTTCCGGCACAGCTGTGCAAACGTCGAAGTAGCTGAGGCAGTCATCCTGATAGCAAACCTCATATAGTTCTTGCACAGTCATTGGAAACTGTGCCCGTGCGGTAACGAACAGAATCAGCACTTTCACATCCATCATATCGTGAATAAATCCCAGTCTCTGCATAAGCATCACCTCTTACCTATATTATACTGTATTGTCGCAAAAAATCAAGCACCACCCTAATCAAACCAACATAATCTGGCATGAAAGGGTGATGCTGATGAACGAAACCATAATTTACTTGCCATATAACACACCTGCACTGAACCAAGCTGCAAACCGACTGCGAAGCTGCGGCATCCGGATAACGGATGTACCCACATTAGAAACCACGCATCTGCTTTTACCCGTCCCCTGCAGAAAGGACATATCAGAGCTATTAAGCCGTGTGCCGCCAACTGTCACCGTTATCGGAGGGAATCTGGCAATTCCCAATTCCATCGACCTACTGCAAGATGAACACTATCTAGCCCAAAACGCAAAAATCACAGCCCATGTTGCGATGACCATTGCGGCTCAGCACCTGCCCATCACCTACGACCAAACCTCAGTTTTGATATTGGGCTGGGGTCGGATTGGAAAGTGCCTGTCCCGATTACTGTCGAATGTCGGTGCAGACGTAACCGTTGCCGCACGCAACCCCAAAGACCAATCCATGGCAGAAGCCATGGGGTACCGCTCCACCGACATTCAGACCCTGAATCATATTCTCCGGCGGTTCCGTGTGATATTTAACACCGTAGCATATCCGGTTCTGGATTTGGAACAATTAACGTATTGCCGCCCAGACTGTGTAAAAATCGAGCTGGCCAGCCAGCCCGGGATTGCCGGTGAAGTCATCGAAGCCCGGGGGCTGCCGGGACGATACGCACCGGAATCCTCCGGTCGCCTGATTGCGCAGACCATACTGCGTCTGCTGGCACGAGAGGAGGCGGTGCAATGAACATCGGCTTTGCGCTGTGCGGATCTTTTTGTACTTATTCACAGGTTTTTCCTGCAATGGAGGCCGTATGCAGCATCCACACGGTCACGCCCATCTTCTCTCACGTCGCATATACCATAGACAGTCGTTTCGGTACCGCTCGTGAGCATATAGCCCGTGCGACGGAACTATGCGGAAAGCCACCGTTGCATACCATTGCGGAAGTGGAACCTATCGGGCCAAAGGAACTGCTGGACGCACTGATTATTGCCCCCTGCACGGGCAATACACTGGCGAAGCTGGCCCATTCCATAGCCGACGGGCCCGTAACCATGGCAGCAAAAAGCCATCTACGAAATGGGCGACCGGTGATACTGGCAGTGTCCACCAATGATGCCCTGTCTGGAGCGGCGGAGAATATTGGAAAGCTTCTGTCCCGAAAGCACTATTATTTCGTCCCCTTCGGACAGGATGACCCCATCAGCAAACCCACCTCCATGGTAGCGGACTTCAAAAAGCTGCTCCCCACTTTGGAGCTGGCCCTGACTGGCCAGCAAATCCAGCCTTTGCTGATATAAAGCTTTGCATTCGACAAACCTCCATCATTTCTACCCATTACTCAAACTACCAGCCCCACCGCTATAAGCGAAAGCGACCATTTGGGCTCTCCGAGGGTGTGTCAGAAAATGATAAGGCACGCCCTCAGAAGGTCAAATCCATGGGGTTTTCACAAATATTTGTTTAATTTTATGTCAGAAACTGGGTTGACATAGTTTAAAAAATATGGTATTATTCTGGTAGGCACATAATAATCGTCATACTTTATCTAAATGGAGGTAATTACTATGAATGAACTTTACATCAAAGCTGAACTGGAAATCGTGGAATTCACCGCCGATGACATCATCAACACCAGTAGTGCGTTTTATACTACAGCAAATCCTTCTTGTCCCACTCAACAGCCTGTCGGTGGAGATTTTCTGTAATCTTGTGTAAGCTGCGTCTCAAACGATATCTATCCCCCTCCCGATTCCGGGAGGGGAATATTTTTTCGTTTAATCATGGGAACTTCCGGTAAGATGCTTTGGTATATTGGACCACGCCGGTCTGCTCGTAATCGGCAGCCGTCTGATCATGGCCGCCGCTTTCATTGGGATAGAGGAAATAATTCTTGAACATGGCAGGGATAACGTTGTTCCCGGCACCCACATTCAGTCTCAATGTAGCGTTGTCAATGCGGATGGTTCCCTCATCCAGCGTACCGAGGCCAACCACGCAGTTGCTGATATTGATGGTGTTGTTCTGCTCACTGTGGCTCCCCCGGAGGACCATAGCCCGATGGCAATCCGACGCGTCAAACACACACCCATCCAAATAGGCTGTGATATTCCAATTGTTTTCCCCGGGACCGCCACCGATATATGCCGCCGCGTACTTAATATTTTTCGGCACATCGGTATAATCATAAACGCCTTCATAGTGACCGCCCCGGAGGATTGCGTCATTGACGAAGGCCTCTCCCCCAGCCCCATGGGCAAAGTAGAATCCCCCATGGGAATATCCTGTGTAAACGCCGCCGGAAACATAAAGCTTTGCGTTCGTTCCATTCTGCACAGCGGAATGGTTCCCGTTGACTCTCACGTTCTCCAAATAAGCAGTTCCATAGTTTGCGATGCCATAGGTATTGTTACCGGGATTACCGCAAATTGGCGTGGAATCCGCAAGAATATCCGTATCCTTCGCATTCAAGCTGGTATTACTTGCCACAGAAATTCCTGTGGATGAACTGTTATCCCCACCATGGACTGTAGCTACGATTTTAGACTTGGTCACAGACGCCGTGCCAGCATTGATTCTGATGCCTATGGCATAGTTATCAAAAGCATCAGCCCGAAGGGTACAGCTTTCCACTGTCACTGCGCCCCCTTCCACTTCTACACCAAATGCCCAATTCGTATCCGCCGCCACATGTAGCTTACAACCCTTCAACACAATAGAGCCAGTGATAACCCGGACGCCGACAGCAGTATTTTCACCGGTGTTGTGAGCATCGATATTGCTGTCCCAAACTTTGCAGCCTCCGGCAGACAGAATGCCGTAGGCCGTATGGGAAGCATCCGCCTTAATGTTGCAATTCCGCACAAAAGCATCCTTTGCCTGCGTTTGGAATGCATATGCAATATTGTTGGAATTCTCTGCATTGATAGTGCAGTCCTCCACCTCCAGCAGCTGACAGGCAGCGGTGGCACGGATGGTCAGTGCTGTACCGCCGGTAGCACAGGCGTTGGTATAGGTGCCGCCCCGGATTCGCAGGCTGTTGCCCTCTGTAGAAATCAGCATGGACGAATCGGTGCCGGTGTGTTCCAGCGTCTTGGTAATGGTGCCGCCAGCACCATAGATAACTGCGTCCGTTTCGGAACCAAAGCTTAGATAGGCACCAATTTCAGTAAAACGCAAGGTGTGCCCGTTGAGCATCAGTTCCATATCTGCACCCACCGTGACTGCCGTATTTTCGGCCACATCCCCCAGCAGTCGAACCTTCGGTCTTTCCTTCGACGAGGTAACCACCTCTACCAATGTGCTGTCGTCCGCTGTAGTGGCTCCTGCTGCGCCACCATTGACGGCGGCCACCGCTGCGGAAAGACTGGGATAATAATGAATCATAATTGTTTCCTCCTAAAAAATAGTATGATAAACACGAACCGTGTAGCAGGCACACGAAACGTGTGCACCTCCTTTCCGTACCTGCGCCTTTTTAGGCATGACTCATTTGCCACATCGGTCATGTTGTATCTGGTTGATATTTAGCAAATTTTTGT
>JAZQIN010000043.1:0-12000 GCA_045541155.1 Faecousia sp.
GAGCCTTCCATCTTCTCCGGTAAGCTGGGTCAGAGTATTCTGGATACCTTCAAGACCATCGGCAAGCGTTTTGCCTATGGTGGCGACACCGGCAAGGATCAGAGAGTCTACTACTTCAACACCAAGGAAATCATGGGCAACAAGTTTGGCACTGCCACGCCCATTATGTTCGACGTTGTTAACAAGCAAATCGGATTCCGAAGAACGGTGCAGGTTCGCTGCAACGGTATGTATTCCTATTTCATTTCGGATCCGTTGCTGTTCTACTCCAAGGTCTGTGGCAATGTGGACTACGAGTACACCAGAAGCGAAATTGATGACCAGCTGAAGACGGAGTTTATCTCTGCGCTGCAGCCGGCGCTGGGTGCACTGTCCGAGCAGGAGCTGCGTCCTGCCCAGCTGCCGGCCAAGGTCAATGAGCTGCGTGCGGCCATGAACGAGGCCCTCCGTTATGAGTGGATTGAGAGCCGTGGTATCACCGTTGGCAAGATTGCTCTGAATCCCATCTCCCTGACGGAAGAGGATATGAAGAAAATCAACCAGATGGAGGACGCGGTTGCCATGGGCAGCAACCCCTTCATGATGGCTGGTCGTATGACGGATGCCACCGCTAACGCTATGGAAACTGCTGCTGGTAACTCCGCTGGTGCCATGACCGGCTTCATGGGCATGAACATGGCCGGTGGAGCTATGGGCGGTGGCTTCAACGCAGCTCAGCAGTTCTATAATGCCGGTGTACAGCAACAGCAGATGCAGCCTGCACCTGCTTCTGTGGCAGCTCCTGCGGCAGAGGGCTGGAAGTGCGGTTGCGGCGCAACGGCTACCGGCAAGTTCTGTCCTGAATGCGGTGCGAAAAAGCCCGAACCGAAGCCTGTCAGTGGCTGGAAGTGCAGCTGTGGCGCCACCGCCACCGGTAAATTCTGCTCCGAGTGCGGCAGTCCCAAGCCGGCCGACGAGGGTTGGACCTGCTCCTGCGGCACCGTGAATAAGGGCAAGTTCTGCCAGAATTGTGGCGGCAAGAAGCCTGCCGGTGTACCCCAGTACAAGTGCGACAAGTGTGGCTGGCAGCCTGACGATCCCACTCGTGCCCCCAGATTCTGCCCGGAATGCGGTGATCCTTTTGACTCCGGGGATATGATGTAATTTAGTCATGAAGGAGTAAAAAATGGAAGTTTTACAGGAATTCAAATGCCCCTGTTGTGACGGTTCCATAGAATTCAACAGCTCGTTACAAAAAATGAAGTGCCCTTACTGTGATTCGGAATTTGAGTTAGAGACACTGATTTCTTATGGCGAGGAACTGAAAAACGACGGCAATGACGATATGCAATGGGATGCATCCGCCGGACAGCAGTGGCTAGAGGATGAGACCACCGGACTGCGTATCTATGTGTGTGAATCCTGCGGTGGTGAAATCGTAGGTGATGCCAATCTGGCAGCGACAGCTTGTCCCTTCTGTGATAGTCCTGTTGTGATGAAGGGGCAGTTTGCTGGTGACCTGAAGCCGGATTTGGTGATTCCCTTTAAACTGGACAAGAAGGCTGCAAAGGAAGCGCTGCGCCGTCACTATGAGGGCAAGCGCCTTTTGCCCAAGCCCTTTAAGGATGAAAACCATATTGACGAGATAAAGGGTATCTATGTACCTTTTTGGCTGTTTGATGCGGATGCGGATGCCAACATTCGCTATAAAGCCACGAAGGTCCGCAGTTGGAGCGACAGTCACTATGTGTATACGGAAACTAGCTATTTTCATGTAGCACGGGGGGGCAATCTGGGATTCCAGAATGTCCCGGTGGATGGTTCTACCAAGATGGACGATTTGCTGATGGAGTCCATCGAGCCATATGATTTGAAGGATGGAGTGGATTTCAACACGGCATATTTGGCAGGTTATCTTGCGGATAAGTACGACGTGGACTCCGAGCAGAGCATCACCCGTGCAAATGAGCGCATCAAGCGCAGCACAGAGGATGCCTTTGCCGCAACGGTCCGTGGGTATGCGACTGTGATGCCTGTGTCCAGCAGCGTACGCCTTCAAAATGGTAAGGCACGGTATGCGCTTTATCCTGTGTGGCTTTTGAACACCAACTGGAATGGAAAGAAATATACCTTTGCGATGAATGGTCAAACAGGAAAGCTTGTTGGCGACTTGCCAATGGATAAGGGCGCATACTTCAGATGGCTGTTTGGATTGACAGGTGTTGTGGGTGCAGCGATTTTTGGCCTGTTGTCTTTGCTTTGGTTGCTGTAAGGAGGATGGATGATGAATAATAAAATTATTGCTATGATTTTATTGCTTGTTATCTGCCTCGGATTCTCGGTGCCGGCTTGTGCAGCGATGCCGGACAGACTGGTTGACGATGCGGATCTGCTAACGGCTTCAGAAGAACAGTTGCTGACAGAAAAGCTGAATGCGGTCAGTGACAAATATGAAGTGGATGTGGTGATTGTTACCACGCAGTCTGTTGGGAACATGTCGCTGGAGCGGTACTCAGAGCGCTATGGCGTTGGAAATGGCAAAGATGCTGTGGTGCTGCTGGTGGCCATGGAAAGCCGTGATGTGGCGATTACTACCAGCGGAATTTGCAAGCAGGCCATTGGAGAGAATGAGCGTGATGATATTCTGGACACCGTAAGCGGTAATCTTACCATCGGCGAGTATGCGGATGCGTTTGAAGACTACATTACGGAATGCGACCACTACATCGATATCGAGATTAACGGAGTGCCATATCAATCTGTGGTGCTGAAATATTTGGGTATCTCTCTGGCGGTGGGACTTATCACGGCTCTTATTGCAACGGGGATTATGGCTTCTAAGCTACGCTCTGTGCGGCCTAAGGTTGGGGCGTCCGATTATGTGAAGGCCGGAAGTTTGAATGTGACGCTGTCCCGAGATATGTTCCTGTACCGCAGGGTGGACAGGCGGGCTAAGCCCAAACAGTCCTCTGGTGGCTCCCATGGTTCCTCCGGCAACGGTCACAGCAGTAGGAAATTTTGAGTGTATTGACGGGAGAAGTGATTTTGAGAAAATATATGTGTCTGCTGATGGCTCTGGCCATCCTGTTTACGGCAATCCCGTCTGCTAAGGCGGAGACTGTGCAACCATTCAGTGAATCGGACGAATACGGTTATTCTTTCTTAAATCAGCTGGAAAAACAAGTATATATGGATATCGAGGCTGGAATTAAAGATGGCCGGGATCTGATTGAAATTGACTATGACCATGCGCTGACGGCGAATCAGCTCAAGCACATCGTCGAGATGTTCACAGCGGATCATCCGGAATGCTTTTGGTTTACTGGAGACTACAGCTACAGTTTTTATGATGGTATTGTGATGGGCATTTACCCCAAGTATGTCATGGACGGTAAGGTGGTCTCCAAAAAAGAAATTGCTGAGGCAAATACCCGTTTTCAGGTTGCGACAGCCCAAATTATGGCTGAGATGCTGCTGGAATCCGCTGACAGCGACTATGCACGAAGTGTATGGCTCCATGACAAGGTGGCGGAGCTTGTCAGCTATGAATATGGTCCCAACCATCAGACGGCGTATGGCGCCTTAATTGACGGAAAAGCGGTGTGCGCTGGATATACCCGGCTTTACCAGTATCTGCTGGAATGTGCCGGAATCGATGCGTGGACGGTCAAGGGAACCAGCATTAATCCGGGCACCGGCAGTCCCGAAAACCACGCATGGACGTTGGTTTGGTTGGATGGTAAATGCGTCTATACCGATGTGACGTGGGATGATCAGGGCGATGACCTGTTTCATGTTTATTTCGCCAGAAGCTTGGAAGCGTTCAACGATAATCACACGCTCCGCTCTGATTATTATGAGAACAAGGTGCCCCAGTGTAGTTGTATGGGTCAAGGCTACTTTGACATTTATGCGCCGGATAGTAAGATTACCGGCGAAGTCACTGCGGAGCGAATTTTCAGCTGTCTGACCTCCACGGGCGAGGGCGAATGGACTGCGGTACTCTTTGATTCCAGCGTGACCACAGTTGAGAATTGGCTGAAAGATGCGAGCAATTTGAATGCGTTGATTCAATTGCTTGGGCCCGGTCAATATCGGTTGGGTATGGTTGAATTGGGTGATGGCGCATTAGGCCGAGAGATTCACCTGAAAATATTCAATTCATCTATGCCTTCCGGTGTGACGGTTTCCGGCACGGTTACCAGTTATTTGGAAGCCACCGATGTGTTGACGATTCAGCTGATCAAATCCGGTGAGCAGAATCCCAGCTATCAAACTGAGGTCACTGGAAAAAGCGCAGAGTTCTCCATTGCCAATGTTGCATCCGGTCAGTATACGGTGAAATTGAGCAAAAAGAATCATGTCACCCGGACGTATACGCTCACGGTAGGTTCCGAGAATGTGTCCATGGACGGACAAATATGCCCGATTGGAGATGTGACCGGTGATGGCAAGGTGAACATGAAGGACTGGGGCACTTTGTACGACCATATTAACGAAGTGTCGGTGTTAAAGGATTACTCGTTCGCTTGTGCAGAGGTTACTGGCGAGGGTAAGCTGAATATGAAGGATTGGAACCGACTGTATGGACATATCAGTGAAACGAATCCGTTGTGGTAATTGGCTGACCGGCTTTCTTCGCATTTGCTTTGGGGTGCTGATTACCTTGAGACTGTGTCCATGGACGAATGTGGAAGCGCTTGAAATCACTCAACAGCCTCAAAATCCGATTAACGGGACATCGTCCTATGCCACCTATTCGGTTACGGCCGATGGGGAGGCTTTGCGTTGCCGCTGGTTTCTGGAATTTCAGGGTGATGTCTATGACATCACCCAAAAGCCGGATTATTTTCAGCCGTGGATGGAATATGCCGGTGTGCGCTATGGCGCACAGACGGAGGGTAATACCTTTACCTATTTCTTTGATGGCATTCATAATCGGATGGACGGCGCTGTGATTTATGCGGTCCTCTCTGATGGTGAGGAGACGGTGACCAGTCAGCGAGCGACGATTCAGGTGGATGGGAGTGTACCGGCACCTGCAATTCTTGTCCCGGCTGACGTGGTGGTCAAACCCGGTGATACGGCGGTGCTGCACTGCGAACCTGTGGAGTCCGATTTGAGCGTCAGCTATCTGTGGTACGAGACAGCAACCGGTCAGCTATCGGACATCGTTCCTGTGAATCGGGGACTGGAGGAGCGCAGTGTCTTGAATGTATCCATGGAGTGCCCTGGGACTCGTTATTTTGTCTGCATGGTGACCACCTCCCAGGGTGGAAGAACATACTCCAGTGTGATTCCTGTCACCGCTGCGGAAAGTCCCACTATCGTGACCGACGTGCTTCCGGAGGCGACTGTTGGAGAAACGTATCAGATTCAGCTTCACTCCTCGGATGCGGATGCGGTTTATTCTGTACAGGAGGAAGATTCGCTTCTAAAAATTGGCCTGCAATTAACCGAAAATGGATGTTTGCAGGGCATTCCTCGGAATGTGGGGCGTTATCCATTCACGGTTATGGCGACAGGTGTCGGTGGGACCTCATCGAAGAGTTTTGCACTGGTGGTTCGTGAGGCGTTTGAGCCTTATTTGCAAATCCTGTCCAAGCCGGATAGGTTGGTGTATACAGTTGGAGATACGGTTGACCTGACCGGCCTAAAGGTCCGATATTACAGCAGTGCGGGGGAATATGTAGAACTGTTGGATGGTGAGGGGTTGACAATTAGCGTTGCCCCTTTTTCTGAGGAAGGTGTCCACCAAATCACGGTTTCCAGAGCGGGAGAAAGCCAGACCTTTCCTGTGACAGTCAAAGCTGCGTCTCATGTGCATTCCTACAAAGACTGGAAGGTTGTGATCGAAGTCGGTTGTACGGAAGATGGTCGAAAGATTGGCATTTGCAGCTGTGGCATGGAAAAAGTGACGTCTATTGCTGCTAAAGGTCATGAAATGGATGAAGGCCGTGTGCAAACTGAGCCGTCGGTGGGCCAAGAGGGGCAGCGTATTTATACCTGCACCGCTTGCGGCTATACACGCAGCAAAGTGATTCCCGCAATCGAGGAGATAATGCAGGAGACCTCGACTGTCCCAAGCGAGACAACTACAGAAGCTTCGACTGTTGCGGAAACAGTTTCAACTGATGCTGAGGATAATGATGCGGTATGGTTGTGGCTGGTACCATTGATTGTCCTGTTTTCGATGGCAATTGGATTTACTATTGGATATTTCATTATAAAAAAACATTAAATCAGGCGCTTCGGTGCCTGATTTTGATTCATTCAGGAGGAATAAAAGTGAGAATTTCGACGCTGATTGAAAACACTACGTTGGATGATGAACTGCAGTGCGAACACGGACTAAGCTTGTATATTGAGGTTGGCGCACGCAGAATCCTTTTGGATGGTGGACAGACCGGTGCGATTGTATCCAATGCCGAACGGCTGGGTATTGATTTGCGGCAGGTGGATACAGTGGTTCTTTCTCACGGTCACTATGATCATGGAAACGGTCTGCTTCGTTTTCTGGAAGTAAATGACTTTGCACCGATTTACATGAGTCGCTATGCTTCGGAAGCCCATTTTAATGGAAATGACAAGGATATCGGATTGGACAGCAAGCTTTTGGCCTCGAAACGAATCGTATTCGTGGATGAAGAAATGCAGCTGGGCACCGGGATTTGGTTGAAATCCCACGGGGATGAAGCCTGCAAATATCCCATAGATTCCGCTGGATTGACAGTCGGAAAAGATAATCCAATGCCTGAGGATTTCCGGCATGAATTGTACCTGATAGTCGAGGAGAATGGACGTAAGTATTGCTTTAGTGGTTGCTGTCATAAAGGTGTATTGAATGTAATGGCCTGGTTTGAACCGGATGTGATGATTGGTGGCTTCCATTTTAAAGCTATTGCGCCGGACAGCGACCGGCTAATAGAAGCGGCGCAGGTCCTGTGTGACTATCAGACAGCATACTATACCGGTCATTGTACCGGAACAGAGCAATTTAGCACCTTGAAGCGATTCCTTGGAGACCGTATACAGTATCTTTCAACAGGTACGACGGTTACTTTTTAATATTTTAGAAACACAACCTAAACACAGCGAAAATATAGCGATAGTATCATTCAGTCATACAATGAAAAAATTAAGGAGTGCATGACTATGAATAACGAACGCTATTATCTGTTAACCGGTGCGGCTGGATTTTTGGGATCGAACATCTGCGCACAGCTACTAAGCGAGGGAAAGCAGGTTCGTGCCCTGGTCCTTCCCAATGACAAGGCTGTAAAGTTCATCCCCAAGGAAGTCGATGTGGTCATTGGCGACCTGTGTGACGAGGCATCTTTGGAGCCTTTCTTTACTGTGCCTGAGGGTTGCACTTCTGTCATTATCCACTGCGCCTCCATGGTAACCGTTGATCCCGGTTATTCTGAAAAGCTTATGGCGGTCAACGTAGGTGGCACACGCAACATCATTACGAAGGTGCTGGCCCATCCGGAATGCGAGAAGATGGTCTATGTTTCTTCCACTGGTGCGATTCCCGAGCAGCCTCATGGCACGCCAATCACTGAGGTTTCCAAGTTTACCCCCTGCGACCCCAAAAAGGTTGTGGGTGCTTATTCTCTAAGCAAAGCTACCGCCACTCAAATGGTTCTGGATTCGGTTCGTGTTATGGGTCTGAAAGCTTGTGTGGTTCATCCCTCCGGCATTCTGGGACCCAACGACCATGCGCTGGGCGAAACCACCCGTACTGTGCTGCAAATCATCAAGGGTGAGATGCCTATGGGTATGCAGGGGAGCTTCAATCTGTGCGACGTTCGCGATCTTGCTGCGGGCACGATTGCGGCAATCGACAAGGGACGTGTAGGGGAGTGCTACATTTTGGCCAATGAGCCGGTCACGTTGAAAGAAATGTGCGATATGATTCAGAAGGAATGCACGGCTAAAAAAATTAGCATTTATCTGCCCTTGGGACTTGCCAATAAAATTGCCCAGATGCTGGAGAAGCAGGCAGAGAAGACCGGAAAGAAACCTTTGATGACCACCTTCTCGGTCTACAATCTAGCTCGCAACAATGTCTTTGACTACTCCAAGGCGAAACAGGAGTTGGGCTACACCACCCGTCCTTATCAGGAGACCATCCACGATGAAGTCCGCTGGATGATTGAAGAAGGCCTGATTGACGCCTGATGGACTATAACTGAAAATATGCCGGAAAAAGGCTATCTCAAAATGAGTATTTGAGATAGCCTTTTTCAAGGTTCTATGTCAATAGTTAATGACATGATATTTATCCGCAACAACTGTTGCTTGGGGGAAGCAAATCCTCGCTACTTGGCGAAAGTGTGGATTCATATCGCAAACAAAGTATTTTACATCTTTTTTTGTTAGAAAATTGCGAGATATACGTCACTAAATCACTCTCAAAACGATTAGGAAGTATGCTCAACTATTATTATGACAATGGGGTCAGGCTCATCGCCTGACCCCAACATTTATTACAGAACCTGTTTGCAATATAACCATACTAGACCACAAGGGCAATCGAAAATAACACTTCAAGACACTTTCGTTCAAAATTTAGCCAATGTCGTCAAGCGAAAGTTTTATGTATGTAAGTGGTGGATAGATTGGGGGGAGGGAACGTCAATTTTTCCTGTTTATTTGAAAGATTACCGAAATATAGTAGACTTCTTACATTTATTGTGATAAAATATAGATGCTGCGGAAGGTTATGACCGATTCAGCTATGATTTTTCGACAGCTAATATATTTTACAGGAGGCAAATTATGGTAAGAAGACTCAGCAAGTTCCTTAGTGCCTTGCTGGTGATCTGCATGGTCATCAGCATGTTCCCTGCGGTTACCTTTGCCGCAGGACTCAGTCCCTACCCCAGCAAGCTGTACCTGAAGCCTAACAGCAATTGGCTCAGTGACGGTGCCCGCTTTGCGGCATACTATTATGGCGGCACCAACGACTCCGGTGTTTGGGAGAGCATGAGCGATTCCGACGGCGATGGTGTTTATGAAGTTCCTGTACCTTCAACCTTTGAGAATGTTATTTTCTGCAGAATGAATCCCAACTCCACTGATAACAACTGGGACAACAAGTGGACTCAGACCGGCGATTTGGACATTCCCACCGATGGTAGCGACTGCTACACCATCGATGATAATTCTTGGGATAGCGGTTCCTGGAGTACCTTCGGATCCGAGGAGCCCACCACCCCCACGCCTGATCCCGATCCCGAGCCTGTTGCCACCGATTACTATCTGGTCGGCTACATCAATGGAGCCAATTATGGCTGCGAGGAAGACTATCAGAATATGGGCATCTACAAGTTCGTCGATGGCCGTCTGACCGCTACCTTCACCTCTGACAGCTATGTGTTCCTGAAGACCAGCAACAATGCTACTTGGTATCTGGCTGAGTCCTACTGCACCGATACCACCTGCACCATGGTCAACGGCGGCTCTGAGAAGATGTTCGTTCCCGGCGGCGTGGAAGTTAACTTCAGCCTGATTGTTAACGATAGCAACAGCGTGGTTCTGAGCTACTACACCAGTTCTACCGAGTGCAGCCATAACTACACTTCTGAGCTGACCACGCCTCCCACCTGCACGGAAGAGGGCTTGAGCACCTTCACCTGCACTCTCTGCGGCAATCAGTACTGGGTAATTGAGGGTGCCACCGGCCACAGCTACACCTCCAAGATTACCACTGCTGCTACCTGCACAAAGTCCGGTGTGATGACTTACACCTGCTCTGCTTGTAAGGACAGCTACACCGAGGTGATTCCTGCCGCCGGCCACAGCTATGTGAACGGCACCTGCACCGTCTGCGGTAACAAGGATCCTAACTGCAGCCACAGCTACACCTCCAAGGTCACCATCGCCGCCACCTGCCTGGAAACCGGCGTGATGACCTACACCTGCTCTAAGTGCGGCGATGTCTACACTGAGGAAATCGCTGCCACCGGCCACAACTACGTCGATGAGGTCGTTGCTCCCACCTGTGAGCTGAACGGCTACACCATGCACCGCTGCGAATACTGCGGTGTATATACCTACAATACCGACCCCGTGAATCCTCTGGGTCACGACGAAACCTCCGTGGTCACCAATCCCACCTGCACCGAGCAGGGCTACACCACCTTCACCTGCAACCGCTGCGGTCAGGTTCGCGAGTGGTACTACACCAATCCCACCGGCCACAGCTACGTCGCTGGCACCTGCACCACCTGCGGCGATGTGGATGCGGATTACGTCCTGAACTACTATCTGGTTGGCTACATTAACGGTGCCAACTACGGCTGCGAGGAAGACTATGAGAACATGGGCGAATACAAGTTCGTCGATGGTAAATTGAACGTAACCTTCACTCAGGATAGCTATGTCTATGTGAAGATTACCAACAACGACATTTGGTACATGGCTCAGAGCTTTGCCACTACCAAGACTGTCACCCTGTACAACACTTCCACCGGTGCTGCTGAGAAGCTGTATGTTCCCGGCGGTGTTCAGCTGGCCTTTACTCTGGTGGAGAACAGCAACGGCTCCCTCACTCTGAGTTATGCTATTGATGCTGAAAATTGCACCCACCCCGGTCACAGTGTCACCGGCGAGTGCTCCACCTGCGGTCTGAGAGTGGGCCACACCTATGTGGATGGCGCCTGCTCTGTCTGCGGTCTGGCTGACGGCTGTACCCACACTGAGCATGATGTCAACGGCTATTGCTTCAACTGTGGCGCATCCGTGGAGCATACCTATGTTTCCGGTGTCTGCTCCATCTGCCGTGCCTCGGATCCCAACTATGTTGAGGAGGAGTGGTACCTGTTCGGCTACATCAACGGCACCGACTACGGTGAGTATGACGATGCCGCCAGCACCGGCTACTTCCGCCTGTATCCTACCGGCGATTTGAACACCTTTGGCAAGACCTTTACCGTTTCTCAGGACAGCTACATTGCTGTCAAGAACGGCTCCAACACCAAGTGGTACATGACCGACGGCTGGCAGGGCACTGAGGTCAACTCGGTTACCCTGTACGACACCACTACGCTGGGCGAGAACGCAGATAAGCTGTATATCCCCACTGGTAAGGTCACCGTTACTCTTGTGGTCAACGGCGACGGCACCATGACTCTGAGCTACACCGTCCAGCAGACTGCTGTCTGTGAGCATCCCAGTCATGACGTCAACGGCTACTGCACCGTCTGCCACTATACCGTTGAGCATACTTATGTGAATGGCGTTTGCTCTGTCTGTGGCATTCCCTATGAGGGCGAGGCTTGTTCCCATAGTTACTCCTCTGAGGTTATCACCGAGGCTGGCTGTCTGACCGATGGTGTCATGACCTACACTTGCACCCTCTGTGGCTTCAGCTATACCGAGGCTATTCCTTATACCGGCCATAGCTATAACTACGGCACTTGTGATAAGTGCGGCGCAGCCGATCCCAACTATACTGTGCCTGAGACTACCTATTATCTGTTCGGTATTGGTGGTGCTGCCTACAATGGATATGACCATCCCTTCGTTGATGGGAAAATCACCTTGGATGTTGCCGTGACTAGTTATGTCTGGGTTATTGATAATAAAGGCGTTGCCTACAAGACGGACGGTTGGAAGGGCGAGGTTGACTCTGTCACTCTGATGCCTGAGGGCAATATCACCGGTTCTCCTGATAAGCTGATGATTCCTGCCGGTACGGTCACCCTGACACTGGTGGATAACGGAGATGGAACCTTTACCCTGAGCTATGAGCTTGTCAGCACTCCCGATGTTTCCACTACCGATTACTATCTGTTCGGCTGGATTAATGGTGCCAACTATGGCTGCGAAGAGAATTGGGAGACTCTGGGCGAGTACCACTTCGTCAACGGTAAGCTGACTGCTACCTTCGCACAGGACAGCTACATTGCCATCAAGACCGGTGACAACGCCAACTGGTATATGTTCGAGAGCTACTGTGAAGCTACCACTGGCACCCTGAAGAACACCTCCACCGGTACTTCCGAGAAGATG
>JAZQIN010000044.1:0-27540 GCA_045541155.1 Faecousia sp.
CTACTTCCGTACCACCGACGTTACCGGCATCATCTCCCTGCCCGAGGGCGTTGAGATGTGCATGCCCGGCGACAACGTTGTTATGAACGTTGAGCTGATCACCCCCATCGCTATCGAGAAGGGCCTGCGTTTCGCTATCCGCGAGGGCGGCCGTACCGTCGGTTCCGGTGTTGTCACCGAGATCTTCGAGTAATTCTTGTTTCTTTCGAAATACCCCAGCTTCGGCTGGGGTATTTTTCAGTAATAGAATTAGTTTAACCCGGAACAGGCTATCTGCTCCGGGTTACTGCTATTTTTTACGGTAATCTTCAATTATCAATTGGATATGGGCAATCATATCTGCAGGAATATCTTCAATATTGATACGGGGAATGCTGTCTAAACCAAGGAGGTAATCTGTTGATACACCAAAAGTTTTTGAAAGGCGAATCAACATTTCTATGGAGGGTTGAATGTTGTCGTTTTCCCAGTTAGAAATGGTTTGCTTTGCGACATTGAGTCGTTTTCCCAGTTCCACCTGGCTCCATCCGAATGATTTTCTCATTTCTATAATTCTCTGACCAAGCATGGGTATACCTCCACAATAAATATTACAATACTATTGTCAATAAACGCTTGACACATTACAAATACTATGGTATCTTAATATCGGACAAATGATAAAGGAGGTGAGTTTATGACTTTTCTGACTGGTTGCGCACTGTATTCGGTGTGGATTATTTATGCATCTTGGGCAATGGGTCGTCTTTGATTCGTTGATTGTACGATTGCATAGTACTCACGACTTGTCCGGCAGAGAGGGCACACGAAGTGTGCCCTCTTCTACTGTTAATATAGTATATTCAGATACTTTATTTTAGGGATTAGCTGTGGTATAATGAAAAAAATGACATGGGGTGAAAATATATGATATTAGAGCTTATTGAAGTATGCAAATCCTTTGGTGAAAAGGAAGTCCTAAAGGGCGTATCCTTGAAAGCAGAGGGAGGGAAGGCCTTCGGCCTTTTGGGCCGTAATGGTGCTGGCAAGACCACCTCTATCCGTATCCTGATGGATGTATTTCCCGCAAACAGTGGAGAGATTCTTTTTGATGGTCAACCCATCGACTATAATAAAGTGCAGTTTGGCTATCTTCCGGAGGAGCGAGGACTGTATCCGAAAAAGAAAATCATCGACCAGCTGGTGTATTTTGCGGAATTGAAGGGGTTGAGTCGAAATGCGGCAATCAAATCGGTGGATTACTGGCTTGAGCGGCTAGGAATGACGGAATATCGCAATAAGCGTTTGGATACTCTGTCCAAAGGCAACCAGCAGAAGATTCAGCTTATTACTGCACTGGCTCATGACCCTCAAATCATCATTTTGGACGAACCATTTTCCGGATTGGATCCGGTGAACGCCATGCTGCTGAAGGACGTGGTAAAGGAGCAGATAGGCAAGGGGAAGATTGTCTTATTCTCTAGCCACCAGATGAACTACATCGAGGAATTTTGCGACGCTATCGCTATTCTCAATGGCGGCAGAGTAGTTTTGAGCGGTGATTTACATGAGATTAAGAGAAATTATCCCCGGGACCTTCTGGTTATTCGTTCCCGGCAGGCAGATGATATTCGCCGAGCTATCCCCGGATGTACACCGCAGGAGGATGGCAGTTTGATTCTGCGCCTGCAGAGTCCGGAGGATAAGCAGTCCATGATGCAGCGGCTTTCTCAACAGTTTGATGTGGATGAGATTCGAGTATTCGAGCCATCGCTGAACGAAATTTTTGTTGAGTACGCTGGCGGACAAGAATGAGGTGGCATAAATGAGACAGTTTCGAAAAATTCTAAAATACGAACTTAGTAATTATTTTACGAACAAAGTTTTTGTGGGAATCACCATTTTCCTTATGGTTTTGTTGATTGTTGTTATGTTTTTTCCACGCTTTTCTGAAATGATTGCGTTAGAGGCTATTGAGCCGGAGGATAAGCCGATAATGCTGGTGGTCAGCGATTCCCCAGAAAATGCGGAAGGGCTTGAGGCAGCTTTTTCCGCAGTGTTTACGGATTATCAGGTGATTCTGACGGAGGGGGATGTCAGCGAGCAGATTCGTTCCGGCGAGGCAGAGTGTGCGTTTGTCATGGACAGTCTCACTAATTATAAATATTATGTAAACAATCTTTCCATGTACGATCAGAACACTGCCATTGCTGATGAGGTACTGCTAAGCGTTTACCGTACCAGTGCCATGGTGGGCAGCGGTTTGACCGTAGAGGATGCCAATGCCATTATGACCGCCCAAATCGACCATGAGACCGAGATGTTGGGCAAAGACCAGATGAAGAACTACTTCTATACCTACATCATGATTTTCGCCCTATACATGGTGATTCTGCTTTACGGGCAGATGGTCGCCACCAACGTGGCCACAGAGAAAAGCTCCCGTGCCATGGAACTGCTGATTACCAGCGCTAAGCCGATAAGTATGATGTTTGGAAAGGTGATTGCCTCCTGCCTTGCCGGCCTGACCCAGCTGGTGGCGGTATTCGGCACGGCGTTCCTGTGCTTCAATCTGAATAAGACCTACTGGGATGCCGGTGGCATTGTGGCTAGCCTTTTCGATATGCCGTTGGAGCTGCTGGTGTATATGCTGATTTTCTTTGTACTGGGTTTCCTGATTTACGCCTTCCTTTTTGGTGCGGTGGGGTCCACAGCCTCCAAGTTAGAGGACATCAATACCTCTGTCATGCCCATCACGTTCCTGTTTATCATCGGCTTTATCGTGGTGGTAACGGGAATGAGCAGCAATGAAGTAGACACGGTGCTGATGAAGGTGTGTTCCTTTGTGCCATTCACCTCCCCAATGGCTATGTTTACCCGCATTTGCATGAGCACGGTCCCCATGTACGAAATCGTCATTTCTATCCTGATTTTGATTGGAACAGCCGTAGGTGTGGGCGTTCTGTCCGCCAAAATCTACCGGGTGGGCGTACTGATGTACGGTACGCAGCCGAAGATCGGTCAAATCCTGAAATCAATCAAGAATGCTTAATTAAAAGCCGGACTGGTCGCCAGTCCGGCTTTTTTTGCAGGTTGCTTCGAACCATTTCGACCATTTTAGCATAGCTTGTGTCGGGAGGGGTTTGTATGGAATACTATCACATCACCTTTCGCTCCATTACGCCGGCGCAGCGTGGGGAGCGGATATTGCGTCAGGCTGACATCGATGCGACCCTGATGCGTGCATTACGGCAACTATCGCTGGAAGGCTGCGGCTACAGCCTGCGTATCCGTGCCGGAGATGGCCCCCGGGCAGTGGAGCGTCTGAAATCCACCGGAGTGCCCTACAGAAGGGTCTTTTATCAAAACGGTGCCGGTCAGATTCAGGAGCTGCATCCATGATTTATCTGGATAATGGTGCCACGTCTTTTCACAAACCGCCGGTGGTGTACAGAGCGATGCAGCGAGCCATGCAGCGCTGTGCCAATCCGGGACGGGGAGGCCATCCACCAGCCATGGCAGCGGCAGAGCAGGTTTATGCTTGCCGGGAGGCAGCGGGAGCCATGTTTCACTGTAATCCGGAGCAGGTGGTCATCACTTCCAACTGCACCCATGGACTGAATATCGCAATTCGGACGTTGGTTGCGCCGGGGGACAATGTGGTGATTTCCGGCTTTGAGCACAATGCGGTGACTCGACCGCTGTATGCGCTGGGCGCCCATGTGAATGTGGCTGGACGGCGATTGTTCGACCAGTTGGATACTTTGGAGGCCTTTGAAAATGCCCTTCGAAAAAAGCCAAAGGCTGCGGTGTTCACCCACGCTTCCAATGTGTTCGGCTATATCCTGCCGATTGCGCAGATGGCGCAGTTGTGTCGGCAGTACGGCGTTCCGTTCATCATCGACGGTGCCCAGTCAGCTGGAGTATTGCCGCTGAATCTGGAGGAACTGGGAGCGGATTTCATCGCCATGCCGGGGCATAAGGGACTTCTTGGCCCACAGGGGACTGGATTGCTGCTGTGTAACCGTCTGCCGGAGCCACTGATTCATGGGGGTACCGGCAGTGGCTCCGCAGATCAGACCATGCCGGACTTCCTGCCAGACAGAGCGGAAGCCGGTACACTTAACGTGCCGGGCATTGGTGGCTTGACGGCGGCTCTGAATCATCTGCGCCGCACCGGAATTGCCGGCATTGCCCGACGGGAACAGGAGCAAATGCGTCGATGCGTTCGAGGACTTGAAAAACTTGGGTTCCATCCGTTCAAGGGAAAAGATCAGCTGGGAATCGTCAGTTTTTTGCCGGGAATGGACTGCGAGGAGGCAGCTCGGCGATTGGCACAGAAGGGGATATGCGTCCGGGCGGGGCTGCACTGCGCACCGCTGGCCCATGAAAGCGCCGGGACATTGGGAACTGGCACGGTACGCATCAGCTTTGGACACGATGCTAATCCGGTACAGACGGATAGATTTCTGGCAGCTCTGGTATGAGCTGCCAGAAATTTTTTGTTTTTTCTATTGCGATCGGCGGCGGTATCCGCTATAATAGAAAGGATAATAGGGTGCGTGTACGGATTTTACGAGTACATATCTATTGGACTAACCGGAAAAGGGGCGTTGGTACTGATAATGGAGACTCTACAGAACTTTTTTCTGCAGCTGACCAAAATGGGGCTGACGGATTACCTGGATATCATCATTGTTGGATTTTTGATTTACCGACTGATGCCCATGTTCCGCTCCAGCGGCGCAATGCGGGTTATCCGGACCATTGGGCTTTTACTGGTAATATCTTGGTTGACAGAAGTTTTTGAATTGCATACAATTAATTTCCTGCTGGAGCAGCTGCTGGCGGTTGGTTTGATTGCCATCGTGATTTTGTTCCAGCCGGAGCTTCGTCGAATGCTGGACCATCTGGGTAATGTGAAGTGGAAGCAGTTTCTGGGACTGGAGAAGCAGTCTCAGGAGATGCTGAACGTAATCAACCAGACGGTGGCGGCCTGTGAGGTTATGAGCCAGCAGCGAGTTGGTGCACTGATTGTTTTTGCCCGGGATAATCCCATGGATGAATATTTCAAGCGAGGTACCATGATTGAGGCGCAGGTTTCCGATCAGCTGATTCGCAATATCTTTTTCCCGAAGGCTGCGCTGCACGATGGCGCTATGATTATCCGGGATTGCAAGATTGCGGCAGCCGGATGCGTGCTGCCCCTGTCGGACAGTTATTCCCTCAGTGCTGATTTGGGCACCCGTCACCGGGCTGGTGTAGGCATGAGTGAGGTGACCGATGCGGTGGTGGTCATCGTATCGGAGGAGACCGGCACCATTTCCGTGGCGGTCGGCGGCGTGCTGAAGCGGTATCTGGCACCCCAGATGCTAGGACGATTGCTTCGCAATGAGCTGTGCCGTGAGGAGGATACCAACCAGAAGGATTTGCCCATGCGCCTGAAGCAGAAGCTCCAGAAGAAGGAGAAGGGGGAGGACGTATGATGCAGAATCAATCCCAGCACAAAGGCGAGGACAAAGCGCGCTACAAAAAAAGTAAGATTCTGCGGATGATTTCCGCGGGCTTGATTGCGTTTTGCCTGTGGTTTTATGTGATTTCCGTAGAGCGCACGGAGACTGAGCGAAGCTTCTCCAAGGTGGAGGTCCTGCTGGACGGAGAGGCTGTTCTGGAGGAACGGGGCCTGAAAATCATATCCGACAAGGATTTGACGGTCGATATCACGCTCAACGGCAGACGTTCGATTCTGAACAGTCTGCGCAGCTCGGACATCAAGGTCTGGGTGGACCTGACTCGAATTTATGAGGCAGGCCAAAAGAGCCTGTCCTATGAAATTGAATTCCCTGGCGATGTGCAAAGCTCCTCGGTGGAGGTGGTCAAGCGGAATCCGGATGCCATCACGCTGACGGTAGCGGATTGGGCCACCAAGCGTGTGGAGCTGCAGATGCCGCAGATTAACGGCACCCCGGCTGAGGGCTATCGGGTAGGCGACGGCATTACACAGGAGGATGAAACGGTTGTCCTCTCCGGCCCCAAGGCAATCATCGATCAAATCGAGGCGGCCCGGGTTGTGGTCAATGTGGAGGGCGTCAGTGAATCGCAGGAGATTCGCAAGGGTTTTGTGTACTACGATTCCGAGGGTAATGTGGTGGAGGACACCCTGTCCGTCACCGCCAGTCCGGATAAGACCTTGGTTCATGTGCCGATTCTCAAGGATAAGACCGTGGGGATGAATATGCCCATCACCGTGGGGGAGAACGTGGACAATGCGGAATTCTCCCTGAATGTGACGGTGGATATGGACGATGGTACCCAAAGTACCTTCGATGGTCTCATTCTTGTGGAGGACGGGCAGGTCAGCTTTGACGCACCGTCTCTGCGTGCGGGCGAGGACGGCCTCATTTATATGGATTTGGGAACGATTACGGCCTTTGGTAATCCTCAGGCGGTGAACTATGTGACCGATGGAGAGTTGCCGGATTTGGTACTCAACGGTCCGTTTGAACAGGTTTATACTAATCCGCAAATTGATTTGCAGCAGGATGGCGTCAGCTGCGATGTGCGCAGTGTGACAGTGTCTGTCACTAGTCGGGAGATGGAAATGAAGGAGATCCGTGGGGTGGATGTGAAGGGCATCCCCCAGAGCGCGGAGTACGATCCTCTGATTGTGGTGGTCCGGGGCTTTGCGGAAGATTTGGAAAAGGTTAAAAAATCGGACCTGCAGGCGGTGGTTACCGACAAGATTCTCTCTGATGGGGAGTATTCCGTAACAATAACCGTGGCAGAGGGGCTGAATGTGAAGGTGGTTGGCACCTACACTATTCGGGTCAAGCTGCCTACGGTGAATACGGATTTTCCTGAGGACGGTCAGGCACCGGGTCCTGTGATTCTTCCATATTAATACACAAACCATGCAGGCTTTGTCAGCCTTGCGGAAAAGGGGATAATAGAATTGATAAAAAGTATGACCGGCTATGGCCGGGCGGTGGAAACGGTAAACGGCCGTGAGTACACGGTGGAGCTGCGTTCCGTCAACAATCGGTATCTGGATTGCGGCGTGAAGCTGCCCCGGAGTCTGACCTTTGCCGAGGAGGCGGTCAAGCAGGCCGTAAAGGCCACCATCTCCCGGGGTAAAGTGGATGTGTTCATCTCCGTCCGTTCCGAGGGCGGCGAAGAGATTCGGGTCAGCCTGAATGAAAATGTGCTGACCGGCTATCTGGAAGCTATGCGTAAAATGGTCACGGACCACGGCGTGCAGGATGACATCAGTGTTTCCACCTTGTCCCGTCTGCCGGATGTATTTACAGTGGAGCGTCCGGAGGTGGACGAGGAGCAGCTGCTGGCAGATTTGCTGTCGGTGCTGTCCAAGGCACTGGAGGGCTACGATGCCATGCGTACCACCGAGGGTGCGGCACTGGAGAAGGACCTTCGCTCCCGTGGGGATACCATCCGGGAGCTGGTGACGATTGTAGAGCAGGGCAATGCCCAGACGGTGGTAGACTACCGTGCCCGTCTGGAGGCCAAGCTGCAGGAGGTGCTGTCCAACACCGCCATCGACGAAGGGCGAATCCTCACCGAGGCGGCGATTTTTGCGGACAAGGTGGCAGTGGACGAGGAAACGGTCCGTCTGCGTAGCCATCTCCAGCAGATGGATACCATGCTTACCACCGGTGGTGCCGTGGGTCGCAAGCTGGATTTTCTGCTGCAGGAAATGAATCGGGAGACCAATACCATCGGCTCAAAGTGTACGGACGTGCGGCTGGCCCGTGTGGTGGTGGACATCAAAGCGGAGCTGGAGAAAATCCGGGAGCAGACGCAGAACATCGAATAAGAGGTACCAATGAAGCTATTGAATATCGGCTTTGGCAGCATGGTAGCTGCCGGACGGATTCTGAGCATTTTGGAGCCGGAATCCGCTCCTATCAAGCGTGTGGTGCAGGAGGCCCGGGAACGGGGGATGCTGATTGATGCGTCCTACGGTCGTAAGACCAAGACTGTGATTCTGATGGATACCGACCATGTGATTTTATCGGCGATGGCCCCGGAGACGCTGGCCGACCGCTGGGAGGATAGAAAAGAGGAGGAGACCCAATGAGTGGTAAGCTGTTCGTGATATCCGGTGCCTCCGGTGTGGGAAAAGGAACGGTGCTGGCAGGTGTCATGGCAAAACGGAAGGATTTGACCTTCTCGGTATCCGCCACCACCCGTCCCCCCAGACCGTCGGAGACGGAAGGTGTTCATTATTACTTTATTTCCGAGGAACGCTTTCGGGAAATGATTGACGGGGACGAGTTTCTGGAGTATGACTCCCATGCCAATGCCCTGTACGGAACACCCAAGGGGCAGCTGGAAGAAAAGCTGGCCTTTAGCAATGTGATTTTGGACGTGGAGCCTGCCGGTGCCGAGATTGTTTACAAAAAGCGACCGGATGCCACGCTGATTTTCATTATGCCCCCATCTCTGGAGGAGCTGGAGCGACGGCTTCGAGGCCGTGGCGATACATCTGAGGAGCAGATTGCATTGCGTCTGAAACGGGCAAAATGGGAAATGGATCAGAAGGACTGGTATGACTACGTGGTGGTCAACGACAAGCTGGAAGATTGCGTGGAAGAAGTTTTGAATATCATTGCCGAAAAGGCAGACAAGTAATTTTTTGGAGGAAAATGTTATGCTTTACCCCCCTGTTGCGGATCTTTTGAAGAATGTGAACAGCCGTTACCTGCTGGTGAATGTGGTGGCGCAGCGTGCCCGTCAGATTGCTGTGGAAGCGGAGGCCTTTCAGGAAGAACTGCCTGAGAAGCCGGTCACTCTGGCCATTCAGGAAGTGGCGGACGGCAAGCTGACCGCCGGTTTGAAGGAAGAATATAAGTAATCGTTAGGAGGAAAGGGCTGTATGGTAGCAAAAATCGCGGTATCCGCCGCAACATTTGCCATCGATAAGCCCTATTCCTATTGGGTGCCGGAGGGAATGACGCTGGTGCCCGGAATTCGGGTGACCATCCCGTTTGGTCGGGGTAACCGACGCTGTGAGGGTGTGGTGCTGGCGGTGGAACCCGGCAAGCCGGAGGGGTTGAAAGCGGTGGAGCGCTGTTTGGATGATAGCCCTCTGCTGGATATGACCATGCTGCGGTTGGCGGCCTTTATGCGGGAACGGTATTTCTGTACTCTGTATGATGCCATCCGGGTTATGCTGCCCGGAGGATTGTGGTTCCAGACCAGCGATACCTATGAACTGACCGAGGATCGTTCCTGGCAGGAGAAGACCCTCCGCCAGAAGGATGCACAGATTCTGCTAACTCTGCTTTCCGATTTGGGCGGTCAGGCTAGCGGTCAGGTGCTGCGTCAGGCGGTGCCGGAGGAGGAAGCCTTTTCCGCCGCTGTCCGGTATCTGGTAAATAAGAAATGGGTCAAGACCCAAAAGGATTTTCGCCGCCGTTTGAATGACAAAACAGAACGCATCGCTACCCTTGCCTCCTCGGTGGAGGAAGCGATGGAGTATGCCAACCATCGACCCAAGTCCGCGGCTATGCAAAAGGCGGTGCTGCGGCTGCTGTGCGATTTGGGCAGCGTGTCGGTAAAGGAGCTGTGCTACTTTACTGGAGCCAGTCCAACCACCGTTCGACGGTTGGAGGAACTGGGTTATGTAAACCTGACAGACCGGGAAGTCCTGCGCTGCCGGGAAATTCAACCAGCGCAGGTGGATACGAATCTGGTTCTGAATTCTGAGCAAAACGCTGCATTTGAAGGACTTTCTTCCCAAATGGATCAGGATAATCCCGGCGTTGCGTTGCTGTATGGTGTCACCGGCTCTGGCAAAACATCTGTGTATTTGAAGCTAATCCGCCGCTGTTTGGAGCAGGGGAGGACCGCCATGCTTCTTGTGCCGGAAATTGGCCTGACCCCACAGCTTTTAGGGCTGTTGGTTGCGCATTTTGGTGAGCAGGTTGCGGTGCTGCACAGTAGTCTGCCTGCCACGGAGCGATATGATCAGTGGAAAAGGGTCCGCTCTGGTGAGGCAAAGGTGGTTGTTGGCACTCGCTCGGCGGTGTTCGCTCCCTGCGCCCATCCCGGAATCCTGATTCTGGACGAGGAGCAGGAGCATTCCTATCGCTCTGAAAACAGCCCACGCTATGATGCCCGTGAGGTCGCCATGTGGCGTGGCCTGAAAGAAAAAACATTGGTTTTGTTAGGCTCAGCTACGCCTTCCATCGAAACCATGTATCATGGAAAGCAGGGGCATTATGCCCTGTATACATTGCGCCAGCGCTACAATGGTCACGCCCTTCCGAGGGTGGACATTGTGGATATGCGTGAAGAAGTGAAGGAGGGCAACGACCTGTCCTTCAGCCGCCCGTTGCAGGATGCCATCTTGGATACGGCCGGGCGGGGAAAGCAAACCATCCTGTTTCTGAACCGTCGAGGCAACAGCCGTGCGATGGTGTGCGTGGATTGCCGGGAGGCCCCGGAATGTCCCCGGTGCAGTGCCAGATTGACCTACCATAGTGCCAATCAGCGTCTGATGTGCCACTATTGCGGCTTCTCCCAGCCGGTGCCGAATCGTTGCCCGGACTGCGGTGGACCGCTAAAACGGGTGGGAACCGGCACTCAAAAAGCCCAGCAGGAGCTGAATATGCTTTTTCCGGACTATGAGATTGCCCGGATGGATGCGGATACGGTCAGCGCCGTCAACACCCATGAAAAAATTCTGGAACATTTCAAAAATGACCGGGTTCCGGTTCTGATTGGCACCCAGATGGTCGCCAAGGGGCTGAATTTGCCGGATGTAACGCTGGTTGGAGTGCTGGACGGTGATTTGAGCCTGTATTCCGGCAGCTATCGGGCGGCGGAGACCACTTTTTCTATGCTGACGCAGGTAGTGGGTCGGGCCGGACGGGGACAGGACCCGGGGGTGGCCATGATTCAAACCCTCGTGCCGGAGCATGAGGTTCTGAAGCTGGCGGCTCGTCAGGATTACGACGGCTTTTATGACTTAGAAATCGAGCTGCGCCGAATGCAAAATTTGCCGCCCTTTGGCGACTTGCTGCACATCGTGTTCACCGGTCAGGAGGAAGGTGCAGTCCTGCGTGGGGCAGCGAAATTCCGGGATTCGCTGGTACTGTGCTTGCGCCAAAGCCAATATAATGAAGAAAAATGCGCCGTGTTGGGGCCTGCCCCCTGTGCGGTGCCGAAGATAAATTACAATTTCCGTTACCAGCTGACGCTGCGCTGTCGCTTGACCAAGGGGTTGCGAGGACTGATTGCCCATATCCTGCGGCAGTTTGCCCGGGATGGTGCCAATCGAGGTATCAGTGCGTTTGCGGACGTAAATGGATTAGATTGAGGAGAAATACATGGGAATTCGGAAGATTTTGACGGATAAGGATCCGGCGTTGCATAAAGTGTGCAAACCGGTGGAAAGTTTTGACCGTAAGCTCCATAAGCTGCTGGACGACATGGCGGAAACGCTGGAGGAGGCCAACGGAGTTGGCCTTGCGGCACCGCAGGTGGGCATTTTACGCCGGGTGGTGATAGTGGACACCGGCGAGGAAATTCTGGAGCTGGTGAATCCCACGCTGCTGGAGACCTCCGGCGAGCAAACCGGTGCCGAAGGGTGCTTGAGTGTTCCCGGCAAGTACGGCCTGGTGACCCGGCCCAATGTGGCGAAGGTCCGTGCTCAGGACCGCAACGGCAACTGGTACGAGGTCGAGGGCGAGGAACTGATTGCCCGGTGCTTCTGCCATGAGTTGGACCATCTGGATGGCATCGTCTATACGCAGGTGATGGGCCGGTTCCTGACCGACGAGGAGCTGGAGGAATATTGATCTGAACGGAGGAACGTTCATGCGCGTTGTGTTTATGGGCACGCCGGATATTGCGGCGACCTGTCTGAAAAGAATCATTGCTGACGGATTTGATGTGGTGGGGGTCTATACCCAGCCGGACCGGCCCAAGGGCAGGGGAATGAAGCTGGTTTGCTCTCCCGTGAAGGAAGTGGCGATGGAAAACAACATCCCGGTGTATCAGCCGGAGAATTTCAAAAACCCGGAAACGGTCGAGCAGCTTCGAGCATTGGCCCCGGACATTTGCGCCGTGGTGGCCTACGGACAGCTGTTGCCGCAGTCGGTGCTGGACGTTCCAAAGCGTGGGTGCATCAACATCCATGCCAGCCTTCTGCCAGCCTATCGTGGCTCCGCTCCCTATCAATGGGCGGTGCTGGACGGCCTGAAGGAGACCGGCGTGACTGCCATGTATCTGTGCCGGAAGATGGATGCCGGAGACATCATCGATGCATCCAAAACTCCCATTGGCCCCGACGAGACCGCCGGAGAACTGCTGGACCGGTTAGCGATGCTGGGAGCGGATTTGTTGAGCAAGACGCTTAGTCGATTTGCTGCCGGCGAAGTGGTTGCCACCCCTCAGGATGAGGCGATGGTGACCTATGCCCCCATGCTGGATAAGGCCATGTGCCCCATCGACTGGATGAAAACGGCCCAACAGGTTCACGACCATGTGCGAGGACTACACCCGTGGCCCGTTGCAACCACTGAACTAAACGGCAAACGCTTCAAAATTCATGCCACCGCCGTTGTGGAAGGCTCCGGAACGCCGGGGCAGATTCTGGGTTTGACAAGGACCGGCCTGCAGATTGCCTGCGGCGAAGGTGCCATTGAAATTCGTTCCTTGCAAGCCGAAGGCGGCAAACGGATGGCGGCACCTGACTATTTTAGAGGACACCCCTTGGAGGGATAATGATGAACGCAAGAGAGACTGCGCTGGACGCATTGATTGCCTGCCGCAAGCGGGCAGCATGGTCCAATGGTGTTTTGAAGGATTATATTGAAAGAGACCGTCTCGACCGTCGAGATGCGGCGCTGGCTACTCGGTTGTGCTACGGCATTTTGCAACACCGGGGAATGTTGGACTTTTTCCTGAGCCAGCTTTTGACCGGAAAAATCAAGGATTTGCACCCTGTGATTCGGGACATCCTGCACATGGGCCTTTACCAGATTTATGAGCTGGATAAGGTGCCGGATTCGGCGGCGGTGAATGAGTCGGTGCTGTTGGCGAAGAAATATTGTCGCTGGCAGCGTTCGGCACCGGGGCTGGTCAACGGTGTGCTACGCAATGCTGTCCGTACCAAGGGAACGCTCCAGCAGCCGACCACGCTGGAGGACCGCTATAGCCATCCCAAGGCGCTGATTGCGTTGCTGGGCAGCTATGTGGGACAGGAAAAGCTGGAACCGATGTTGGCTGCCAACAACGATACGCCCTTGACGGTGGTGCAGGTGAACACCTTGCGCACCACTACTGACGAACTGACACGAATCCTGAATGCTGAGGACGTAGTGGCGCTGCCTCATTCGTGGATGCCGGACTGTCTGGTGCTTTCCAATACCGGCAACATCGAGAAGTTGGATGCATTTAAAAAGGGTCTGTTTTATGTGCAGGACGCAGCTTCCCGGCTGGCGGTGATGTGCGCCAAAATCCCCCGGTCAGAGACACTTCGGGTGCTGGACTGCTGTGCGGCGCCTGGTGGCAAGACCTTTGCGGCGGCCATCGCAATGGGCGGCATCGGCAAGATTCGCTCGGCGGATATCCACCGACACAAAACAACCCTGATTCAGCATGGTGCGGATCGGTTGGGGCTGCATAATGTGCTGGTCCGGGAGCAGGATGCCACGGAAAACCACCGCAGCTGGTTCCAGAAGATGGATGTGGTGCTGGCGGATGTGCCCTGCTCCGGCTATGGTATCATCCGCAAAAAGCCTGATATCCGCAACAAGGATCCGAAGGATATGGAACGTCTGCCTGAATTGCAGCTGAAAATCCTCAGCAAGCAGGCGGAGTATGTAAAGCCCGGCGGTGTGCTGATGTATTCCACCTGTACGCTGGTGCGTCGGGAAAACGAAGGCGTAGTGGAAGCGTTTCTGCGTCATTATCCGGACTTTTATCTGGAACCGCTGGATTTGCCGAACAATTTCCCGAAGAACGAAACCGGTATGCTGACGCTTGTACCGGGTGAATATGATACGGACGGTTTCTTCATTTGCCGTCTGCGGAGAAAAGTATGAACCTGAAATCCCATACGCTACCGGAGTTGACCACTCTGTTCAGGGAACTGGGGGAGCCGGCCTTCCGTGCGAAGCAGGTCTATACATGGCTCCACAAGGGCGTTCGTACTTACGACGAGATGACCAATTTACCCCAGACTTTGAGGCATAAACTGGCACAAATTCACCCCATCCACCCTCCGGAGGTGGTGCGAAAGCAGGAGTCCCAGCGAGACGGCACTATCAAATATCTCTGGCGGCTATCCGACGGCAACTGCGTGGAGACGGTGCTGATGCGCTACCGCTATGGCAACACCGTTTGCATCTCCACAGAGGTGGGGTGCCGGATGGGGTGCGCCTTCTGTGCGTCCACGCTGGGCGGACTGGTTCGACGGCTGGAGCCGTACGAAATGCTGGATCAGGTGCTGTTCACTCAGGTGGATTCCGGTCTGCCTGTGTCCCACATCGTACTGATGGGCATTGGCGAACCATTGGATAATTTTGAAAATGTGCTGCGTTTTCTGGAATTGGTGAATAGTCCCGAGGGGATGAACATCTCCATGCGACATATCAGCCTGTCCACCTGCGGTCTGGTGCCGAAAATTGATGCGCTGGCAGAGAAAAAGCTGCAGATTTCTCTGGCAATTTCCCTCCATGGTCCCAATGACGCGGTCCGCGACCGGATAATGCCGGTGAACCGGGCCTATCCCATGGAGGAGCTGCTGGCGGCTTGCCGCCGTTACTACGAAGCCACCTCCCGGCGGATTCACTTTGAATACGCCATGATTGACGGGGTGAATGATTCCCCGGAGGCGGCTCGGGAGCTGTTGCGCCGCTTGAAGGGCCTGCAGGCCCATGTGAATCTGATTCCACTGAACCATGTGGAGGAAAGTCCATTGAAACCCAGCAGCCGCAAGGCTGTGGCTGCGTTTCAGAAAATACTGGAGGATGGCGGCATTACCGCCACCGTCCGCAGGACGTTGGGCGGCGACATCGATGCCTCCTGCGGTCAGCTGAGGCGAAAATACAACAAAGGGCAACAATGACCCCCCCGAAAGGAGTGAGCGGCCCATGCAATGCTGGGCAATAACCGATATTGGTAATGTTCGTGCGCAGAATCAGGATACCTACCGGGTGGAGCAATTGGATCGAACCACCCATTTGCTGGTAGTGTGTGATGGCATGGGCGGCGCTAAATCCGGCAACGTAGCCAGTACGTTGGCGGCGGATGTATTTGTGCAGGAGATGCAGCATAATTTCCATCCGGCTATGGATATGCCCACCACGGATCAGGTGCTGGAGCGTGCGGTCAAGCGAGCGAATTTCACCGTTTTTGATCAGGCACGGCAGTTCCCGGAATTCAACGGCATGGGCACCACGCTGGTGGCGGCGCTGCTTCGGGGCCGCCATGTCACCGTGGTGAATGTGGGGGACAGCCGCTGTTACCACATCACCAACGAGGAGATTCGCCGTGTGACCACCGACCATTCGCTGGCCCAGTTGATGTACCAGCGAGGGGAGCTGACAGCGGAGCAGCTGCGAGATTTTCCCGGCAAGAATTACATCACCCGTGCAGTCGGCACGGAGGCAATGGTCCAGTGCGACATCTACCATCAGGAGTTGGAGCGTGGGGCGTGTGTGCTGCTGTGTTCCGATGGCCTGACCAATATGGTGGACGATCAGGAGTTGCTGTTTGAGGTGGTGCATGGCGTTAGTAAGAAAAACTGCTGCCAGCGACTTCTGAATATCGCAAAGAATCGTGGTGCGCCGGATAATGTGACTGCGGTTTTGGCGCAGGTTTGATAAAGGAGTGATCCAATGGAAAATGATAAGTATATCGGCAAGCTGCTGGATGGTCGGTACGAGATTCTAGAGGTTATCGGCAACGGTGGCATGGCTGTGGTGTATAAGGCCCGATGCCACCGGCTGAATCGAATGGTGGCCATCAAGATTCTGAAGGATGAATTTTCTCAGGATGAGGACTTCCGTCGGCGGTTCCATGCGGAAAGTCAGGCGGTAGCGATGCTGAGCCATCCCAACATCGTTTCGGTGTACGATGTGTCCAGCTCTCAGGATTCTGACTATATCGTGATGGAGTTGATTGACGGCATCACGCTGAAATATTACATGGAAAAGAAGGGGGTTCTGAACTGGAAGGAGACCCTCCACTTTGCTATGCAGATTGCCAAGGCGCTGGAGCATGCCCACAGTCGGGGCATCGTCCACCGCGACATCAAGCCCCACAATGTGATGGTTCTGAAAAATGGGTCGGTGAAGGTTGCGGACTTCGGCATTGCACAAATTATGTCAACCTCTAATACCATGACACAAGAGGCCCTTGGATCCGTTCACTACATTTCGCCGGAGCAGGCCAAGGGCAGCCGGGTGGACAGCCGTTCGGATGTGTACTCACTGGGCATCGTCATGTACGAGATGATTGCCGGACGGGTGCCCTACGATGGCGATACACCGGTGTCTGTTGTGATGAAGCATATCAATGGCGGTGCGCAGTTGCCTACCACGTTGAACCCCAATACCCCCCGTGGGCTGGAGCAGATTATCATGAAAGCCATGTCCCAGCAGCCCAAGGACCGTTACGCTACGGCAACGGCGATGCTTTACGACATGGATGAGTTCCGCAAGGATCCTGTGATGGTGTTCCCGGAGCAGAAACCGGTGGAGAAGGATGTCACCCAGCCGATTCATGTGGTCAGCGAGGAGAAAAATGACCAGACCATTGCCCAGCGGAAGGTTCAGCCGGAGAAGAAGGCGGACAACCGCAGCCGTACCACGACCATTGCCATTGCCTCCTGCGCTGTGGTGGGTCTGGTGGCGGTGATAATTCTGCTGTTGCTGTTGCCTTCCTGTCAACGGGATGGCGGACAGGTGACGGTGCCGAATCTGATTGGTCAGTATTATGACAGTCTTCCCCATTACGACGGCATTGAAGTAATCAAGCAGGGCGATGGCGAGCCCAGCACGGAGTACGCCGCTGGACAGATTCTCTACCAGTCTCACGACCCCGGCGATAAGGTCAGTGAGGGTACTAAGATTTTTGTCATTATCAGCCGGGGATCTCAGCAGATGCCTGATGTGACGGACAAGACAGTGGACGAGGCAGAGCAGATTCTGGGAGATTTGGATATCAGCCTGCTGGTGACGCTGGTCAAGGAAAACAGTAGTGAGGTGGAGAAGGACCATGTCATCCGCACGGAACCTGCTGTAGGTGAAGCGCTTCGTACCGGTCAGGAGGTCAAGGTGTTTTATAGCATCGGTGCGCAGGTTCATACCGCCATTGTACCGGATGTGCGAGGCGAGAACATTGAGGAAGCGAAGAAGAGCCTCAATGATGCCGGTTTCAGTAATTTCAAAATCGAACCCATCGACAGTCAGCTACCCAAGGATGCGGTGGTCAATCTGTCCCTGAAACCCGGCACGGTGTTGGATTTCAACAAGAAAAACGAGATTGACGTTACTCAGGAGATTACCATTTATGTTTCCAAGGGCGTGCAGATGGAGGACCTGTCCGGCATGCTGGTAGAAGCGGCGGTGGAGTATCTGGACGATTTGGATATGGATTTGGTAATCGTGCTCAGAGCTGAGGCCAGCGATGAGGTGGCGGTAGGCGAAGTGGTGCGCACGGAGCCTGCGGCGGAGGAATTCTTGACTCCCGGGGATGAGGTCGTGGTGTACTACAGCGGTGTCACGGTCATTCCCGATGTTCGGGGCCAGAAGCTGGCGGCGGCGAAGACTGCGCTGGCGGAGGCTGGATTCCAGAACACCCGTGAAAAGGAGACATCCAGTTGCCTGCCCAAGGGAACGGTTGTGAAGCTGTCCGAAGATGCAGGTGTGCAGGCGGATGTGTCCAAGCAGATTGTGATTTACGTCTCCAAGGGGGATCAGGGGCTGAAGGATTTGGCTGGAATGTCTGTGACCGAGGCCAAGCATTATATCGATTCGCTGGATTTGTCCCTGAAAATCCGAGAGAAGCCGACGGAGGACTCCACAATCAAGGCCGATGCGGTGGTCCGGACGGAGCCTGCGGCCGGTTCGACGGTGAACTTCGGTCAGGAAATCGTAATCTACTGCAGCACTGGCCCAGCGAAGGCAGTGGTTCCGGATGTGGAGGGCTACAGTCTTTCCGATGCCCAGAATGCCCTGAATGATGCTGGTTTCTATGCGCTGGAGATACAGGAAATCGATGGTGATGGCCCTGCCGGTCATGTGTTGGCCCTGTCTGTCACGGTTGGTCAGCGTATTGATGTGACCACGCCCATTATTATTTATGTGGCCCGGCAAAGTGCAGCGCAGGAAACCACCATTTCCAAGCTGTTTGTGTTGCCGGAGCACAGCGGACTGGTGCTGGTGACGATTACCTGTGATGGAGAGACCATTTTCGAGCAGGAGGCGGATGCAACTGTGCAGACCGTACAGCTGACTCTAACCGGAAGCGGAACAAAGGAATATAAGATTTTCATCAATGGTCAGCATGCCAGTACAGAAACGGTGGAATTTGACCCAGATGAATGAGAAACGAACAGGCCGCATCCTGCGGTCACTAAGTGGCTTTTATGATGTGCAGACGGATATGGGGCTGGTAACCTGCCGGGCCAGAGGTACTCTGCGCCGTGGGGGCGATAGCCCCCTGACCGGGGACATGGTGGAAATCACCGTGGAGCACGGCAAGGGCATGGTGGAAAAAATCCTGCCCAGACGGAACTGGTTTGTCCGACCGGCGGTAGCCAATGTGGATGCACTGGTGATTTTTGCGGCGAACGTGAATCCGGTGACGGAGCCGTTCCTAATCGACAGGGTGGCTGCAATTGCCGGCGACCGGGAAGTGAAGGTCCACCTTTGTATCAACAAATGCGATTTGGACCCGGCGGTGGATTTGGAACGGATTTACCGCAATGCTGGCTTTTCTGTGATTTTGACCAGTGCTGAGACTGGCGAGGGGGTAGAGACACTTCGTGATTTGATACGGGGCAAGCTGACCGCCTTCACGGGAAATTCCGGCGTAGGAAAAAGTAGTGTCTTGAACCGGCTATGTCCGGAGCTGGCACTGCCCACGGGAGAAGTGTCTGAAAAGCTGGGCCGTGGACGGCATACTACCCGTCATGTGGAGCTCTACCGGCTGGAGGAGGATACCTATGTGGCGGATACCCCGGGCTTTTCCTCTTTTGACACAGACCAGATGGACGTGATATTGAAGGAGAATCTTCAATACGCCTTTCCGGATTTCGGACGGTTCATCGGGCACTGCCAGTTCCATGATTGCTCCCACCGAAAGGAACCGGGCTGTGCGGTGACAGCGGCGCTTGCCAATGGTGAAATCGAGCCGACCCGGTATGAAAGTTACCTGCGCCTTTATGAAAAAGCCAGCCAAATCAAACTGTGGGAAGTTAAATAATATCGTTTAAAATGACAGGCAGAGAGGTATTGAACCTCTCTGCCTAATTTGCTATAATACCACGAAGAAAGTGAGGCGGTATCGGTGAAAAAAAGTGAACGCTATTTGGAATGCGAAAAGCGATGGGTCTTCGCAATGCTGATATTTGTGGCGGGTCTGTATGGTGGCTATACCCTTTCAGTGCGAGGGGGTGTGTTCTGTAATGGTCAGACCGGTAATATCGCATTATTGGGTGTTGCGCTAGGGGGTGGAAACTGGAAAAAGGCGATATATTATATGATTCCAATCAGTGCCTATCTGCTGGGCATTATGGTGTCCGAGAGCATTCCGCGGCATGTGCGGTGGTTTCGCTTGCGGTGGGATACGCTGCTGACTCTGATTGAGATTATCTTGGTAATTATCATGGGTTTCATTCCGGCCAGTGCGCCCCATCAAATCTGTCAGGTGACAATCAATTTCGTTTGCGCAATGCAGTATAATACGTTTCGCCAAGCGGAGGGGATGTCTATGGCGACGACCTTCTGCGTCAACCATTTGCGAATGGTGGGAACGGCCCTGTCCCGGGTTCTGCTCCGGAGAAGGCGTTCCACAGAGACAGAGCAGATAAAAAACCATGGTGTGATGTTGCTCAGCTTTGTATTGGGCGCAGTGGTAGCAGGCGTGTTGTGCCATTTTTTCCGAGTGAGAGCGATATGGTTTGCGCTATTTCCTCTGACCATTTTGGCAGTGGATTTGCTGCGAGCGGATTTGGTAACAGAGAAGGAACTGTTGCATGTTCCACCCAGTGGTCATTGAATACGAAAAAAACGCACCGGCCTGCTGGCCGGTGCGTTGTGTTTCAGGAGAAGAAGATGATGACCAGTTGGGCTGCGAACACCACCGAAATCAGTGCGATGGGATAAGTGGCAGCGTAAGCGGAGGCCACGTCCTCAGTGCCGGTGACATCGATCAGAGTGCCAAGGGCGGGGGTGGAGGTCATACCACCGGTAATGGAGCCCAGATTGTTGAACAAGGGCAGCTTCAGAATATACTTTGCCACCAGGAATCCGATAATCATCGGAACAATGGTCATAATCATGCCATAGATGAAGTAGACCGGCTCGAACAGTTCGATGAACCGGGAACCGCCAGAGATACCGGCACCCATCAGGAAGAACACCAGACCCAGTTCCCGAAGGACCTTCAGAGTAGTGGCCTTGGGCATCAGGGCGATGGGACCGACGTGCTGGAAGTGACCAAACAGCAGGCCCACCAGCAGGCATCCACCGGTGGTGGTCAGAGAGAAGTTGCCGAATTTCAGACTTCCAATCACCACGCCCAGCAGAATCGCCAGAGCCAGCGGCATCAGGCCGAATTCGTCCATTTCTACCAGCTTGCCCTTGTAGACCTTCTTCTTACCGGTGTCAGTGGCAGTGATTTTCTGGCGCTCGGCAGCCACATCAGCCCGAAGGATTTTGGGAATCAGCTGCACGAACAGCACCACACCAACAACGCCAAACAGATATGCGATACCGTAGCCGGTGGAAACCACACTATCAAGACCGGTGGCAACTGCGTCCTTAGCGGCGGAGAAGGCCGGAGTGGAGGTCAGGGCACCGGAGAAGAGACCCACCATCATAGCAGTGAGGGAGGCGTTGTCCAAATCGGTAAAGCTTCTGCCAATCAGGACACAGCCGATGCAGACAGCCGCGCCGGACACGATGATGACCAGACCCAGTAGGACGTAAGATTTGAAGTTCTTCTTGAAGTTTGCGACGAAACCGGGGCCTGCGATAAAGCCGACGGCGGTAACGAAGAACATCAGACCAATGTTTTCGACGATTTTAAGTGCATCCTTAACGAAGGTCTGACCTTCCACCGTCAGAGCGCCGGATAGGTCTTCGTAAAAGAGACAGCCGAACACCAGTGCGATGATGAACACGCCAGCGGTGCCCAGAGATACGCCCTTAATCGAGATGCGTCCCAGCAGGTAGCCCACTGCGACAACTGCGAACAGACACAGCATCATGAAGGTCACGCCTGTGGATGCGGAAAAGGAAAAATCCATACGATGTCATCTCCTTATATATAATGTATATTACGATAGTTATTATAATGTGAATTTCGAAAAAAGCAAGTCCATGTCGAGCGCATGGCGAATAATCTCCACTAGCCCCAAAACAGAGAAGAAAAGGCAAGGGGATTTTGTTGTAAATTATCGTTTAGCGTAGCACCGCAAAAACAAAATCCCTGTCGTTGCGAGGGCCAACGGCCCGTGGCAATCTACTGGTACCGTGTTACTTGATGAACGATTAACAGGGATATGCCCGGAACCATCAACGAAACATTTCCGACAACGTAGCATTCTACCGGGAGATTGCCACGTCGGCCTACGGCCTCCTCGCAATGACATACGTTGACTGTGGTGCGGGGCTTAGTCCGCTAAATAATAGGGCACCTCTAAAAACTCCCTTTCGGCAAAGTGCCCGTTCTTTTGCTTATAAAAATCTTGATATACATACAGTATTCCTGCAATTTTTAACACAAAATTTGGAGCAAAATTCCTGGGCATCCGATCGAAATTGAGCATTTTGAGGTGCCCAATAATTTAACGCCTCACGATACGGCATACGATAAAAAACAGGTGACGCTCCGACTGGAAGGAACGTCACCCATTTTTGTTATCTGGCAAGTTCATCTGATATTCGATTGCGTCGCAGATAAAGCGGTTCAGGCTTTTACCCTGACTGGCAGCGAAGTCCTTGATGACCTGACGCTGGCCTTTTTTCACGATGACGTTAATCCGGTCGTAGGCTTTTTTGTTATACCGTGCGGTAGCCTCCTTTTGAGAGTCATAATACTTCGGATGTTTCACAAAATCACCTCGAACTTATACTAACGCAAGTATATGTAAAATCGAATAATTACTCATGTAGGAATTTGTGGATTTTGCGAATTGATATACTTGAGTAAGTATAATATAATCAAATGGAAATTGGCAATTAGATACATATATGTTGCCAAGATGATAAGGAGGAATAAACTGATGGTAGTTCTCGGGATGACAATCAATGAAGCGATGGATACGATAGAAATCGAAATGTTGCTTTTTATGATGGTTATGTTGGTGATAGCTGGAGTAGTTATAGCTGCCGTTGTTAGCAAAATGCGTGACATTAGCAACGATGCACAGCCTGTATTGGAGGCCGTAGCCACGGTGGTTGATAAGCAACAGGTATCAAATGGCGCAGGGATAACACCCGTTGTATGGGTAATGTTTGAAACTGAAACAGGGGAACGAGTACGCCTGAATTGTAGTTCTATGGAGTATATTGTTGGAGATAAGGGCTATTTACGGTGGCAAGGAAGCAGAGTGTGTTCCTTTGCGCGAGGTCAAACAACACGCACTTCAGGTTTGGGGTGTTCCCAGGAAAAAATCCCTACTTGGAAGCGTATCCAGATGGAGGAGGAGCAGCAGCGTCTGGCTCCGGCAGAAAATAAGAATAATAAATGCATCTTCTGTGGTGCGGAAATGGCCGAAGGCCAACTGTTCTGCGGAGCCTGCGGGAAGCGGAAGAATTAGTAAGCATAGGCCGTACGAGGAGGTACATATGAACAAAATCTCTTTAAGAATTTGCTTATTAGGGCTAATTCTAGTGGTTATGTGGGGGGTAATTGGATGTACATCGAAGGAAGAATCTACATCCAATGAAAAGAGAAATGAGACTCCAATCGAGGATTTAACCTATGAGATGGTCGATGGTGAAATCGTCATTACTGGATATACAGGGGTGGATCGGGAAATATATATTCCTGATGAAATCAACGGAAGACCGGTGACACAAATCGGCGTAAAAGCATTTGCGGAATACGATATGACACTGGTAGATATACCTGATAGTGTAATGATTATCCATGAAAAAGCATTCTATAACTGCGAGTGTCTTGAGGATTTGCGACTGCCGGATAGCGCGCTGACCATAGAGGAATATGCTTTTTCTGGCTGTGAAGTTTTGGCAGATGTTGATTTACCAGAAGATTTGCAGTATTTAGGAAGTAGCTCGTTTGGATCTACTGCAATCAAAAAATTAACAATTCCGGATGACTTCACTGGATTTGAGATTTGGGAGAACCATACGCTGTCTTTTGAAATCGATCAGGATGGAAATCGACATCATGTGGTGGGTGATTTGATTAAGAATCCGCTTACAGGTTGCGATGGTGTGATGGTCGTAAAGAAGTACTCAAAAGCATGGGAGCAGTTGGTGTGTTATAGTCATGATCGAATCGAATTCGAAGTGATAGAAAACAACCAGACGGAATCAAGTGACAGTGTACCGGATGAATCCAAACCGTCGATTCCCTTCGAGTATAATAAAGTCGATGGCGGAATCGCAATCGAAAAATATACCGGAACGGAGATGATAGTAGATATTCCGAGTCAAATAGATGGTTTACCTGTTACGGTTATAATGCGAGAAGCATTTTGCGAGAATACTACAATTACAGAAGTATATATTCCGGAAAGTATTAATGGTATTGATGAATCGGCGTTTCAGGGATGCAGCAATCTGGAGAAAGTAGTTTTTCAAGGGAATGGTGAGGTAGTTATTGGTTACGATGTTTTTTCAGAGTGTTCAAAATTGAAGGAAGTGGAACTTCCTGAAGGAGCATACTTTAGAATGCAATTTAAGAAGATATGGAATGAAGAAAAGGGCGTTTATGATTATGTAAAAAGTAACGACCCGATTCTCCCAATCGACGAGGATGATGTAACGGTTTTGGTTGTTTACGAGGGGTCTAAAGCTCATAAAGCCCTGCTTGACAGCAGTAATGTTAAAATAAACTTCAAGATAAAATGAATAGGCAGAAGAAGGAGCGGTGGCGACACCGCTCCTTTCATTTATGCAGAAATATTACTCCGTCGGAATCAACGAAAAATCAGAAAAAATTTGTGAAAATTTCTGAAATTCTTCTTGACAAATGGCAAAAGTAGTGGTATCATAATCGAGCGTGTGTAGGGATACTATGCGCGTATGCGATGATGCAGGAGATTGCGTCGAAAGGCGGTAACTTCTGCGGAGTATGTCCGGTCATCGGGCGGCTGAACTGCTTCTGTTTGCGCTGCGTATATCGCTGCGGCAGGGGAAAGGTCGGCCTTGCGTCGGCCATTTTTCATGGCCCGGAATGATACGCACGGCGGCGTGAATGAACAGTTCGACCGTACCCAGATAGCCCACGCAAAACTGAGTACGAAATTTTAGGAGGAAAACAACCATGGCAAACCAGGAAATGATCCGCATCCGGCTGAAGGCTTACGATCACCAGCTGATCGACTCCAGCGCTGCTAAGATCGTGGAGACTGCAAAGCGCAATGGCGCTGCTGTTTCCGGCCCCATCCCGCTGCCCACCAAGAAGGAAGTCGTTACCATCCTTCGTGCTGTCCACAAATACAAGGACTCCCGTGAGCAGTTCGAGCGTAGAACCCACAAGAGACTGATCGATATCCTCAACCCCAACCAGAAGACCGTTGAGGCTCTGATGAGCCTGGATCTTCCCGCTGGTGTTGAGATTGAGATAAAGCTGTAATTGCCTATACATTATAATATAGGAAATTACCGCTGCCCGCACTGTCTGGCATCGGGCGGACGGGTCATGTTGGCGGCAGACCCAATGCTGCTGTCAACCAATAACCTAAAAAAGGAGTAAAACCAAAATGCAGAAAGCAATCATCGGCAAGAAAGTGGGCATGACCCAGATCTTCGATGAGAGCGGCAAGGTAATCCCTGTTACCGTAGTGGAAGCAGGCCCCTGCGTCGTCACTCAGAAGAAGACCATCGAGACCGACGGCTATGTTGCCGTCCAGCTCGGCTTTGAGGACGTTAAGGAGTCCAAGCTGAGCAAGCCTGAGGCTGGCCACCTGAAGAAGGCTGGCGTAGCCGCAAAGAAGTACCTGAAGGAGTTCAAGCTGGATGGCGCTGCTGACATGAACGTCGGCGACGAAGTCAAGGCTGACGTCTTCGCCACTGGCGATAAGATTGACGTCACCGGCATCAGCAAGGGCCATGGCTATCAGGGTGTTATCAAGCGCCACGGCGCTCACCGCACCGACATGACCCACGGCGGCGGCCCTGTCCATCGTCACGCTGGTTCTATGGGTGCTTCTTCCCATCAGTCCCGCATTTTCAAGGGTAAGATTGGCGCCGGCCAGATGGGCGTGGAGCAGGTCACCATTGAGAACCTAGACATCGTTAAGGTGGATGCAGAGCTGAACATGATCGTTATCCGCGGTGCCATCCCCGGCCCCAAGGGCGGTCTGGTCTACATCCGCAACACCGTCAAGAACAACAAGGTCAAGCAGGCCGATACCGGCATCAGCAAGAACCCGCAGAAGGCTTCCGGCAGAAATCCCCAGAAGGCTTCCGCAAGAAATGGCTAAGGAAAGGAGATCTTAAATCATGCTTAAGACTAACGTTTATGATATGTCCGGCAAGCTGGTTGGCGAGATCGAGCTCTCCGAAGCTGTGTTCGGCATTGAGGCCAATGAGTCTGTGGTCCACGATGTGGTCAAGAATCATCTGGCCAACAAGCGTCAGGGCACTCAGTCCTCCCTGACCCGCGCTGAGGTTTCCGGCGGTGGCCGTAAGCCCTGGCGTCAGAAGGGCACCGGCCGCGCCCGTCAGGGTAGCACCCGTGCTCCTCAGTGGACCCACGGTGGTATCGTGTTCGCTCCGAAGCCCCGTGATTACAGCTACAGCCTGAACAAGAAGAGCCGCCGTCTGGCTCTGAAGTCCGTGCTGAGCGCCAAGGCTGCTGAGCAGAACATCGTGGTCATCGACTCCATCAAGATGAACGCTCCCAAGACCAAGGAGTTCGCTAAGTTCCTGGCTGCGGTCAACGCTGACTGCAAGTGCCTGGTGGTCACTGCTGCCGCCGACGAAAATGTCGTCAAGTCCGGCCGCAACATCCCCGGCTGCGAGGTCACCTTCGCCAACCTGATCAACGTCTATGACATTCTGAATGCCAAGAAGCTGGTCGTCGACAAGGCAGCCCTCCAGAAGATCGAGGAGGTATTCGCATAATGAACGCTTACGATATCATCATTCGTCCTATCATCACCGAGCAGTCCATGGCTGACGTTGCTGATAAGAAGTACGTTTTCCAGGTGGCCATGAATGCCACTAAGACCGAGATTAAGGCTGCTGTTGAGGAAATCTTCGGCGTTAAGGTCTCCAAGGTCAACACCCTGCGCCAGATCGGTAAGGTCAAGCGCACCGGTGCTTATCCCAAGGGCAAGCGCGCCGACATCAAGAAGGCCGTTGTCACCCTGACTGCTGATTCCAAGACCATCGAGTTCTTCGAGGGTATGGTCTAATCCAATCTCAATAAAGGAGTAAACGCAAAATGGCTATTAAAACTTTCAAGCCTTACACCCCGGCGCGCCGTAACATGACTGTTTCCGGCTTCGACGGCGTGGACAAGAAGGCAAAACCTGAGCGTAGCCTGGTTGAGACCCTGAAGAAGCATGCCGGTCGCAACAGCTATGGTCACATCACCGTCCGTCATCGTGGCGGCGGCAACAAGCGTAAGTACCGTATCATCGACTTCAAGCGCCTGAAGCAGGACATGCCCGCTATCGTTGAGCGTCTGGAGTACGATCCCAACCGCAGCGCATTCATTGCTCTGATTAAGTATGAGGATGGCACCCTGAGCTACATTCTGGCTCCCAACGGCCTGAAGGCTGGCGACAAGGACATCTCCTCTGCTTCTGCCGATATCAAGCCCGGCACCTGCCTGCCCATCGCCAACATTCCTGTCGGTACTGTTATCCACAATGTGGAGCTGCAGCCCGGCCACGGCGCACAGCTGGTCCGCTCCGCTGGTACCGCTGCTCAGCTGATGGCTAAGGAAGGCGACCTGGCTCAGGTTCGTCTGCCCTCCGGCGAGGTTCGCTATGTCCGCACCAACTGCACCGCTTGCATCGGTCAGGTTGGCAATCTGGACCATGAGAACATCCACATCGGTAAGGCCGGCCGTACCCGTCACATGGGCATCCGTCCCACCGTTCGTGGTTCCGTTATGAACCCCTGTGACCACCCTCACGGTGGTGGTGAGGGCCGC
>JAZQIN010000045.1:0-27498 GCA_045541155.1 Faecousia sp.
GGGCGCAGTGGTTCCCAGCTGGCTGACGAAGCTGCTGAAAGCCAGCCTGAAGGCCGTAGAGGGCGTTGGGGATGCGACAGAAACCGAGTCCGTCGATGCCATGACGGCAAATGAAGTCCATCCCCCCGACGGGGAGGAAACGGAATACTGATAATGATTCAGGGTGGGTCGGCCGGACGGTCGGCCCATTCTGCGCTGAAAGGAGGAAGTTGATTTGCCATCCAATTTATATGCACTAGATTCAGATTTGCCGTCCTTTAACGGAAAAGAATCGCCACAGGAACAGAACCGGAAGATGTTTGACTATTTGGTGCAGATGAAACAGTCACTGCAATATTGTCTGCGGAACCTGACGGCGGATAATTTTAATGCCTCGGCTTTTGAGCAACTGTCCGACAGTGCAAAAGAAAAGGTCAGCAAAACATTGGAGCTGATGCAATCGGCTGTCACGGAGCTATCGGGCAAAGTGGACGGCTTGAGCGCACGGGTCAGCAGCGTGGATGGGTTGTCCGCACAGATTACTGCGCTGGAGGAAAACGATGACCTGCTTGCTGCTGAAATAGCCGGGGTTCAGGAGACCATGGATACCCTGGCGCAGGCCGTTTATGGTGAAAATGGGATTCTTACCAGACTGGACACTATTGAGAAAAAACTGGTTATCATCCAAATCGGGGAGGACGGCTCGGCAACCATCGGTGCGGACGGATTGCCTCTGCGGCTGGTTGGACAGCTATACATAAATGGAGTGCCCTACGAAGGAGGAGAGTCGACATGAGATTACCGTCCATGAGATACACCAGCAGAATCGGGAAAAGTAATCAAATCAAATTTGGGGGGCTTGCTCATTACCTTGGGGCCCAGGACGGGGAATTGTGGGATATGCGGAACCTGACCTCTGATTACTACCCGGCGCTCGCATCTCGGAAGAGACGGGCATTGTATCGCACGATAAAGAAACCTGGTGGAATCTACTGCAGGGAAAAGCTTTGCTGGGTGAGCGAAACCGGTTTCTATTATGACGGGGTGAAGAAAGGGACCGTAACAGAAGGAAAAAAGACATTCGCATCTCTGGGGGCGTACATTGTTATCATGCCGGACAAGAAGTGGTACAACATTGACACCGGCGAATTCGGTTCCATTGAATCCACGTGGACTGGAGCGAATCTGACATTTACCAATGGTATGGGTGGGACTGGAAATGTAATCCTAAAGGATAAGGTGGACTGGCAGAGGTATTTCCGGGTAGGAGATACGGTCAGCATCAGCGGTTGCACTGGCGCTCCCGGAAACAATAAAAGCATCACAATTCGCTCTATTGACGGGGCAAGGTTGATATTCGGAGATGACAGTTTTACCATTACAGGCTCGGAGTCCAGCTACGTAGAAAGTGGCTCACTGCAAATCCAGCGACGAATGCCGGCAATGGACTACCTGCTGGAGCATGAAAACAGACTTTGGGGATGCAAGGGCGATACCATCTACGCCTGCAAACCCGGGGATATTTTCAATTGGTACACCTACGACGGGCTGGCCAGCGATGCTTACGCAGTGGATACCGGTTCCGCCGGAAACTTCACAGGTGCTATTGCTTACGCTGGGTATCCGCTGTTTTTCAAGGAGAACAGAATCTTTAAACTCTATGGGTCTATCCCTTCGGACTTTGAGGTGATCGGGACAGCGACACTGGGGCTGGCGAAAGGGTGCGCAGAGAGCCTTGCGGTGGCAGGAGAAACACTTTTTTATTTGAACAGGAATGGAATCATGGCTTACACTGGAGGCGTGCCACAGGCCATTTCTGAGGCTTTTGGCACAGAAAGATTCACTGATGCTGTAGCAGGTTCTGATGGAATGAAATACTACGTCAGCATGAAAACCCATGAAGGATGGGGGCTGTACGTTTTCGACACCCAGAAGGGACTGTGGCATCGGGAGGATGACCTACAGGTGACGCACTTTGCAAGATACGAGGGTGGGCTGTATATGCTTTGTGCGGACGGGAACGTCTGGGTCACCGGATTTTTGGATTTACCAGAGGGTGCAACCCTTGAGGATACAGTGGATTGGATGGCGGAGTTTTCCGACTTTACCGATGAGGAGCCGAATCGGAAGGGGTTCAGCAAGCTACAGATTCGGCTGGAACTGGACGAGGGCGCTTCCTGTCAGGTGTGGATTCAGTTCGACAGTGACGGTATATGGCGCAAGGTCCGGGAGGCTCTGGGCGAAGGCGTCAAGCGCAGCTATTATCTGCCGGTGGTGCCCCGTCGGGCTGACCATTACCGCATTAAAATTACCGGCACCGGTGGATGTCGGATCTACTCAATGGCCCGGGAGTTCTATGTTGGGTCAGGACTAAAGGGATAAAGGAGGTTACTATGGCTTACACCTACGAGCAATTTGAATCTGCTGCAAGCAAGGCAGGTCTGCTGAACAAATTCAATAAGCAGGATTTAATCATTGCCCAGTCTAATCCGGAGTACGGAATTTCTATGCTGCAGCTGATGAAGAATCGCAGCGTCGCAAAGACAGCGGAACAAAAGGTGCTTGCGGACGAGGCAGCACGTCAGCTACGCCAGACCTACGGTGGCTATATCAGCGGAGGCCGATTGCCGGAATACGCAGATGAGGTCATCCAACAGACAGAAAACTACTACGCCGGGCAGAACGCTTACCGAAAGGCGCTGGCAACGGCAGAGGGGTATGGAGACACTGCTTACGATAAAAAGCTAGGTGATATCTACGCTCGACAGAGCGAGTTGGAGAGAGAGCGTGCCAGGGCTGACGCATTGGCTGTGTCTAGCGCTGCCACTGGTGGCAGGCCATCCAGCTATGCCCTGAGAGCAGCGCAGGAGGCCGCAGGGGATCAGGACGCGCAGCTGGATGAAACGATACTTGGCCTTCGGCGCAATGCTTACCAGCAGGCTTTGAGCGCCGTGCGCAAGCCTTCTGGGTCAGCTGGTAAAGGTTCTAACAATACCGGAACGAGTGGCAACAACTCTGGAGGTTCTGAATCAGATGGAAAGGCCAACAAGCCGGTGAAGGATGATTCTTCAAAGGCGCTGGCAGTATCGTTGGGCGAGGTTTTGGGGGAAGCGTCGAAAGTAATCATTTCTGAGGCGGTCAATAGGAATGGAGAATCCCCCGATACAGCCCCCCTTCCGGAAGTCCAGGAAACAGACCGGGTAAAGGCTATCGCTGAAAGCATTGACGGAAATCTCCGCATCCAGCAGATGACCGGCAAGACGAAGCCTGCGCTTCGGGAGCAGCTTCTTGGCTATCTTAACAATGATGGTTTTGTTGGGAGCCTGTCCGAAGGTGAATGGGCGTGGCTCATGGCGCATTACGAAGAATATGAGCTGATTTGATGGAGGTGCGTATGAGTAAATTCGAGGAATTCAGAAAGAAATACGGGCTAAAGGATGTCGCCAGCGGAAAAGAAACGAGTCAGCAGAAGCCGGAGACCGTGCAGCCTCAGAGCAATTTCAGCCAGTTTCTGCAGAGAAATGGCCTTACGCTGAAAACGCTGGGGCCAGAATGGGACCGGGCAAACCATCCAATCCCTACGGTCAAGACTGGCGGTACTGGTTACTCGGCGGGTGCTGCTTTCCTTACCGGTGCGCAAAATCAGGTAATTGGTTCGGATGGCCCGATAAAGCGGCCTGAACGGCCTGTGCCGGAGAGGGACGTGCAGTTACATATCAATGCGGAATTGGGACGCCCGGTCAATATGCTCGCGCAGGATACTAACGCATTCTATGATTCGGTTGCAAAAACCGGCTGGGACGAGACGACTTATCAGTCGCTGCGTAACCGGGCCGAACAGCTGGAGACGTTGCTTAATGGCCGTCGGACCAGCTACTATGGCAACGACGGCGCAAATGCCATGCTTGATGGTATATCTCAGACGCTGAAAAACATCCGAGGCGGACACCGGGTCGCTCAGTATAAGAATGTAGTCATCCCCAAGAAACTGGAGGAGGGACAAACAGCAAAAACAGAGGCTGAGGCATTGCTTCTTCAAATTCAGGAAGCAGAGGATGCGCTGGCGAGCACCCGGAATAAACAAAGGCTTGAAACGGTCGGTCAGGTTGCTGACAACGCCGCAGCTGGCATCAGTGCGGCCCTGACTGGTGTAAGCTCGGCTCCCAAGCCTTACACTTCCAGCTATGAGGGTCAGATTCAGAATCAGGAAACGGCTCTAGCAGACCTTCGCCAGCAGTACAGTGATAAGATGTACACCCACTATTCGTCCTATCTCTATTCCCCCGACTTTGAGGAGAAGAGCAAATACCAGTCCACGAAGAACGGCAAGCCGTTCCATAAGGAACCCAATTATAATTCCGACGGATTTATTGTCGGATATACAATTATCGAGGACGGTTTCGACAATCTCCTATACGATTACATCAACAAGGATCCTGCTGCCATCCGTGCCCAGTCTGAATTCGACGCAGGCAGTAATTCCTGGCTGGTAGGCCTGGACAAGAACTTCCTCCAGCAGATGACCGATACAGAGGTAAAGGTTTACAACTACCTGTACGCCACCCAGGGCGGCAGCGTTGCCGATGAATACGTCCAGTTCCTTACCAGCGACCTGAACGCTCGTCAACGACTGGCGGAGGAGCAGGAAATGGCGAAGCTTGCAAATGAGCATCCCATTTTGTCATCTGTGGGCAGTGTAATGACCTCTCCGCTCAAAGGCATCAGCTACGCCGGGCAGGCTATCGATTATCTGACGGACGGGCAAATCGACCAGAATGCCGCCTACAACCGTTATGTCTACGGCAACTCCGCTATCCGGGATACGGTCTCAAAGAAAATTGAAGACAGCGGCAAATGGGGCAAGGTGGGGAGTTTTGCTTACCAAACCGGTATGAGCATGGGCGATTTTCTTATTTCCACCGGCATCAGTGGCGGAAACAGCACTATATCCCTTGCCATTATGGGTACCGGCTCTGCTGCGGATACGACCTTACAGGCGAAGGACCGGGGTCTGAGTGATGACCAGGCCTTTGCACTTGGAACTGTCGCCGGTGCCGCTGAGGTGGTCATGGAAAAGACCAGCCTGGATGCGCTGTTCGGCGGTGATATGAGCGAAGGTGCATTCAAATACATTTTGAAAAACTCCCTGACAGAGGGCACTGAGGAAGTCGGTACCGACCTGATCAACACCATGGCAGATATCCTGATTTCCCAAGAAAAGAGCCAATGGCAGCAGACAATCGCCGCCTACGAAGCGCAAGGAAAGTCCTCTGCTGAGGCGTTCGGCCTTGCGATGGCGGATAAGGCCATGGAGCTGGGCGTCAGCTTTGCCGGTGGTGCGCTTTCCGGCGGTGTCATGGGTGGCGGCAACTATGCCATCAGCTACAAATCGGCGGATATCGGCAACATTTCGAAGGAAATCGAAAAACTGAACCCGGGCAAAAAAACGGTTCAGGGCTACATCAGCAAGGGCCTGAGCAACGCCGCAGATACCCAGAGTCACCAGATTGCCCAGCGGCTCCAGCAGAAGTTGGATTCCGGCGAGCCTATAACCAATAAAGAATTGGCATGGCTCCTGCAGGCCAATAAGGCGGCAGACCCGACGGATACCACTGTGGACCAGCTTCTGAAGAGCAATGCTGAGGCTGGAATTACCGTAGACGAGATTCAGAGCCTAATAGACAAAGGATTGACCGCACCGGAAGGTACCCAATACCATAATGTGGCGGCGGAGTTGGACCATAAAATGGACAGTGAAGCTTTGACTGTTGATGATGTGGTCAGTCTACTTGAGGCAGTGGAGCAAGCACCTGAAGCGCAGACATCTGCCATCGACGCTCTCTCTGCGGCAGTGGCGACGGTCAAGTCTAGCGGCACTATTTCCAATAAACAGGCAGAAAAGATTCTGTCTGACGAGAACGCTGTGAGCCGTCTGGTGGAGGAAGCTGGGCTGGAGCTGCCTGAAACTATGTCCGGCCGCCGTGCTGCTGTGAAACAGGCAGTGGCGAAGCTGGCGGAAAGCTCCGCTAACGAAGCTCTCAGTGAAAATCCAACCGAGATGACAGGTGAGGTAGCGGAACGTTCTTTTGGTGATGAAGTGCGGCGGCAGATTGAAGAAAGCCATGGAATCTACAGCAATCAATCGGAAAGCGTTGACACTGCCGCTGATGGCGGTTATGATAATGGAAAAACTGCACCGCAGACAATCGGCGTAGCGGAGCAAATTCGTCAGGAAGATAATGGAGGTATTGAAAATGGACAAGCAGGATATGCCAACACAGGAGACGCAGGGGTACTATCTGGAGGACAGGGACGGCGACTTGGTTCGAGTTCCGGCCGACCAGCTGGAAGCATGGCTCGAGGCGCAGGCAGCCCCCAGACAGGGGTTGAACAAAGCGCAACGGCAAGTGGCCGACAAAGTGCTGTCAATGCTCAAGAGATCCCAGCAGTAAGCTCCGCCTCGCTGGGCGTCGAGAACGGCTCCACGAAAAATACCCTTCGAGTAATGCCCGTGGGGCTGTGGGACGATGCCCAAAAGGCTACAGCAAAACGGATATATGAAAAAACCGGAAAACGGACAACGTTTGTTATTGGTGGCCTGCTTGTAGAAACGCCGAAGGGGGCTATCCTTGCCAACGGCGTTTGGACAGACCGGGGAATTATCATCCGTGCGGATCATCAGCGGTTTATCATTGATCAAATCGCTGATCATGAAATCTTCCACGACATGTCCTTTCGGACACCGTGGCTGGTGAAACGCATCGAGGATGAAATCAGAGCGAAGTATGGCGACGAGGAGCTACAGCAAGTAATTGATGCTTATGTTGAAAAGCTGGCTTTGGTGCCGGAAAATGCTACTCCGGAGCAAATTGAGGCAGCTGCTCGCAAGGCGCTGGAGGAAATCTTGGCGGATGCTTACGCCGGAGTTAACCGGTTCGGTGCTGATGCGGCGCAGTTCCACGAAGATGTGCAACGTGGTACTGCCGAAGATGTTCGTCCGGTGGTGCAAAAACAAGAGAATGGTGTCCGGGTGACAAGTGGTCCGCCACAAGAACGATATTCGATAGATGATGTTTCTGGAGAAAACGGAGATTACGGCATCGGTGTTCATCTGGATACAGATATCTTTGATGGGGTAAAGCCCAGCGCATGGGGCAAAATCCTTGGCGAATTTGTTTATAATCATCTTGCCGGAACCGAAATGACTGTATATGACGAAAACGGCGCTGCGGAAACTATTTATTTTGCAAAGGCGAATGATAGGGTTCGTAAGGATGGCGCAAAAAACAGTCACAAAGTCATAGATAAACTGGCTCGTTATCGTGGCGATAATATCTCAGCACTTGCTACGGTGCATTTGTCTGAGATGTTAGAAACATCGAAATATGGGGCATCCACCGATGAGCATAATCATCAGTGGATGGACGAAAATGGATGGGAATATCGCAAAACTTACATTCAGGACAGAAACGGCAATATATACGAAGCCACCCTCAATATAGCCAATGGCAGGGAAAGACGTATTCTTTACGCTATCAGCAATATCAAGCAGATAGACAAAGAAAGAGCCACCCGCGGCGTAGTGCCCTCAACCAATTCAGGAAGGGGCTCGCTCACAAAAGGCGACTCTTCTGCGGATAGAATAGCAGATGATTCTGATTCTGTCAAGGAAAAATATATGATGGACGGTTCGCCATTTGATTCATCAGGCAAAAACGAAGCAGAACCTACGTCCGGCGGGGGAGTAGTCAGAAGCGACTCTCTTGCCACGCCCATCAGTTCTGCTTCTAGTGGAATCTTACCAAAGGATGCTGACATTGTCAATGGTGAGGATAGACAAATCCAAAGCGCACCATTCAAGGAATGGTTTGGCGATTGGCAGAACGCCCCGACTGAGGCTAGTAAAGTAGTCGATGCTGACGGCAGGCCGATGGTAATGTATCATGGCACTAGCAATTATGGTTTCACCGCTTTTGATACCTACGGCGGAAAATTCGGGCTGTTTGGAAAAGGCTCTTACTTCACCAATGATTCCAGTGTGGCCGAATCGTATACCGAAAAGGGCAAGGGTAGTAGCAAAGGTGTTTATCCCGTGTACCTGAACATCAGAAATCCTCTTGATATGGATACTGCAGCAGACATTGATGCATGGCGCAGAGCTTTTGAGGATGCTGGGCTGGACCAGACCTATTTGGATGAAGCTGCCACAAACGAAGACGCATTTAAGGCACTGAAAGAGAATCTGCAGGATGATGGTTATACTCGTTGGGAGGCAGAGGACCTTGTAACGGAACTGATTGAGACTATGGGGTTTGATGGAATCACCCATATTGGCGGTGGTCGTTACAATCAGAAAGATGGTACCAAGCACCGTGTATTCATTGCTTTCGAACCGGAGCAAATCAAATCCGCTACAGACAACATCGGAACCTTTGATGGGAATAACCCCGACATTCGCTTCATGGAGGATGATACTGGTGGAGATGCACTGACCGAGGAACAGCGGCAGAGATTGACGGAGCTGGAGAACGTTCCGGAGTATCGGCCGGGGATGCGAGGGGAGAGTGGCAATCGGTCGGTGGTACCTGATGATGAATATATAGCGGACGTTGAAAAACGTGCCGTGAAAACAAAGTCGGATTTGATGCGCAACATTCCAAAGAAGGACTTCCGTGGGACTGACGCTCTGGAAAAACTGGGCATCAAAATTGAAAACTCGGTTGGTAACTACAGCATGGTCAAGTCCATGATTGCCAATGACCGTAGTGTAAAAGACATCATCGGAGAAATGCGGAAGGCTGAGAAGCGGCTGGCTGCCACAGCGGGTGAAAAGAATTATGCTGCTGGTATTGCCGCTGGTTATTATAAATCCTCCGATATTCCGTCTGATATGGATGCCGACAAGGTATTGGAGTTGGCGGATTACCTGTGGGCCGCAAAAGCAATCTCCTCCGATTTGATCCAAAAGCGCCGGACGGATATCCAGCGTACACTGTTTCACAAAATGGAGCAAATCATGAGGAAAGTGGACATCTCCAAAATCCACCTTCCCAAGGCCTTTACGATGCATCACAGGTCAGCAGTACGTAATATGCTCACAATCTTTGGACCTGAAATCGGCGCAGAGCTGAACGCATTTCTGTTTGACCCGGTGGCGACGAATGAGGCAGAACGAATTCGGTTTATCAACCGGATGCATGATGCGGTTCGCAAATTCAAGGGCAAGGGTGGCAAGGCCCAAAAACTAAACAAACGAGAGCGTGCTTTGGTTCAGCAGGTGATTGAGGGCAGAGCGCTGGAGGAGACCGTTGCCGGAATGGAAATGCGTCATGCCATCAAAAATGCCGCTCATAATATTCGCAATGGCACTGATGCTGGAGATGCGGCCAGAGAGTTCTCGCTGGACTCTGAAGGGCGGAAACTTGCCATCCAGTACAGTAAATGGATGCAGACACAGGAGGCACTGGAAGGAGATAACGTTGACGCAACTCGAATCGATAACGCAGTTAAAAAGTATGGAGAGCTTTTTGACCAATTCCACGATGCAATCAATGACTCCCTCGTTGCCCATGGTTATGAGCCTATCGGTTACATCAAGGGCTATGCGCCGCATATGCAGCCAGAAGAAAATCAGTCAGCACTGCGCAAGGCGCTGGAGAAGTTAGGTCTATCGCCGGATGTGACGACTCTGCCTACCAGTATCGCCGGATTGACGAAAAATTTCAAACCAAATAAGCGTTGGAATCCGTTCTTCCTCTCCCGGCGTGGCGATGTGACCAAATATGATATCGTGACAGCTTTCGAGTCCTATGTGGACTATATGAGTGACGTTATCTACCACACAGACGATATTATGCGCGTACGACAGGCAACCGAGTGGGTCCGAAAGACCTATGCCCCAGAGGACAATCGAAATCTCATCGATCAAGCACTTGAGCTTCGGTACAGTACAGTCGATGACAAACTGGCATTTCTTCGCGAAAATGACCAAATCGGGCTGATTAGTTTCCCATCGGAAGCCGAAATCAATAAAGCGCTGGATGAGTATATCGACAAACTGTTCGGGAACCTTGGAGATAAGACTGTTTACAGCAACTTTGTAATGTGGCTGGATGATTACGCAAATAAACTGGCAGGGAAGCAGCTTCACGCAGATCGTGAACAGGAAAAGACAATGGGGCGCACATCCCTAAACTTCGTAAGTAAACTTAACAGGTGGTTTACCCGGGCGCAGGTTGCAGGCAATTTTTCTTCGGCACTGAACCAGACGGCACAGCTCCCTCAGGTTATCGGCGAAAACGGTATATGGAATACCGCAATGGCCCTGAAGGATATGGTTTTCTTCAGACTAAGGAGAACCGGATGGTATCAGGACAGCGATTTTCTGACTGAAAAGAAGGGTATTCACTACATCGTGAACTCGCCAGGAGAGATGGTCATCAGCGCTACGTTTAAGCTATTGGAGATTTTTGACCACGCAATGTCCACCCTTGCGGTTCGTGGCAGATATCTGAAAGAAATAAAAGCTGGCAAGAGCCACGCTGAGGCCATGAAAGCCGCAGACCGGTTTGGACGAAACGTCATGGGCAGTCGTGCTAAAGGGTCCGTCCCTCTTGCATTCCAGCAGAAGGGGATTCTCTCCCAGTTCTTCCATACATTCCAAGTGGAGGCAGCCAACAGCTGGGAGCATCTTGTAGTAGATTTGCCACAGGATTTCCGTCAAATCCAGCAGGAGAAGGGGACTTCGGCTGCTACCGGTGCTCTGGCCGGTGTCATTCTGAAAACGCTGATTACAGCATTTTTGCTGAACCGTTTTTCCGAAGAATTGTATGGCGGCACTCCTGCTCCCTATGACTTGATTGGCCTGACAGCTAACTTCATCGCAAGCGGTCAGGAGCTTTCCACGAACGAATTGCTTTTGACAGTGATGGATAACTGCTGGGAGTCGATTACCGGAGAGCGGATATTCAATACGGAAGATGCTGAGTCACTACATGATGGTGAGTTTGACTGGGGAGCTGCTATTAAGGATAGCGGATATAACATAAGTAACGATATCCCTTACCTTAGAAATGCTTTCTCACTGTTAGGCTGGGGAGATGATACGTTACCAATGCCGGATATTTGGGGCACCGGAACGGATATCTATAACGCTGCTACTAACGAGGGAGTATTTAGTCCCGAAATGGGACAGGCTCTGCTTGGACTTGTCGGAGACGTGCTTCCCGGTGGTCGCCAGTTGGAAAAGACTGCAGCTGGCATTGAGACTGCCATCCGGGGCGGAAAGTACAAGGGCTGGGGAGATAACGCAAAGCTTCAGTATCCTGTTGATGTGGATTGGAAAACCGCTGTCAGACTTGCTTTGTTTGGCGACGCTGCGGCTTCGGAGCGTAATGAGTTTTATGCTTCCGAGAATTCTGCTTTGACAGCGAAGCAAACACAGTTGTACGAGTCATTGGTAAATGGTGGCGCGGATTCTAAGGAAGTGTATGAGTCTCTTCAGGATTATCGCAAAGCAGATAATGACGAAACGCTGTCAAGCGCCGAGCAGAGCAAGAAATGTCGAGACATAATCCGCAACATGGATATGAGCGACGAACTTAAACTGGAAATGTATCGTGGTTTGACCGATTCTGAATCTACATCGTCAATGCTTCAAACCCTCATGGAGGATGGTCTTGACTGGAATGAAGTCATGGATTTGTATGAAAAACACTTGGAGCGGTTTGTTCTAAGTGAGACCCAGTTCAGCGTCTACGAGACTATAACAGGCGGCGGTGTAGATGCAAAGGATACCTACGAAGCCATTCAGCAGTATCGTATCGTGCAAAACAGTGATGAGCTTACCAGTTTAGATCGCGGAAAGCAATCCCGAGACATAATTCGCAACATGGACATGAGCGACGAACTTAAACTGGAAATGTATCGTGGACTGACTGGAGCGGAAAGTACAGCCGACAAATTTGAGGATTTCATGGACAATGGACTCAGTTGGAATAATGTCATGGACATCTACGATGAGTATAGCGAAATTGAAGCCGATTCGGAGTTAGAGGCTTCCGAGCAGGCGACAAAGTTTGCCAGATGGGTTGACGTACAGGGTTTTTCTAGCGCACAAGAAAAGATTATAAAGGAACAGTTGCTATACTGGAATATGTATCCTGCGCGAGCAGACAGTTACGAGGAGTTCATTGACAGCGGTTTGGAGCCTGATGACGCTTACAAGTTGTCAGGGAATTTAAGCGAGCTGGAGCCCGTCGCAGGCACCGATAAGGTGGCGTATCTGCAAAAATGGCGTGAATGTGTTGATTTCTCCAGCAACGAGAATATCCAGCTATCTGCACTGGCTGCACAGATGGATGATAACCAGTTTGCTAACGTTCAGATTGCCTACGACAACTACATTAGCCCGGATACATATATCACGTTCCGGGAGGTATTAGCTGACGTTACAGGCGGTGGTTCGGCGACGAATGAGGAGGCAAAAATAGCTTGTAACAGAATGCGTGGCTTGGATGACGAGAAGAAGGCGATTCTGTGGCAGTTGGGAACTGGGAGGACGAGCGCAAAAAATAATCCCTTCAGTGTGGAGGTCGGAGAAGATGTATTGAAAGCTAAGCAGGAAACTAAGAATGCAGATAAAGAATCGTAAACCGTCTCTCATTTGCACTCCATTGTAATCTTTGCGGTCTTAATGAGCTGGGGCATCTGGAGATGATTGGTGCCATTGTTCATCAGCTAACGAGGAATATGAAGGATGAGCAGTACCGAGACCCGGCATTTGCGCCGTACTTCGTCGATCATACGGCAGGTGTGTATCCTACAGCAGCCTCCGGTTTCCCGTGGAGCGCAGCAAGTATGCAGGTTAAGGGAGACCCCATTGCTGATCTTGCGGAGGACCTCGCAGCAGATGCCACGACCGCCAAAGAACAACCAGCGTTTCGGAAAGACCGAAAACCCTTGATATGACTGGCTTTTCGCCACTTTGAAGGTTTTCGCAAAAATGGCATACCTGCAACCATATAAGAACAACTTGACCCCAATTTACACTAATTTTTACAAAATTCACGATAGGACAAGCTGTTTCCGAGAAATCAACGTACATAAAACCAGGCACGAGAATCAACCTCTCGTGCCTGGTTTTCACTATATATTTTTAAAAAAGATATAGCTCAGTGTTTTCGTAATCTGCCAAATCCCCGTACATCGTATCGTGAAAGTAATCAAGAATAGCATCCTTTTTGGTTTGTCTCCACCCATTAAAATAACGAGGTGAAAAAACGGTGTTCTCACAGTTCCTCAAAACCAATTTAGAAATTAAATACTTCTGATAATAATCAGTTGCTTCAAATATTTCATCAACATATTTGTCTAAATAAATAGCTTCTTCATTTAAACAAGAGAATAAGACGAATACTTTTTCTTGATATGGAAAAATATTAACACATAATTTTTCATCTGCATCTTCTTTTAATGCCATTTCCATAGGAGTGAAAACGGCAGAGGTAGCGAATGTAGGGTTGCCATCTAGTATCAAATATCTACTATACAGAGAATCAAAATCTTTGGATAGATATTTTTCGTCAAACAGCTTTTTGTATTCATACATCTCATATGCGGATGCATACAACTGAACCGCATACATTCCCTCTATTGTTGGCACATCTCCGGGAATTTCACCCAAATCAACTTTCGACAAAAAGTTTGACTGTGTCATTCCAGCAACTTTAATTTTTGTGGATAATTCTTTCATTACTGAACGATATGTTAGAAGAAATACATGCTCTTTATTATCCATATCTAAAACTTCCACATCTATGGGTCTGAAAATTTCGGTATCGTGTTTATTACATAATCCCTTAAAAACGGATGCCTTATGAATACTGATCGAATCATATTTACAATATGGCGTGATAGGATTATCTTGTGTGGATTTTGAGATACAAGATTTATCAAATGTAATATGAATAACATGGTTGTCTTCCGCGAGCACTTCTAAAATTCTACTGTCCTGAATAGAATGAGAGTCAATCAGTTCTTCTGTACACATTTCTGTTGGTTCCAAGCATTTTGTGCTTTCGACAAAAAAAGAGTTGAACATTGCACCTTTCATTTTATTGAAGTTCTTCGGATCTTTATACATATAGAGCTCCCATTAATTTGTATAGTACTTTTTATTATACAGGCTGATCTACTAAAAACACATTTTCTTTTCCAAACCATTCCTCAGTTTTTGCCCTCATGCTCTCTTTAAAATTAGGACAATAAACGACCAAGTATCTTTTTGCTCTTGAGCAACTTACATAAAACAACTTGTGTGTTCGGTCATAAGTATTTTGGTTTCTAATTGTTCCGAGTAATTGTTCATAGTTATAATTGTTCCAGTTGCCATTATCTAATATTACAAATACATCATTAAATTCTGCACCCTTAATTCCATGTTGAGTAGAATATGGGGAGTGCTTGTTAACATATTCATACAGATTAACAAGCTCACTGTATTTAATGTTCATTACTTGTGTATAGAGTTCTTCATGATCAGTAGCAAACTGTTTGAGCTTATCGTCTATAACACAAATTTTTGACTCGTTAGCAAATTGTACTATCTCTTGGATGGTTGCCTCTTTCATACCAGAAAGCATCTGAATTTTATCATACAGATCTTGTTTATCCTTATGATGAAATATCTTATAATCTGTTGCTTTTATAAATTCATAATATTTCTTCGTTTCATATAAACGAATCATTTCTTGAAGCTTAAGCAAATGAGAGATAAGTTTATCTGGAGAGTCGCCAAAAATTCTATCTGTGTTTGTATATGCAGACAAAAATGATTGAAAATTATGTCTGCGTGATATTAAACGATGTGTCAAATACAATTCCTTGGTGTCTTCAGAATTAGTAAAATCCCACTTTTTAAAAGCGGAATGTTGTTTTACAACATCAATATCCGTGCTGTTATTTGAATAGAGAAAAGTAACATTACCTTTCAAGTTTGAATTTTCCGGTGTTTGAGTAATATCTGTTCTTATTTTGTTTAACAAATTGATTACTTTTTCAGAGCAACGGCGATTTCCTTCAATTACAACCTCATCCAATACCCCGTCGGTAATATATTTTCTGACATCTCCAATACCGCCTCCATATATTGATTGCATTGGATCGCCAAATAATCCAATTAGTGTTTTAGGATTGTGACCAAGAAAAGTTTCTAGTAACAAAGAAATTATTAAATTACTAGTATCCTGGTATTCGTCTACGAAAATGTAATCATACTTATCCGCTAAAATTTTATTGATTAATGGATATTTTGAAAATAAAAGCTTTCCTAATTTCAAAACTTCATCGTGAGATACAACGCCATCTTCTACTTTTAGGGACTCCTTATATTCGACGGTTTCAGGATGGTAGGTATCATATGTGATATCTTCTTCACCTGAATATCTAATACCCGTACCTCTGTTTTCTTTTTCGACTGAAATTAATTCAACAATAGCAGATGATAGATTGCTTTTGTAATTTCTAATCAGTTCCCAGACAAAGTTGTGGATAGTGTCAACAAATAAACCTTCAAACGGAACTCTTTCTCTGATTTCATTAACCGCTACATTCGTATAAGTGATACATGCAACTCGAGCCTTAGGATTGTTTGAAAATATATGCTTCAAAGCTTGAATAAGAGCATATGTCTTACCACTACCAGCACCGCCATTAACCACAAAATTCTTATGACTATCAATTTTTTCATAAATCTCATCAATGTGGGAGTTTATTTTGCTATCCATTCCAGTCCCTCCTTAATATAGTCAGGGATTATCCAATTAGAATAATTATCATCGCTGAAATAAAGAATATCTGTAGCAAAAGCACTCTTCTTATCAATACAATTATTTGCGATTTTGTAATAGTCACCTTTTGAATCTTTAATTAAATATCGATTCTTCAACCCCTTAAACTCATTTTTGTGCTGCTTAATAAATTCATAGTTGCAACAAATAAAAGCATCTTCAAAACTTCTAGCATGATATCGTTTTTGCATTGTTTGGTAGGCGATTCTGACCATACCGTTTGGATCGGATATCCATTTACCCTTGGCGTTCTTCGTTAATACTTTCTCCGATTTTTTCAATGATTTCAATTCGCCAAAAGGAATATTATTAAAATAATGCTTTAAAGAAGCATTGCTGGTTGCTTCACCTGAAGATACTTTACAGGCCTCATAATACGTTCTTCCATTAGAAGCGATTTTCCCTTTGGTTGAATCGATATCTGTTATAATCAATGCTTTTATTCCCAAATAACTGATGAATTCGTCAAAAACATGAGAGTATGCGCCAACTTCAACGACAGATATATTTTGAGACATTAAAGGCACATATCCATCAATGTTTTTATTGGCTATATCTGTTTTCTGCATCATAGCATTAATAAGTATTCTTTCAGTATCACCTTCAACAAAAATTACTTTGTCCGCAAAAAACAATTCTGAACGCTCTAACGTTAAGTACTGTTTTAGGAATCTAAAACGATTTTCCCCATCATCTCCGGAATCTATCATCTCGGCTTTTAAATCAGATAAATTTTTTGCGTAGATTGCATCGTTTTCACGATAAAAGAATTTAATTTTTTCAAAATCACTTTGGGAAACGATATGAGAAGAATGGGAAGATAAAATCATTTGAAGATTAATTTCATCTTCTCCTTCTTTACCTTTTCGTCCTTCCTGCAATTTAGCTTGAATGTTTTTAATGAAAACATACTGCATCTGCGGGTGAGTATGAGCCTCGGGTTCTTCGATGTACAGCAGGTTTATGTCAGATGGAGTTTGATTGGCTTTGGTAATCTTTCTAAACTCGTCTATTTGAATGTTTATGTAGAATATCATCGCAAAAAGATTCATGTATCCTAAGCCGTTGTATTCTTCAGGCAGAAGCTCTGCATCCTTGCTGTACACTACATTAGCATTTTCCTTTATCAGTGTAGAAGCGCTTAGCATAGATTTTACAGATATTCGAGCTTCTCCCTTGCCATAGGAAAAACGTTCTATGTCCGTTATGACATCTTTGAATATTTTTTCATAAGTTCGGTCGAGCTTTATATCTGAGCCTTTTAAAACATCATCAAGTAATCTTTCATCCAATGTTTCTTGTCGTCTGGCTTCATAATATTTTGCTGCCAATTTTGATAGAGTTTGACTTTTTGCTTTTGCTTCATCCAAATTGCTTACATCACGAATAGCTTTGATGTATTTAAAGTTAATAATTCGCTGAATATCACTTTTTTCTTTTATTTCGACATATTCTTCTGTATCAGCCGGATTAACGCTTTTAATAATCTGTTTGAAATATTTTGAATGGTTCCTTTCTATATATTCACGAATAGTACGTTTCTTTTTACCGGCTTTACTACAGTAAGTAGCGTAATCTTTTACTGCACTTAGATACAGCTCATATGTCATTACATATTCAAATCTAATAATTGCTGTCTTATCTTTGGGATCTAAAGACATAAAAAGCTTAGCTAAATTCCCGATATAATCTGTTTCGCTATACTCAATATGCATGGTTAACGAAATATAAAACGGGTCATATTCTTCTGCAGAAAGCACCCCTTCTTGATTAAAAGGGAACTTGCTTGCAAGATATTTCTTATTGAAATCATGAAATTCAAATGAAGATTTAGATTCACCTAAAAATCTATCTAATATACTAAGTAACGAGGTTTTACCAGTATTATTCTTACCAATAATAACAGACAAGTCCTCTTCTATTGATAAAACAAAATTTTCTAGTGCTCGAAAATGATTAATCTCAACTTTAGTAATTTTCATGATTTCTCCTGCCTTGTATAGAAACTTCTTGGCGCTGATGCCGGTTTATTAATTAATTTACGAACTTTGACGAGGGAATTGTAGCCTCCCCCAGAACCCATATACATTTGACTACTTCACAAATGAATTTGTCACGAGATAGGTTCATTATGTTCTTGGATAAATGCAAGTCGTTTTTGATGCAGCGTTTCAATTTCTCCAACAACGGCTACATACGCATAAATTCTTATGGACTGCCAACCAGTAATTTTACAACCCCATTCGTTAAGCGTTAGTTGTTCTCCATTGAAATCTACATATTTTTCATCAATTAATGTAGCTACGGATTCGTCCGGCTTTTGGGTTATGTAAAGTTTATCACCAGGTTTTATAATGCCAAATTCAATGAGTTTGCCCATTTTGGGTAGATTTGCCTCTGATTTTTTGTTGCTACCTGTTTGTATTTGCGAAAGATCAACATCGGGCATGGGTAAACATTGATCGATAAGTGTATCAATCAAATCATCCCCTCTGGTAACAATGTCATCGTACTTATGAAAACTATCGTATTCTTTAAGGGCGATACTTGTGTTTTGCCGACCAGAATTCTTGTCCTTATAGTAAACACGGAGATTGCCAATTTTATTTAACACTTTACGAGTAAAAGTATCATAATCCATGCCACTAATAATATCGCTGGGGAAATCATGACCTTTTTTTAGCACAAGAACATCAGAAACGTCATCCTTATAGTATTTAAATTCTTTAGATGCAGGATCAGGGGTTTGTACAAGTAAATGATCAAGACTAAAAGCTTCACTAAACGAGTTGAGAATGGTATACGCTTGATCATATGATACTTTAATCTTTCCTGAAGCATCTTTTGTGATTGCCTCATAAAGAGATAGCAAGGAAATGGTAAGTTTCTTGTTTTGTTCATAAGCATCCATAGACTTCAAATCAAGTTTTAATTTTTCAGAAACTATTCCTTGTTTTATCAGTTCTGCTGCTATTGAATTAACAACAATCTCTTTTGTTACGCCTCCACACGCATAGATGTCATTCATTATATTAGAAAACATTGTAATAGCATCTTTACTGTCTCTGCTACTAATGGTCAAGAATTTCATCATAAAACTAATTGTTTCTGATACTATAGAAACAACATCATCTTTTGAAATTTTACCTTCTTTGTATTCGATGAGTGTACGTAAAAATAAGGCTTTAGGGTGTTTGTATGAAATCTCAGTGAAAATCTTGAAATAGAATCTAAACTTATTATTTTTGACAAGATTGTATGCGTCGGATGCGGATGACAGCATATTGTAGTAATCGACCTTGTCATACATATCATCGAGCATCTTTTTAAATGCTTCGGCAATGTTAGATTCGTTGAAGTATTTTAAAAGTTCATTCTTACTAATTGCTTTGAAATTTATAATAGAGATGTTTTGTCTATAAAAGCATAAATAGGCCTTGATATAGTTGTAGAGATAATCATATAGGTTATCTTTGGTTTTTATAATCAATTCGCCCCATTTGTCTAAATATGTACTGTATGAAGCCTCATCAAGTTGTGAAAAAATGTATGTTTTGATTAAATCAATTTCTTCGAGTTTCTTACCCTTGCTGTTAATTGATTCAAACATCGAAAACACTTTATTAGCTTTGCAATTTGCTTCTATAACAATAAACTGAACGTACTGAAGAATATAGTCGGCAAAATCAAGAATTTCATTTTGATCATCAGCAGAAATTTTACACCGTATTCCTTCGTAAACATTTCTAAAATTATTAATCACTCTTTCATCAAAGCGTGACTCGCAATGATAATTAGCGCAAAAAGATGAGATTGTCTTGGGATAATCAAAGCAACGATCATATAAGTCTGAAAAACATTTTTTCTCAATGCTGTTAAGCGTTACTGCCTTCAAATCCTTTTTATAGTCTCTGTTTACATATTTCCAAAGAGCCGCTTTAATATTCCCAAGTGTCTTATCGTTTTTATCGACACCGATAGAGATGGCGAGCGTATACAATGCTAATAAAAAAAGAGCAAAAGTCGTAATTCTTTGTTGACCGTCGATGATGTCATATTTCGTGATTAAACCGTTAATCTTATCATTTTTATCGTAGACAATAATATTGCCCGTATAATACCCCTCGTTTTTGCTATCGGAGTGATATGCTTCTATAATATCATCCAGTAAAATTTCAACCTGCTCTTTATCCCAAGAATAAGGACGTTGATAAACTGGCACGTCATACATTGATTTAAATAGATTCTCTAAATTCCACAAATGTGGATCAAGCACTTTTCCTGACATTTTTGTCCTCCTTCACCTGAGACAACTAAGTTACAATGTGTATTGTCCCGGATAATAAAGTTCTAACGATTGCAAAAGGTCTTCGCCATTCATAATTGTTACATGAGTAATTCGAGCCTCGTCTCTTCCATCAGGAGTAAAATCAGATGTTGTAATAACCCAAGCTTTACAAGCATGACGACTTCTCATGTAGCTGTCTACCCTTTGAATAGCGGTAGAACCAACATTGTTACCCATACGATATCGTTTGCACTGAATCAATTCAAGTTCACCGTTAATGTTTGTGGTTAAAACATCAACACCCCTGTCACCGGATCGTCCAATTACTTCTGCATTAACAAAACCTCTTCTTCGGAAATAATCTGCTATCAGTTCTTCAAAATCATAGGGATCCATTGTGCGCAAATGTATTTTGTCTCCGTTTTGTGCAGTAGTAACATTTTCTGTATCACGTGCGAAAAAGAGACCTTGCTCCTCATTCTCAACGGCATACACATTTAATAGTTCTGGAATCAATCGGTTAGCAGCGTGTAATTCCTGAATAATTCTTCGGCTTCCATTCTCCATATATGAAGCAAGATGAATTACGTACTCTTCGAAAGTAAATCCTCTGCCGCCTGTTGTTAATTCTTCAATAACAACAGGTGCAAATTCACGAAGGCGAATTTCTGCATTCATGTCTCGATTCATAAGCGTATACGGAGAGAGACCGGTTAAATGATACTGAGCCCCATTTCTGGTTGTAAATCGTTCTAGTGTCCTATGTATTTTTTGTTCATACATCGGATTCAGCAGTCTCATTAATCCGTTTCTGCGCAACTGTACTTGTAACTCCTGATTAAAACGAGAAATTACAAACGGGTTACCTTCATCAGTTGCAGCGTTTGACGCAGCAAGGAAAACAAGTTCGTCAATATCAGTTTCGTTTTCGTACCAACGTCTTTCACTTTCTTCTAACTTTAAGAACACAAAGCACACATCGTTTTTAAAAGTCCATGCTGCAGACGCTAATGCACGCATAGAAGGGTCTGATATTCCGGCAGAAATAGTCAAGAGTGGTTCAAAACCATGACGCCGTCCAAAGTCTTTTAGTTTATTCAGGTCGCTAATCCATTCTCGCTGTTGAGGCCTAAAGTACAAAACCATAAAGCCGTGGTCTTTGACTATCCGTTTGGCTTCCATAAACAGGCGTTCAATATCTGCAAGAAACTGCTCTTTCCCGTGCTTTTCAGTTCTTGCCGGTGCATTGCTTATAACAACCTCGTTACTAAGTCTTTCTTCATCTTCGCACAACGAGTAATCCATAAGAGGATGAACCCGTTGGGCGTGTTCGAAATATTGTGCATTATCGCCATATGGGGGATCCGTGAGAAGAAGATCTACAGTATTCGGTAAGATTGTGTGCATGAATCTGCGATAATCCATACAGCTATACTCTAATAGGTCTAAGTCAAAATACTGGGAAGAAATATAGCTCTTACGTTCACTCAGTTTTTCCAAGAATCGGTGATACAGATTTGTTTCTTTTAATCTGTTCTCGGGGCAATGGTTATCTTGGCTTTTGCTACGATAATCCGTATATTTACCGCAATGGGCAATAGAAATCAGAGTATCCTCAAAAAAGGATCTTGTAGAATCTGGCAACTCAGAAATTGCATTCTTAAGTGTCATTAGCGCAATTTGCTGTCGCTTAGAAAACAAATTTTGATATGACGTATATTGAGGTGCTGTGAAATTCAAGCGAGAGTTCTCGATTAATTGAACATCCGGGAAATCACAAGGCATCGCTTCTACTTGGAGACGTACGGCTTCGTCAAAATCATCGTAATGTTTTTCCTTGCAACCACAGTGGCACCTATACCTGCGGTCTCTAAAAATCACATTTTCGCCATTCTCTCCGAGGCGATCATGATGCATTGGATGGTAGAATTCAAGCGGGGCACGGTCAAAAAACAGTCCGTCAAATGGAATTTCTGTTCCGCAATTAGGACATCTTGTTTTATAAATCGTATCCATCACCGGTTCTACCCGTTGCGCAATAAACCGCAGTGCATCACAATAATCCTCTGTGGATGGAACTCCACGAAAAGGAGCGGTAGACATCCTATGAGCGTATGGCTCCCACTCGTTAAATAGCACGTGTCTACCTGCATCAAGAGCTGCATAGGCAAAAGTACCAGAACCGCCAAAAGGATCTGCAACGACAGCATCTTCCTCTGTTAAGTTCTCGATCAGGGTACGTGCTATAGCACGACTTTTACGACCAATAAAAGGGAAAACTTGTTCAGACTGATCACGAGGCTGTCGATTTAGAATTGTGTTTTGCAAATGGATCATTCTCTGACGAAGACTTTCTTGTTCTGCATAATCTAATAGCCAATACATTTATTTACACCTCCACAATCCGTTTTGAAACTCAAAAGAATCACTAATAACATCTACAAAAGTCTTATATTTTGTTGACAATACTTGAAGATATCCAAACTCAAAAGCATCCCGAAGCATACCATAGTCATACAAATCCTGCGAGGTAACCTTTTTTCTCTCTGCTATAATCCTGCTTGCACACTCGACTGCAAGTTTTTTGGCATCGTCTACAGATCCATTAAACTGCGGAATATCAATAGTTTTTCTTTTTTGGAAAACAACAATATAGTTGCCATCTAGCGTACCATTGGGGGTCATTACAGCTTTGAAAGACTTTCGCGGCGCGGCGCTTGGAATTTGCCCACAATATGCCAAGCCATACTTTTGCATTATCTTGAGAATTTCGCTCCAAGATTTCAAATCAAATGAGTGATAGAACATAATGAAATAACCGTTTGCTTTTAGGGCGGGAGAAATGCGGTTTAGGATCACCTCGAAAATTCGGTTAAAGTCTTCAGTATCCTTATTTCGGCTTGGTGCATCAGAAACAACAAGCTCGGCTTCTAATGACTCCTCTGTAAACCCGTGCCATCCCATCACTTTGTACCAAAGTTGGTTATATTCAAGATATGGAACTTGATCTGTATATGGAGGGTCGGTCAAAATCAAATCGACAGATTCATTCGGTAAAATATCCCGCGAAACATTTTGAGCAGGTATATTCTGTAATGTTACATTGGGAGTACAATTGGTCTCAATAAAACTCTTGCAAGTTTCACTCAGATAAGCTAACCCCTCTTTAACTGCCTTTGCTTTTTGCCCAATAACCATGACGGCATTTCTTGAGGTTACATCTTTCTTGGGAAGCCAATATGGCATCTGGCTCGAAGCCTTCTTGTCAGAAAGCTTAATTAGATTAATAGCCGAAGAAACCAATATTTCAAGAATTTCGTAGCCGGGATTCTCCTTATATGTCTGAAGAATTCCGATTATTCGGTCAATCGCAATGAGGTTTCGATTGCAGAAATAACTAAATACCGTAGCGCTATCTCCAATAGCAATCCGAGAGTTTGGTATTAAGGCAGCGTTGTCGATATTCTTGATGTTATTTGTTTGCAGTCCTTGATAATGACTTGAAAACGTTTGTGAAGAAACAGCCTTCTTTCTGCCGGTTAGTTTACCATTAATGATATTCTTATACCAATATTGTGTTGGAACAAGATCTCCGTCTTTCAGATCAAAATGGCATCTTTCCAAAATACGGAACTCACTATCTTTTTCAAACTCATATAAAGGTTGACATGCAGAATATACATCTTTGCAAAAAGAGTCTATTAACTTTTCAATTTCTGCTAAGTTCCATTTAGTTAGAGACGCTTTACAGAGCTTATATGCTAACAAATTAATATCTGTTCCAACTGCAGTTCGTCCAAGTTTACTAGCCTCAATAATTGTTGTTCCTGAACCAAACATTGGGTCATACACACAGCCGCCTTCCGGACAAAAGCGTTTGATTATTTCCGAAACAACATTATACGGTTTCCGTGCCATATAATTGTGCATAAAGCCCGCCGGATTATCGACAATTGGCTTAAGCTCTTTAATGACGCTTAATTTTTCAGTCACATCGTGCACAAGCTCTTTGGGCCTGCAAACAAAAATATACTCATCAACTTTAGAAGTCGAACTACGTCCCTGATTTGAATGGCTCAGTTCAACTTTTTTAATTAGCACATCATATTTTTCCTCAGCTAATTCCTGTAGACTGGTGATATCAACAATAGAATTATCAGAATAACTAATCATCAGCCATGCTCTTGCCTGTGAACATTTTGTTATAAGTTTTTCAAACGCCCCCAAAGCTTTTGCTTTCTTTCCAAAATCAGAAATAGTTCTATTTTCTCTATATCTGCCAACAGAAAGTTCATGTGTTTGAGGATTTACGGCCATTGCAGGATAGTCATATAAACACAGGGTGTTAAGAACATGGTAGTATCTAGAGTAGTGCTCTTTAAAGTATGGAGGATCTGCATACACCAAAACGCTTCCATCTAATTCAATTGCATCCAAACAATCAGCAAAGTCGAGATTAAAGCAAGGCGCATGCGCTTTGGTTGCATTTTCACATAATCCAGCTTGTCGGTATTGCTGTAGCAATGTTTTGCATTCGTCGATAATACTAATATTTCTTTTGGTAATTAAGTTGAGACAGGTTGATTTATTTTTAACTTTTAAATACTGTGCGAAATGTGTTGTCGTAGAAGCACTTGCACTCATAACCGACATCAATACTGTTAACAAAACATTCTTTGCGCTATTATTTTGTAGTGTTTCAACAGCGCTACGGATAGCATCAATTTGGCAGCACTGCGCAATTCCAAAGTACGCATTTGCATAGTAGGTTAGAAACAAGCAAGGAACTGTTATCGTTGGAGTTTCGCCAGGAGTTACTTGTTTAACCAATCCCAACAATTCGTTCATGCAGATATCATTTGTTTTAGGCGAAAACACGGACGGGGTATTTTCACAAAATTTCTGATATTGCTTGTAATCAACATCCTTGTGAAGAAGTGCTTTTTCTGCAGCAAGCGCAATAGGTAGTATAGACTGTAAGTTGGAGTACTGATTCTCTACTTCACTCCAAAACACAGCCTCATCCATAGCAGATAAGCTACATCCATTTAAAATGGCTTGATTTATGATATATGAATAATGTTCAATATCATTACTGATCACGTTTTTATGCGATTTAAGTGCGTAACCAACAGAACCTGTTCCGGCAAACAAGTCCACAACTGTCCTTATGTTACTGTTTTTTATTATCGGCTCACATATATGGGAAATGATACGTGTTTTGCTACCCATATACTGCAGAGTCGAAATCTCATTATAAGTATTCATCTTATACTCGCCCCGTTAGAATAATTAATTTTGCAATTTTTATAGTTCAACATCTCTCATGTTAATTTCCAGCAAATTGCACACCACGATTACTTACATCCATTCGCCGTTATTAGCAATCCATTGTTTGTTGAAATTCTTATCGTCAATTGTTGCGGTAAAGGTTGCAGCTAGGAATACCGTGATTATTATTTGATTATGAAATTGATTTTCCATTTTTAATTTTCTCAATTCCTTATATGCTCAAATCAAAACTTCCCATTTGCCGCTTTCACGGCGGATATAGTTCTTTTCCTGCAGGAAGACTACAATTCTTCCGTCTTGAAAGCCGTATAACCCTCGTAGTAGTAGCTGTGGTCGATGCCCTTCATATAAACCTCGCGGCTATGGATATCGTCGATCAGGGCGTTTTTCAGGATATGCTTGATCTCGATATCCTTGATAGGACTGCGCTCCATTGCGAGCAGGTAGTCCTCTTTATCAACCTTGCTCCAATCGACCACCTTGCCGATCTCCTTCTTAAAAATGCAATCCAGCCAGATGCGTGTGCTTCTGCCGTTGCCCTCACGGAAGGGATGGGCAATATTCATTTCCACGTACTTCTCCACTATTTCATCAAAAGTGGACTGGGGCATCTTGTCGATGTTGGCAAGTGCTGCTTCCAGATACATAAGCGGAGCAAAGCGAAAGTTGCCCTTTGCAATATTCACGGTGCGAAGCTCACCGGCAAAGTCGTAGATCTCGTTAAAGAGATATTTATGAATGGCTTTCAGCGAAGCAGTCGTGCCGGGCTCCAAGCTGTCCAGCATGCCGTTATCAAAAAGCTCTACCGCTTTCTTCTTGCTGATGCGTTCCTCTGCTTCTGCAAGCTCGGGAGAGTTGATAATACCAAGTTTATTTTGGGGAGCCATCTTATTTGTCCCCCTTTTCTTCATCGGGGACAAACTCCATAATGTCGTCCACATTGCAACCGAGGGCAGCGCAAACCTTGCCCAGAGTGTCCACCTGAACAGATTCGTTCCTGCCCATTTTAGCCATAGCGTTGGAAGTGATGCCCGACAGCTTTACAAGCTCGGTCTTTTTAAGTCCTCTATCAATGAGTAATTTCCATAATTTATTGTAACTGATAGCCATAGGAAACCTCCAAGAATATAACATAACGATATTATACCATAAAGTGATACTTCTTCAACATATTTTCAATAAGTAATTGAGTTTCTCAATTGCGAATGGAGCAAATAAAGATCCACACCGTTGTCCGTTGTTTGACCGGATCGGCTATGTTTAAGACAGCCGAAATCCACTGGAATTTTTGATATGTCGCGCTTATGAGGTCGCAGCTACCGAAAGATCGCGATCCCGAAAACCCGCATAAATACTGGGTTTTTGGACCTCGTTATTCTTACACAGTTGCAGCAGAGGGGAAGGCTTGGTGTTCTCGTGCCGGTATGCTGGTCGATCATGCAACTTGGCCCCTCCTAAACGCAGCTTGCCGGAAAAATGTTGATTTCCGGCAGGCTTTTTCCTATAATGGGGCCATCGATAAGGAGGTGGCGTGGATGGAGATCATCCGGGTGGATGGGCTGACCAAGGTCTATGGCGATCTGGTGGCTGTGGATCATATCAGCTTCACGGTAGAGAAGGGCTCTATGCTGGGCTTTTTGGGCGTCAACGGTGCGGGAAAGTCCACTGCGATCAATATGCTTTCCACATTGCTGCGCCCTGATGAGGGCACGGCGCATATTTGTGGGCTGGAGCTGGGGAAGGACGATCATCAGATCCGCAGGCGGATCGGGATCGTATATCAGCAGAACGTTTTGGATGATCTGCTCACGGTGAAGGAGAACCTTTTGTGCCGGGGCATCCTCCATGGGGCGACTAAAGGGGAGGCCCAGGTCCAGCTGGATCGTTTGAGTCGGATCCTCGGCCTGGAGGATCTGCTGAAACGGCGCTACAAGTATCTCTCCGGCGGACAGAAGCGCCGCTGTGAGATCGCTGCCGCTCTGATGCACGCTCCGGAGGTGCTGTTCCTGGATGAGCCCACCACCGGGCTGGATCCTGCCACCCGGAAGGATGTCTGGAGCATCGTCCAGCGTCTGCGCCAGGAGGAGGGGA
>JAZQIN010000046.1:0-6656 GCA_045541155.1 Faecousia sp.
GGTTGTCTTCCTAAGACCGCTTGGCCTCCGACTTGTGGGGATGATATAGCCCGGGTCCTGCTGCGAGCAGTAGATGCAGGTGCCGTTTTCATATTTGTGACCGATGCTGCTGGGGGTATTGGCGTAGGCCTTGACGGTGCCGTCGCAGGCGGCAACAGCATGGACGGTTTGTCCCTGCTGTGCAGGCAGACCAGTACCGCAGGTTTGGTACCAGCTCTGGGTGCCGTCGGTGATGCCCTTGTTCAAATGATAGGTCACCTCGCCGCTTGCCAACTGTGCCATGGTTACCTCCGTAGAGTTTCTTGTGGAGTAAAAGGTGCCTTCAAAAATGGTATTATAATAGTAACCATTCTGGGTATCCGTACCGCCGACGGGGGTAGCCTCAACGGACAAATCTGTGTTGTCAATCAGTGTGCAGTTTACAGCGTAGCAGTTGCGGATAATACCGCCCTGCGGGCTGGCGATCGGTGCGATATAGACGGTGCCGGAAAGCAATGCTACAGAGTTTGTAGTATAGCCGATGATGGTACAATCCTGAGCAGAGCAGCCGATGACATTGGATGTTAGGGGATAACCGGCGATGGCACCGGCGCGCCAGCCGGTGATGGTAGCGCCTGTTACATTGACGTGCTTGATGGTGGCACTGCTGCAGTAGCCAAAGAGACCTTCGTTGTCGGTGCCGACGGTGACGAAATTGCTGACCGTATGGCCCTGTCCGTCGAAAATGCCTTGGTAGGGCATGGTGTCCGGCTCCAGTGTGTCACTGCAGTAGTAACCAATGGAGGTCCAGCTGCCGCCTTCCAAGTCGATGTCAGCAATCAGCATACCGTTGATAGCATTGTTGCCGGTGTTGACCTGAGCGGCAAACCAGTACAGCTGTGCGGCATTTTCAATTTCGTAATAGCCATTTACATAGGCTGGGCCACCCTTATGGCAGTAGATGCAGATTCCGTCGGAATATTGGTGATTGCACTCGTCACCGCAAACGGTACAGACGGTGTCTGCCCAGATATGTCCGATATGATAGACTACGTCCAGCTGAGCGGTGGCACCGCAGACGCAGGTTCCGAGGGTGTAACCGTCAGATGTGCAGGTGGGAGAGATTACCTCTCCGGGTGTGTAGCTGTGGTCAATTTTAGGAAGGGTCTTACTGGCGCTGTAGAGACAGCCGGTACATTTCGTGATTTGTTTACCGGTAGCGGTGCAGGTGGGTTCGATGACCTCCGCAATATAGAATTTATGACCGGCAGCGATGGTCTCGGTGGAGGTCAGACCGCAGAGTGTGCAGGTGTAGGTCATTACACCGGGAACCCAGCAGGTAGCGGCTTGTGTGACAGTGCCCTCGTCCCAGACATGGTCAACGCAAGCCTCCAGTGCGTTACAAACGGTGCATTTTCCGTTTTCGTACTGGTGACCGGTGGCGGCAAGGGTTTCGCTGCGGACATCGCCGCAGAGGGTACAGGTGTAAGTGATTTGACCTTCAGTGATGCAGGTGGGGGCGGTTTCGATGGTGCCTTCGTCCCAACTGTGTGTGCAGACGGCGTATTCGATCCACTGTCCGTCGGTGTACAGCCAACCAGAGCCGGGAAGCGTCAGGTCGCCGGTTTGGGCGGAGCCGTTGGTGAAGATGACATATTGCGCTTCACTGGGCAGGACATAGGAGTAGATGTTTCCCTCGTGCAGTGTCATGGTCTGACCGGGCCAGCTGGTCATGGCGGTGTCGCTGTCTGACCAGAAATATATCTTTACCGTGGACCATCCATCGGCGTTTTCATAGTAGACCGTCAGGCCCCGGGTACCGCAAACCGTACAGGCACCGCTGACCATGCTGTGTCCGGTGGCTGGGATGGTTTCGGTGACCGTCTCGCCGCATAGACTACAGTTTATGGTCCGAACACCGGCAATGGTACAGGTGGGGGGTGTGGTCAGCTGGCCCTCATCCCAATCGTGGTCACAGCCCTGATCATAGATGGACCAGCCGGAATCGTAAGTGTAGAGGTTATTGTTGTCCGGCAGGGACAAATCGGCGGTCTGAGTGCCGCTGCCATTATTGAAGATGACCTTGGTGACGTCTTCCGGGAGGGTGAAGGAATAGAGGCCATCCCCCTTTGCGGTCATGGCCTTGCCGGGCCAGCTAATCATTTCGGTATTGGTATCGGACCAGTAGTAGATGTTCACCGTGCTCCAGTTGGCGGTGTTTTGGAAGTACATCGTTCTTGCGCCGGAGGCGAATCCGGTGGTGGGTATTAATGCGACCACAAGAAACAACGCAAGCCCAAAGCTGATGATGCGATTGAAAATTTTTTTCATGTTTGATTCTCCTTTTTCTTTTTATTATACAACGGGGGGAAATATTAGTCAATTGACAGGGTGGGCAACGGGGGGGAAGATGTGCCGGAGAAATCATGCCAATCCGGTTGCAAATTTGATGCAATCATGCTATAATACAAAAAACATTTATTCGTTGGCATCGCTGCCGGTGCGGAAAGGGTATGCAATGGAACAAATCATCAAAGCAAATGATGGAATCCTGCGAATCTTAGGAAAGCCGAAAACCGGCGAATCCGGCTACCGCATGATTCATTACTGTATCACAACGCAGGTTGATGAAGGTGTGCTGGTTTTCAACACGTTGACCCGTGAGCTGCTGCTGTTGACCACTGAGGAGTATGCCAATGTGCTGGAGTTGCCGTATCTGCGGCAGCAGTGGTTCGTGGTGCCGGAACAGACGGATGAAAAGAAGCTGGTCGGGGCGGTTCGCTGGATAAAAAAGACTATGGAACGGCCATCCGGACGCATCAAGAACTATACAATCCTCACCACTACAGACTGCAATGCACGTTGCTTCTACTGCTACGAGATGGGCCGTCCTCGGGTACCTATGTCCGAGGAAACCGCACTGAAGGTTGCGGCATTCATTCGGGATAATGCTGGTGGAAAGCCTGTTCAGCTACACTGGTTTGGCGGTGAGCCACTTTACAACTACGGTGTAATCGATTTGATTTGCCGAAAGCTGAGAGAGTATGGGGTCGCATTCGATTCCTATATGATTTCCAACGGATATCTGTTTGATGACGAGATGATTCAAAGAGCGGTTAACAATTGGAACCTGAAACGGGTCCAGATTACGCTGGACGGTACGGAACAGGTATACAACCGGTGTAAAGCCTTCGTTTATCGGGAGGGCAGTGCCTATCAGATTGTGACGGGTAACATTGAGCGCCTGTTAAATCATGGCATCCGCATTGCCGTTCGGATGAATATGGATTTTCACAATGCCGATGATTTGATGGTGCTGTCACAGGAGTTGGCAGATCGGTTTGGTGATAAGAAGGGCTTCTATGCGTACTGCCATCTGATTTTTGACGAGAATACCGCTTGGGATCAGCGTTACTCCACTGAGAAGTGGAATGAGCTATATACGCTGCGCTATCGTCTGGAGGCGAAGCTGAAGGAAGTGGGTATCAGCTCGTCTAAAAAGTCCCGGTTGCAGCGGGATTTGCCTCGGTTCCAGTGCATGGCTGATAACAGTGGTAGCATTGTAATCACGCCGGATGGTCATCTGGGAGCCTGCGAGCATTTTTCAGACAGTGAGCTGATTGGGCATGTGGATTCGCCGGAGCGTGACAGAGCGATGATTGAAAGCTTCCGTCAGCGCTGCGATGAAATTCCGGAATGCGATACCTGTTTCTATTACCCCGAGTGCATCCGTCTGAAGAAATGTCCGGACCTTTCCCCGTGCATCGAGCAAGAGCGAAATATCACGCAAATGCGGACCAGACGTGATATGGTAAATGAGTATCAGCTCTGGCGTAGCGGCACCGCAGATGCAGAGGATTTGGAGGAGTCCGATTGAAATAAAAAAAGTGTCATTGTTTGCTGATAGAAGCTTACAATGACACTTTTTTCTCTTGGTAGAATCAGATGCTTGCTGAGGCAGGATCCCGGCACACGTTCAGAGATTGGATAGAGGGACTGTTAATCAAAGTGTCAAAGAACTCTTGACGGCGTTTTTCGTTGGCACGTCCGCCCAGAGCGGTACGAAATGTAATTTTATAGGCGGAGCTATTAACTTGCTCGGCGGACATATTTTGGATATCGACCCGGAGACTGTCACAGGCGGACCGCAGGCAACCCAGAGCAGTGGGCAGGTCGTCGGTCTCCATGCAAAAATAGCAAAGTCTGCTGCTGGGGGTAATGAATTTGTGCTGCAGGAACTCCAAAAGTGTCAGCGTGATGAAAACGAAAATCATGCCCGCAATGGCGATGGTGTAGTATCCAAAGCCCGAGGCGATGCCTAGTCCGGCTACAGTCCATAAGCTGGCGGCAGTGGTAAGGCCTTTCACATTTGCGCCTTCTCGCATGATGGTGCCGGCACCAAGAAAGCCCACACCGGCAATAATTTGCGCGCTCAGCCGCGCCGGGTCAGGGGAGCCGCCCAACCCCTTGTACTGCATGAACAGCATTTGCCCAGTGATGGTGATGGCGCAGGAGCCAAGGGCGACCAGAATGTGGGTGCGCATACCGGCCGGTCTGTGGGTGTATTCCCGTTCTGTGCCGATAATCAGGCCAATGACCATGGCGCACAGCAGCCGCAGACATACCTGCCAGAAGCTTAAATCCAGAGCGGCAAGCTCTGTCGTGACATTGTTGTTTAAAATTAACATAAACTTACTTCCTTTAATGACAAAAATGGATAATTTGCATATATTATACGGGATTTTAATGCAAATGTCAATATACATCTGCGTCCGAGAAAGGACACATTGATTTTTGAGACGGTATGCGATATAATGTGGCCCAGAAGGAGTTGGGGACGTTGTCGATTGTAAAATTCTATCGGGGAGACCCGGCAAATGCTCCAAAGACTACTATGGGCGCTCGTTTGGGTGCCAATGCCATCATCACCTGTAACGGAAAGATTCTTCTGGAAAAACGGCGTGACAGCGACGTTTGGGGCCTGATTGGCGGCGGTGTAAAGGATCATGAGACCGAAATTCAGGCCATGGTCCGGGAGGTCTACGAGGAGCTTGGCCTGCGGATTCCGAAAGAACGCTTCCGGAAGCTGGCGGTCTACGGAGAGCCAGGACGGATTGCGGCCTACTGTGACGGTAGCGTTTGGCGGATGGTCATTGTGGTATTTGGACTGGAGCTGGAGGAAGGTCAGACGCTGCGTATCAGTGCTGAGTCCAGAGAACTGCGTTTTTTTACTAAAGAGGAACTAAAGGATATCGAGGTAGTGATTACCCATTCCGATATCGTGGAAGACTGGTTTTTGAGGAGTACGTTATGAATCATACAAAATGGGTCAGTGTTTGGGGAAATGCTGTCAGCGTTGCGGAGAATCGTCCGGAGCGGTATGCCCGGGATATCACCATTCGGTATCCCGTCCATATCCCCTTTGACGGCGAGGCGATTCAGCTGACATTTGATAATTACTGCGGCACCGAACCAATTACGCTGAATAAGGTGACGGTGTTTTATGGTGGGAAATTCTACCCTGTATGCTTTGGGGGCCACCGTGAAGCATCCATCCCGGCTGGGGAGAATGTGGTTTCCGATGCGCTGGAGCTGAAGCTGAACATGGGAGAGGTGATTCAGGTCAGCTTTTATCTGAAGGACTTTACATTGATGCGGTCTGTGGTGTTCACCTGTGGCCCCCTGTCTCAGGGGTTGTACGCCAATGGCGATGAAACGGAAACCAGGGACATTTCCATCCACACTTCCAGAAGCACCCACTTGTTCTATTTCCTGAGCAATGTTTCTGTGCGGACAGCGGCGGAAAATCGTTGCATCGTTTGCTATGGCGATTCCATTACCGCCCAGGACTGGCCGGATTATCTGTCCCTTCGGTGTTTTGAGGAAGGATATCATCACACCGCAATCATCCGTCGGGCAACCTCCGGATCCAGAATTCTCAGAGAGTATCACTGCCTGACCTACGAATCCTATGGCCTGATGGGCAGCAATCGGTTTCACCACGAGGTCCCTACAGAAGGAGCGGATACGGTGATTATCCAGCAGGGAATCAACGATATCATCCATCCGGTGGGGGAAAAAATCAATGTTTTTCGGCCTATGAGCGATTTGCCGACGGTGGAAGAGCTGATTGACGGATTGAAGTCTTACATCGCACAGGCTCGGAGGTTGGGGTATAAGGTATATGTGGGGACACTGCTGCCTATGGGCGGATGGCGTACGGATGCTCCGTTCCGGCAGGTTTTGCGCCATGCTTATAATGATTTTATCCGTACTACCGACCTGATTGATGGCTGCATTGATTTTGATGCGGCGGTGCGAGATCCGGAAAATCCGGATTGGTTCATGCCGGAGTATGATTCCGGAGATCATCTGCATCCCAGCGCCGCCGGTTATCGCCGGATGGCGATGGAGGTGCCGGAGGTATTGCTCCAGTAAATTCTGAGATAATATACAAAATATTCATTTGGCCCTTGCATATTCATCAAAAATGTGATATTATACATTCCAACGGTGCAGTATCCTAGTCGGGATGCCCATTTTCCAGGAAGGGCCTAAAAATCCTTTGAAGGGCACATCGATGAAGTCCCTGGTGTCTGCTTTTTACGCCCAGTTTAGGGTGGATGCTGGGGGTTAAGGATTCCGGGCGCGCTCCAATGGCATGGGGCATACGACCC
>JAZQIN010000047.1:0-3827 GCA_045541155.1 Faecousia sp.
GCACCATCCCTTGCCCCCTCTGACGAGGGGGCTGGCGAAAATCTTTGATTTTCGACTGGGGGAGAGATAATTGCGACATTTTTCTCTCCCTCCGAGCCGCCGTTCGGCGGCCCACCTCCCTCATCAGAGGGAGGCTTTGGGGGCGGCGCTTAGTGCGCTAAACAATAATTTAGCAATCTTTAAACTGTATTCTATCATTGAGGTGATCCCCATGAACAAAAATATCGAAACACTTTGCATTCAGGCCGGCTACAGCCCCAAGAACGGCGAACCTCGTCAGATCCCCATCTATCAGAGTACCACCTTCAAGTACGCTACCTCTGAAGATATGGGCAAGCTGTTTGATTTGGAGGCCTCCGGCTATTTCTATTCCCGTCTGGCCAACCCCACCTGCGACGCAGTTGCCGCCAAAATTGCAGCACTGGAGGGTGGCACCGCCGCTATGCTGACCAGCTCCGGTCAGGCCGCCACCTTCTATGCTGTCTTCAACATCGCCTCCGCCGGCGACCACATTGTATCCAGCTCTGCCATCTACGGCGGCAGCTTCAACCTGTTCAATGTGACCATGCGTCGGATGGGCATCGACTTCACCTTCGTTAGTCCCGATGCCACTGAGGAGGAGCTGAACGCCGCCTTCAAACCCAACACCAAAGCTGTCTTCGGCGAGACCATCGCCAACCCTGCTCTGAATGTGCTGGACATCGAGAAATTCGCAAAGGTGGCTCATGCCCACGGCGTACCCCTGATTATCGACAACACCTTCGCTACCCCCGTCAACTGCCGCCCCTTCGAGTGGGGTGCGGACATCGTGACCCACTCCACCACCAAATATATGGACGGTCACGCCAGTGCGGTGGGCGGTGTCATTGTGGACAGCGGCAAATTCGACTGGACCAAGTATCCCGACAAGTTCCCCGGCCTTTGCACCCCCGACGACAGCTACCACGGTGTGACCTACACGGAGCGTTTCGGTCTGGAAGGTGCTTACATCACCAAATGCACCGCTCAGCTGATGCGTGATTTGGGTTGCGTCCAGTCCCCCCAGAGCGCCTACTACCTGAATCTGGGTCTGGAGAGCCTGCCCTTCCGGATGCGTCAGCATTGCTCCAACGCCCAGAAAATCGCCGAGTTCCTCCAGAGCAACGAAAAGGTTGCATGGGTCAAATACTGCGGTCTGAAGGGCGACAAGTATTATGAGCTGGCCCAGAAGTATCTGCCGGGTGGCTCCTGCGGTGTTATCTCCTTCGGTCTGAAGGGCGGTCGTGCCGCAGCGGAAACCTTCATGAAGAACATGGAACTGGGCTCCATCGAGACTCACGTCGCTGACTCCCGGACCTGCTGTCTGCATCCGGCCTCCTCCACCCATCGCCAGATGACCGATGCGGAGCTGGATGCTGCCGGTGTAGGTGCCGACCTGATTCGGCTGTCCTGCGGTCTGGAAAATGCCGAGGACTTGATTGCAGATTTGAAACAGGCCATCGACAAGGTATGATCAACATTTTATCAGATCACTATCCCAACTCCATTCCGGAGGTGTTGACCACCTCTGGGGGGCTGAGGGAGAAGGTGGATGCGCAGGGCAATCTACTCCCGTTTCCGGGGAATACGGTGGTGTTTCTGCTGGATGATGGTACAAAAAAAGTCCTCCATCAGGTGCAGGCGCAGCTGCATGAGCAATGCGGCAATATGCTGGCGCAGCCGCTGGAAATAGGTACCTTCCACATGACCCTCCACGATCTTGCCAACGGCGATTTACTCCCCCAACGAGAGAAGATGGCGGCACAGGCTAGACTTGCGCTGGATGAAATTCGTAATGCTGATTGGCCGTCGATTCCTATGAAAGCCACGTGGACGTTCAACATGGTCTCCACCAGCATCGTGCTGGGGCTGGAGCCGGATGGGGAAGCCGCATGGGCGCAGCTGGATGCCCTTTATGAGCGGTTTCAGAAGATTCGTCCCCTCCCCTATGCCCTGACTCCTCACATCACCATGGCCTATTTCCGGCCCGGCGTCTACGAGGATACGTCGGAGCTGCGTCAGGCGGTAGGACCTGTGGATCTGCGTGTGGAGCTGGATGTAAATAATCTGGTTCTTCAGGACTTCGACCACATGAATGCCTACCATACCCGATATTAAAATGAAAGGCCGCTGCGGATGCAGCGGCCTTTATGGTATGCAATTAGCGAATCACACGGATGCGCAGAACGCCATCAATCAGCTTCAGATGCTCCACAGCAGCATCGGACACCGGACTGTCGATATCCAGAATGGTGTAGGCATACTCGCCTTTACTGCGGTTGACCATGTCGGAAATGTTGATATTCTCCGCAGCGACCGTGGAGGTGAACCGGCTCAACAGGTTGGGAATGTTCCGGTGCAGAATGGTGATACGGGCGACCTTGGTGCAGATACCCATATCGCAGGTGGGGAAGTTGACGGAGTTGACGATGTTGCCGTTCTCCAGATAGTTCATCACCTGCTTCACCGCCATCTTGGCGCAGTTGTCCTCGGACTCCTCGGTGGAAGCGCCCAGATGGGGGATTGCAATTACACCCTCCATGCTGGCAGTCTTGTCGTTGGGGAAGTCGGTGACGTAGCGCTTGACCTTGCCGGACTTCAAAGCAGCCTCCATGGCCTCGTCGTCCACCAATGCGTCACGGGCAAAATTCAGCACAATCACGCCGTCCTTCATCATGGCGATGGTTTCAGCATTAATCATCTTCCGGGTATCGTCCAGCAGAGGGGTATGTACGGAGATGATGTCGCACTGGGAGAAAATCTCCTCACGGGTCTTGACACGGACGATGTTGCTGTCCAGATGCCACGCTGCATCGATGGAGATGAAGGGGTCGCAGCCGTAGACCTCCATGCCCAGCTTGATGGCATTGTTAGCCAGAGGGCCACCGATGGCACCCAGACCAATCACACCCAGCTTCTTGCCCTTAATCTCATGACCGGCAAACTTGGACTTGCCCTTTTCGACCTTCTTTGCCACGTCGCCCTCGTCCTTAATGGACTGGACCCATTTGATACCGCCCACCACATCACGGCAGGCCAGCAGCATACCGCACATAGCCATCTCTACAACACCATTGGCATTGGCACCGGGAGTGTTGAACACCACGATGCCCTTCTCAGCACAGCGGTCCAGAGGAATATTGTTGACACCGGCACCGGCACGGGCCACACACTGCAGCTTTGCGGGCAGCTCCATTTCGTGCATCTGGGCGGAGCGAACCATAATCGCATCGGCATCGGCGGTGCTGTCGCAGGTCTGGTAATCCTCCGTCCACAGGGCAGTACCCTTGGGGGAGATGGGGTTGAGGTAATTGACGTTAAACACTGGGAATCCACTTCTTTCCTAAAAATTTGCCCTTGTCGGTGATAGAAAATCATTCGTCCGCTCTGGGCGTTCATATCCAGTAGGGCGATTATATACCATTTCCACAAAAAAGGCAACCCCTTTTTGTGAGAAATACAAAGAAAATCTCCGATGTGGCGATAGTTGTCCGCCCACGCCGGAAAAAAACTGCCCATACCCCCTTTATTTTGGCGTAAGGAAGGTGTATAATACAGCATAGATTTGTTTGCTGAAATAAATTATCGTTTAGCGCAGTAAGCGCCACACCCAAAGCCTCCCTCTGATGAGGGAGGTGGGCCGGCGAACGCCGGCTCGGAGGGAGAGAAAATGTTGAAATTCTTCTCTCCCCCAGTCGAAAATCAAAGATTTTCGCCAGCCCCCTCGTCAGAGGGGGCCAAGGGACGGTGCGTGCTGTTACACCGCTAAACGATAATTTGCCGCAGAAAGTACTTTTTTGACAGTCTGA
>JAZQIN010000048.1:0-9423 GCA_045541155.1 Faecousia sp.
CCCTCTCGCACAGCCTCTACCACCATTTGCTTGAATTCAGGTGTGTATCGTTTATTGGGTACTCCTTTAGGCATAGAAAAACACCCCATTTCTTAGTACAAGTATTATATCATACTTGTCTAACAAATGGGGTGCAGTTCATGAGGCCAGAGCGCTTTTTGTGTTTACATGATAGACATGATGGTAAATAGCAATGCACCCACCATTGCCACAAGGCCGATGATGCCCATAGTCACACCAGAGGTGCTGACACCACACCGATAGCCACGCTTCTTGGAAGCAAATCCGAAGATTGTCGCCAACAGCGGCAGTACAACAAAGATAATCAGTGACGGGATGTAATCCTCCGCGGGATTGTGGTTGGAAATGTGATAATAATAGTTGTAAACATATCTGCGGTTCTGATACTCCACAATTTCGGTTATCGCCGTCAGGGACAGCGAAAATGAAAAAATCAAGCCAATAATACCCAACACCATGGACGAGATGCCCAATCCACGTCCCCGGACCTTGGGCTTGACATACGCCACCGGCTGAGGTGCCGCATAAACCACCGGTTGGGGTTGGGCATAGACTGGCGGTTGCACCGCCACTCTTGTTCCGCAGGTCTCGCAGAATACAGCCTGCTCATTGAGGAGCTTGCCGCAAGTGGGGCAAAACTTCTGTTCCATTGAATGACCTCCTGCTATACATTTTCTCGCTGCTCCAAATCCTTAAGGATTTGGGCATAGCGTTCCTCACTAATCTTGTATTTCTTCATATAAATAATATAGCCGATGACAATCAACACCAACGGCAGAGCGAACATCGCCAGCTTCACGATTAGCTTGCCATCGCTTCCGATTACGTCTGCCGTGGTATCGTCCACCTTGATGCCGGAGAAAATCAGGGTCATGCTCACGATGCCGGTAGCCAGCGCACCGCCGATTTTATTAATCAGGGGCTGGATGGAGAAGGTGATGGACTCATTCCGCTTACCCAGCTTCCATTGACCATATTCCACCGTATCCGCCAGGAACATGAGCATCAGAGCCTGAATAAAGGCCTGACCCACGAACACCAGCACCGCACCCAGTCCAATCAGCACGATGGACACCTCCGCAACGAAGAACACCGCATAGCCGAGAATCACCAGCACCGTGCTGAGGGTGTAGAGCTTACGACGGCTGATTCGTTTCGCCACCGCCGGATACACCGTCAGAGTGCCCAGCTGCGCAATGCCGACCAGTGCCACCAGCACTACATACATCCCCTCGTTGCCGAAGATGTATTTCATATAATAGATAGCGAAATTCACCGTGGTGCAGTAACCCACCATGAACAGCCCCATGGCAAGGGTCGTCCACATCAGTTGATCGTTTTTCAGCAGCGCCCGGAACATCTGCCGGACAGTGGTAGATTCCTGCTGCTCCGGGGGCAGGCGTTTCTCCTTGACTCCAAGCAGCGGAATCAGCAGTCCCAGCAGGTACACCACCGCCAGCACCACCGCGCACCAGAACCAAACCTGAGGGGTATCCCCCAGCGCCGTGGTCACCGGCTGCCATGCCACCATCACGATGTACAGACCCACACTGGCACAAATCCGGGCGAAGGCGCCGGTCTTTTCCCGCTGCTTCTGGTCCGTAGACAGCACGGGCAGCAGGGTCCAGTAGCCGATGTCGTTGATGCCGAAGCTGATATCGAAAATCAGATAGGCAATGGCAAACAGGATGATGAACGTCCAGCCGCTGCCGATTCCAGCGAACAGCACCACAGAAAACACCGCGCTGATGATGCCGCCCACCAGGATAGCCGGCTTGAATTTACCCCAAGGGGAGCGGATGTTGTCGATGACGAGGCCGGTGATGGGGTCGTTGAAAGCATCGAAAATCCGCATCACCGACAAAATCAAACTCACCGCCGCAAAGACCCACAAAGGCAAACTCAGCACATCCGACAAAAAGTACAGCAGCGTATTGGTCTCAAAGGCATAGAACATATCCCGGCCGATGGTGCCGAGACCGAAGCACAGCCGATTGCGTTTATCCAGTCGTTCCACAGTCCGTATCCTCCTCAATGATGTAAAGCTCAGATCCATAATCCGTCAGGGTCCGCTGATTGGTATCGTAACCGGTTCCCCGGAAGCCGGGCAGCAGCGGCAGACCGGATTGAAGGGCCGCTCCGGAGGCCTTGCCCTGCTGGGATCCGTCGGGCATGGTGATGTGACGGTCCGCCGTGCGCAGAATGATTCCATTGGGGTTCAGGTCCACCGGTACAACGTGCTTCACCAGCGATCCGAATTGCCCCACCCGAAGCCGCTGGAGCCGATTGAAGTAGCAGTAACGCCGGTCTCGTTTCAGTCCACGCAGCCGCAGGGTCTCGTAAGCCGGGGCCGGGCCGGTGAGGGTACGGAAAACTCCAGCCAGATGATTTTCGCCCCTCGACACCTGCCAGCCGTTTTCCAGCCGATAGAAGGTGCCAAACTGGAATGTCTTTCGATATTGTTTATAGAAAGCGATCTGTTCCCAAATCTCCTTGCGTTCCGTTTTCAACAGGTGGTCCAAATCCAGCTCGTAGCCCAGACAGCCGAAGAAGGACACGTTGCCCCGGGTACAAAGAGGCGTGGTGCGGAGGGTCTGGGCGTGGGGAGAGGCGCTGACGTGGGCGCCAAAGGTGGACTGGGGATACAGATAAGAGCGGTTGCCCTGAATGGTCAGCCGGTCGATGGGGTCGGTGTTGTCCGAGCACCAGACCTGCGGTCCGAAAGTCAGCATACCCAAATCGAACCGATTGCCGCCGGAACTGCAATTTTCCAGCAAAATATGGGGACGGGGACGGAAAATCCGGCCCAGCACATCATAAAGACCCAGAATATAGTCGTGGGCCTTACTGCCCAACGCAACGCTGTGGCGGTTCATGTCCCATTTGACATAGGTAATCTCGCACCAATCCAGAATCCGGGTGACGTTTTCCACGATGTAGTCCCGCACTTCCTGCCGCGTCAGGTCCAGCAGCAGCTGATGCCGGCACAGCAACGGCTGGAAATCGTCGGTCAGGGCCCAATCCGGGTGAGCACGGTACAAATCCGAATCCGGATTGACCGATTCCGGCTCAAACCACAGGCCAAATTCCAGCCCCATGGAGCGGATTTTTTGGGACAACCCCTTCAGCCCGTGGGGCAGCTTCTTTTTGTCCACAGTGTAATCGCCAAGGCCAGCAAAATCGTCCTTGCGGCCCTTGAACCAACCGTCATCCAACACGAACAGCTCGCAGCCGAGGGCCTTGGCCTGCTTCGCCAATCCCACCAGCCGCCGATGGTCGAAGTCGAACATGCACCCTTCCCAGTCGTTGAACAGCACCGGTCTTGCCCGATAACGCCACCGTTTGGGCACGATGCATTCATTGACAAATCGGTGCATTCGATGGGAGAGGCCACCGAAACCCTCGTCCGAGAAGGCCATCACCGCTTCCGGGGTCTCAAACTGTTCTCCAGGCCGCAACTGCCGCCGGAAATTGGAGGGGCTGATGCCCTGCATGACCCGGGTGAAGCCCTGAATGGACCGCTGGGCGGAGCCGTAATGGTTGCCGGAGTAGACCAGATTGAAGCCGTAGACCCGACCGCTGGTCTCGGTGGCATCCGGCTCAGAAAGCAAAAAGCCCGGGTCGTGCCGATGAGAGGATGCGCCGGTGACGCTTTCGTTGACGATACGGCTCTCTCCCACAGTATCTACATGCTTTCCCATCTCCCGGATCCAGCCGCCATTGAAGGTGGTCATCCGGTACTGACCGTGGAGGTCAATCATGGCACTCATGATTTTTGTGATGCTCACTGGCTCCGTGCCGGTATTTTTCAGCACTGTCCGCCGGGTCAGCACGCCGCCAAAGACGCTGAAATACAGCTCCAGCTCCAATCCCGGCTGCGCCAGTGTAATCCGGAGGGTTTGACAGTCTCCCTGCGCCTGCGGAAGCAATCCCTCCATCAGAGCAGGGCCTTCCAGAATGGCATGGTTTTTGTAGCGTAAATCCGTGGGGATCCCATCCAGCTCCAGTGGACTTTCCCGGTAGTCGCCCCGACCGCAGCCGCTCCAGACCAATGGCATCGCATCGGCGCAGCTGCCCGGATCTCCCTCCTTCAGCAGTACCGCACCACCCCAGCCAAGTCCCGGCCGAAATTGCAGTGCTTCCGCATCCTCACTGGACACCGGTGCGCCAAAATGAACCAGCTCCGGCAGGCCATATTCGTTCACACGCAGCAGACAGCTAAAGCCATCCCCATGCAGCGCAAATACCCGATCATAATATTCAATCACTGCCGACCCCTCCTTTTTTCTACTATTTTATCCTTGTTTTTCCTTCCTGTCAATGGTATGCTATATATAATGTAAGAAGGAAAAAATTATCGTTTAGTGGTGTAAGTTTGCACCCACCAATGCCTCCCTCTGATGAGGGAGGTGGGCCGGCGCACGCCGGCACGGAGGGAGAGAAAATGTTGAAATTCTTCTCTCCCCCAGTCGAAAATCAAAGATTTTCGCCAGCCCCCTCGTCAGAGGGGGCCAAGGGACAGTGCGTATCTGTTACACCGCTAAACAATGGGCACCTCTAAAAACTCAATTTCCAGTGGGTGCCCAGGAATTTTGCTTCAAATTATGTGGTAAAAACCGCAGGAATACTGGATGTATTTCAAGGTTTTTATAAGCATAAGTTGGAGCAAAAGAACGGGCACTTCGCCGAAAGGGAGTTTTTATAGGTGCCCAATAATTTATAGTTCTTTTACACGCTGACAGCCCTGCCGGTGGCAGGGCTGTTGGTTATGCAAAGGGAAGGGAAAAGTCCGGGCCGAGGGTGATTCTGCGATGCAGACGGATTTGAATTTGGTCCAGCAGAGAGGGCACATGCGCTTTTGCCAGCTCATACAGTCGCTCCAGGTCGCCATTGACCGACCGGAGCCGGTGATCCGGATGGGTCTCCATCAAACCATCCGCCCCGGCGCTGAGACGAAGCAATCTGGCCGTCACCTCACGCTGAGTTCCTTCAGTCTTGGCGGACAGCCGCATCACCATCCCCATCCGTTTGACGCACTTGCCAACAGTGCCGGGGCTGATGCCGGGATAGAACATAGCCACCGTCTCACATTCTCCCGGGGTCAGATGGATATGACGGCTGCGGTCGTAACGATGAGGTGGAATTTTACCGTCTTTTTCCAGAAGATAGCGGTCGAATTCTCCACGAATTTTCTGCACCGGCAAGGAAAGGGCCACAAATTTGCGTTCGATGAACGGCCCACAGACAGAACTGATGGCATAGTGAACAATCAGGCCATAGAGATAAGCCATTGCCCCCTCGGAGGGGTCCATCCGCACAGCACGGCAGACGCGCTCGAAGAACACAGCGCCGGTCTGCTGACGAAATTTCTGCCCCTGATTGCGATACAGCAACAGCTCCGGTCCATGCAGACCCATGTCATAGAGCTGACGGAATCGACCGATGGTCCGTTTCATATCCGGCGGCATGGAGCCAATCAGCTCCGCTCCCAACCGATACTGGGCGTATACCATGATATCCCCCTCCTTTTAAGGTTATCTTACAACATTTTCCTGAGATTTCAACCCCTTTGTAAGATTTTTACGATTTTTAGTGAAATTTTATTCAGAATGTGCTAAAATCAAGGCAATCACCATCGGTACGATATAATGGTATCAAAAGGAGTTCTTTATGACGAGAAAGCTGTATTACGAGGATGCGCATTTGTATCAGTTCCAGGCGAATGTGGTCTCCTGCGAAGAAACTGAGAAGGGATACGCTGTGCTTCTGGATGCCACAGCCTTTTACCCCGAGGGAGGCGGTCAAGCCTGCGATTTGGGTACGCTAAACGGCGTGACCGTGCTGGATGTGCAGGAACAGGGCCAGAATGTGGTGCATTTTTGTGCCGCTCCGGTTTCCGGTCCGGTGGAGGGTATCATCGATCACAGCCGCCGGTTCGACCTGATGCAGCAGCACACCGGCGAGCACATCGTATCTGGCATCGTCTGTCGCCGTTTTGGATATCACAATGTGGGCTTCCATATGGGGGCGGACCTCATCACCATCGACTTCGACGGCCCCATCCCTGCTGATGCGCTGCCGGAAATTGAACGGGAGGCCAATGGGTATATTTGGGAAAACCTTCCCATTCGGTGCTGGGTCCCCACCCCGGAGGCGCTGCCTTCTGTGACCTATCGTACCAAACGGGCACTGCCGTGGCCGGTGCGAATCGTGGAGATTCCCGGCGCAGACAGCTGCGCCTGCTGCGGCGTTCATGTGAAGCACACCGGCGAAATCGGTCTAATCAAGCTGTTTTCCTGCGTTAAATTCCATCAGGGTGTACGCATCGAGATGGCCTGCGGTGGGCGGGCGCTGGATATTCTGAACCGGGCCTACGACCAGAACCGGCAAGTCTCTCAGGCCTTTTCCGCTAAAATCATGGAGACCGGCGAGGCCGCCCGGAAGATGAATGAACGGCTGTCAGCGGTGGAGTTTCGGGCTACTGCCATGGAGCGTCAGATTTTCGATTTCATTGCCATCGGCTACCGGAATCAGGGGGACGTGGCCCATTACGAGCCTGCACTGACCCCGGCATCGGTCCGGGAACTGGCGGACCGTATCGCCCAACAGTGTGGCGGCACGGCGGTGGTGCTGTCCGACGGCGGCAGCATCTGCATCGTGAACAAGACAGAGGATGTCAAACCGCTGGGGGATATCCTGTGCCAGACCTTCGGCGGTCGGGGCGGCGGACGAAAGGGCTACTTCCAAGGCACTGTCAACGTCAACTGGCCCCTGCTCAAGGACTTCATGCAACAGAGGTAACATCATGGAAAACTATTTTCAAATGAATATGAATCGGCAGGATATCCTTGCCATTTCCAATCTGGGCCTGGCCCACATTGGCGATGGGGTTTTTGAACTGCTGTGCCGGAGCTATCTGTGCGCCCGTGGAGGCAAAAACGTGGGCAATCTCCACAAGGACACTGTTGCCATGGTCAAGGCCCCTTCTCAGGCAAGATTCGTGGAGTACCTGCTCCCCCACCTGACGGAGGAGGAACTGGCCTATTATCGCCGCGGAAAGAATTCCCATGTCCATGCTGTCCCAAAAGGGGCAACTCCGGCCCAGTACGCCAAGGCTACGGGCCTTGAGGCTCTATTTGGGGCACTGTATCTGTCCGGTCAGACGGAACGATTGAATCAGCTGTTCCAAATTATCATCGATTCGGAGGCAGACCATGGCATTTGACGCATTTTATCTTTCTGCGGTGCTGGAGGAGATTCGGGCACTGGGGGAAGCCCGGGTGGACAAAATCCACCAGCCCTCCCGGGATACGGTAATCATTCATCTCCGAGGCCGGGAGAATCGAGCGAAGCTGCTGATCAATCCCAATCCGGCGGCCCCCCGTCTGCACCTGACCCAAACCAATCCGGAAAATCCCCCGGAGCCGCCCATGTTTTGTATGCTCCTGCGCAAGCACTTAAGCGGTGCGAGACTGGTGGAAGTGAGCCAGCCGCCCATGGAGCGTGCGGCAACGTTTGTATTTGATTGCATCGACGAGCTGGGTGACCCGGTGCAGAAGCGGCTGGTGGCGGAGCTGATGGGCCGCACCTGCAACCTGTACCTTCTGGGGCCGGACGGTCGAATCATCGACTGCCTGCGGCGGATTGGTCTGGACGAAACTTCTAAACGTCCGGCACTGCCAGGCCTGCATTATCAGGATCCGGAGCCGGTGTGCAAAGCCCATCCCCTCGGCTCCCTCTCTGAGGGAGTGACGCCTATGATGGTAGGACACTCCCCCAGTTTCGCTGTCTCTCAACATCCCCCTCAAGGAGGGGGCAAAGGGAACGTCGCTTTATATAAGGCTCTGTTGCAAGGACCAGGCGCGGACATCCTTGCTGACCGGCTGATGGACACGTTGGGTGGACTGTCACCGCTGGTGTGCCGGGAGGCGGCGTTGTACGCCATGGGCGACACCGATGCCCGGCTGGAGGATGCGGATTTGGAGGCAGTGGCGGAAAAGCTGTCGCTGTTTTTCCGAGAGCATCTGACCCACCCGGCCCCTTACCATACCCCTAAGCAGTTTGCCTTCTGCCCCATCCGGCAGTATGGAGAATGTGAACGGGCTGAAAGCTTTTCCGGCCTGTTGGACAGCTTCTACAGCACCCGTGACCGCCGGGATGCCATGCGGCAGAAAAGTCAGGCGGTGCGCAAGACGGTGACGAACCTGTGCCAGCGGCTTACGAAAAAGCTGGCGATTCAGGAGAAGGAGCTGTCCGCCACCTACGACCGAGAGCGGCTGCGTCAACTGGGGGATATTCTCACCGCCAACATCCACCGAATCACCAAGGGCCAGACCGTGGTGCAGGCGGAGGACTTTTACGATGAGGACATGAAGCAGATCGATATCCCCCTGTCTCCCCTCCTGTCCCCTCAGCAAAACGCCGCCAAATTCTATAAGGACTACACCCGGATGAAGAATGCGGAGAAGGAGCTGACCCGTCAGATGACACTGGCCCGGGAGGAGTTGAGCTACCTGCAAAGTGTCCGGGAGGAGCTGGACCGTGCCGCCACGGAGCAGGAACTGGAGGAAATCCGGCAGGAACTGCAAGCCGGGGGCTATCTGAAGGCAGACACCGGTAAACGGAAGATGAAGCAGAGCAAACTACCTCCCATGCGGTTCGAATCCACCGACGGCTATCCGATTTATGTGGGCCGGAACAATCGGCAGAACGACGAGCTGACCTTCAAGCTGGCTCGCAAGGATGACATCTGGCTCCATGCATCCAAAGTCCATGGCTCCCATGTGATTATCTCCTGCGGCGGCACGACTCCGCCCGACGATACGGTGACGCAGGCGGCCCAGCTGGCGGCCTACTATTCCGAAAGCGGCGGCGGTCAGAACATCGCCGTGGACGTGACGGCGGTGAAGCAGGTGAAGAAGGTGCCCTCCGCCAAACCCGGCATGGTGATTTATCACAGCTACCGCACCGTCATCGCCAACCCCTACAAGGATATCGTGGTGGACGAATTGAATGCGGAGAGAAAAGTTAGCCTTGACTAACTGTCCAAAATGTGGTATATGTAAATCAAATGAGGGAGTAGCGAGCGCATTTGATGCGTAGCAAGTCAACATCCTGACCCAACGGTCTGGCTTGCTTCAAATCGCGAGACTCATGCGAGCCCGGTAAGCTGTGCATGGTGTCTGTCATTCCCAATGTTTATCAGACATCCGGATACGGCTTAGCCGTATCCGGATTTTTTGTTCAGTGTATGTGTTTGTCTAAATTATTGTTTATGCGACTACCGCAAAAACAAAATACCATGTCATTCCGAGGGAGCATAGCGAAGCGAATGTAAATTCTAGTGATTGCCAGTGGCAATCACACAATAACAAATGCGACCGTGGGAATCCGTTTTCTCTA
>JAZQIN010000049.1:0-2721 GCA_045541155.1 Faecousia sp.
GGCGGTGGAGGAGGGCCGGGATGTGAAGCTTTGGCTGGGTACCTCCGAAACGGAGCGGCGTTTCTACACCCTCATCCGGGACATCATCAGCGGCGGCAGCGGTCAGCTGGTCTTTGCCGGTGACCGGGGAGAGTACATCGATCTGCTGACGGTGCAGGAAAATGGGTCCGTCACCCGGGAAATGCGGACGATGGTCCTTGCCACCCGGAAAATCAACGGCAAGGCCCTCTCCGAAGACATCACGTTGGCTGCGTGGGACGTGGGGGCAGAGACTAAAAAAGGCCGTAGCGGCGTGGTTGCCACCAACGGCACTGTGTCCATCGACACCGCCGCCAAGACTCTGACCTTTGGCACCAACGCCCACATTCTCTACGGCGGCGTGAAGCACAATGTGGCGAACACCACCCACGACATCTCCGGCTTTATGAATGGGGCGTTCATCTACTATGACCCGACGACCCGGACGCTGAACAAGAATTATGCCGACAACTTTCTGTATCTGGGGGCTATGTGGAATCCGGCCTACCGTGTGGACCTGCCCATCAGCCGGGACAAGCTGCGTATTGATGGGATGCCGGTGACCTACACCGCCCGTTTCTACGGCAAGAAGGTGAACGTGCTGGGCGACAGCATGACCTTTGGGACCGGCACCACAAAGGCCTATCATGAATGGCTGGGGCAGCTGTGCGGATTTTCTACCATCTATGTAAACGGTCTGGCGGGCAGCTGCATTGCGCCAAAGGTGGACACCGTACCGGAGTGGGAGACGGGCATCGCCTCCTTCTGCGAGCGGTATTCGGAGATGGGGGATGCGGATGCGGTAATCATCCTCGGCGGTGTCAACGACTGGGTGACCGGCCGGACGCTGGGTACCATGGCGGATGCGGATACTACCACCTTCTATGGGGCCATGAAGGCCCTGTGCGCCGGACTGGTGGCGAAGTATCCCACGAGTCCCATTTATGTCTTTTCCAGTCCTCAGAATGACTATGTGAGCCGTCCGGCGAACAACCTTGCCGGAACCCAGTGGGACGGGAACACCGAGGGCTACAACCGGAAGGGCCTGAAGCTTCAAGATTACACCGCCGCCATGGCAGAGGTCTGCGCCGCCTATGGTATCCCATTCTGTTCTTTGACCGATGGGCTGTTCTACGGCATCTCCGGGGTGCTCACCGATGGCACCTACGGCACCGACGGCCTGCATCCCAACGCCGAGGGTCATAAACGCATGGCTCTGAAAATTGCAGGCTTTATCAATGGTGACTGCGGCACTACTGCAATCGTCAATCAGAACATTGTCAGTGGCGGCGATGGTGGCGGTGAATCTATTATCCCCAGAATAGAACTTTCCGACAGCGCCGCAACGATTGAGCCGAATAAGTTCTATGTGTTCCCTGAGATGGCTTCTTTGTCTATCACTCTCGGCGGTGAACAAAACACGGCAATCGTACAAGAATACAAGTTCCGTTTTATTTCGGGCGCAACTCCGACCACCTTATCACTTCCTGAAAGTGTCGTTGGAGATATTGCCGTAAATGCCAATTGCGTAGTTGAAGTATCGATCATAGACGGTTATGCCGTATCGCAGAGCTGGGCGGTGAGCGTATGAGAAGGAGACTTCTAATTGGGGGTAAATGCGAACTGCCAGGTGACTATATTAGACTTAACTATATAGAAAACACAGCAGAATCCTATATTGACTCGCGGTATATTTATAATTCCAGCACAGAGCCTCTAAAAGTGGTTGCGGATTTTGCCTACGTTGATATAAGCGCCGATGGACGTTTGTTTGGAAGTTCTGCCAATGAAGCAAACCGCTACACTCTTGCTTTACATACAGATACGGCAAGACAAAAGTTTGCGTTTACTCGCATAGGCATTGATGGTGCTGGTGTTCGGTTCATTGACATTGACACTAAAAGGCATTTGTTTGAGTATGTCTATCAGGAAGGCGTATATTTCGATGGAGTGCTACAAGAAAGTACCATAGATGCCGCCAATGCCGAAGTCGCAGCATCTGGATGTTCTATTGGTATATTTACAATCATGCGAAATGTCGAACCGTACACATATGCTTTAGCAAGAATATACTCCTTACAATTCTGGGATGAGGCAGGGTTAGCACGAAACTATATACCGGCGCAACGAAAATCGGATGGAGAAATCGGAATGTATGAAACCGTAACCAAAACATTCTTCACGAATGATGGCACAGGTTCGTTTTTAGGAGGTTAATACATGTACGGAAAGTTAGAAAATGATACTTTAATATACGCTCCTAATCCAATCATCGACAATGGAAATCGTATTTTCAACCCGTCTCATAAACTACTGTTAGAACGAGGTTATAAACCCATTATTATTGCCGAGTATCCACAAGATGGCAAACACTATAAACAATCGTATGAAGAAACCGAAACAGAGATTCATACCGTGTGGGCGGATAACGAGGCTGAGTATTGGAAATCTATCGATTATGACGATGCCGTAAACGCTGAAATCCGCAAGAAATATAGTCAAAGTCAAGAGTTTGCTATTTTGCGACAGAGGGATGAGAAGCCTGAAGAATATGAAGCTTATTATGCTTATTGCGAGCAGTGCAAGGCGTTTGTAAAAACGCAGAAAGGAATCTGATATGAAAAACGTTAAGAAGGGGCACGTTAAGCCCCGAATCTGTCTGGATGCCGGTCACTACGGCAAGTACAATCGCTCGCCGGTGGT
>JAZQIN010000050.1:0-8884 GCA_045541155.1 Faecousia sp.
AGGTAGGTGCTTTGTCCGGACGTCTGGTCAGCATTTTCGGTACTGATTTCCTGTGCGCTCGCTACGGGTACGAACGACAGAACCATTGCCAGGCACAAAAGCATTGACAAAATTCGTTTGCACATAACAAACCCCTCCTTAAATATTTGAGGTCAGCCGAAAACTGACCAAAAACTACCAGGTGCAGTGCCCCTAATCTCATACAGCAACTTCTGCGCCAGTATGATTTTTCAGGATACTATACCGATAAGATTATATATCAAGCAGGAATATATTGCAAGGGCTTTTCCGAACTTTTTAACTCTTTTTAAGGCGTTTACTGCAAATTGTTGTACGTTTTCCGAACTTTTACCGCATTTTGTTGTAATCGACCACAAGGCATAGTTTTACCCCCTCCGGATTCCCGGAGGGGGTTGTATATTCCTATTATCAGGCCAGAACCGCCTTATGGAAAACCTTCTTTCCCTTGCGAATCTTCACGCCTTCTTTCAGCATTTCCTCCGTGACCGCAAACTGCGCACTCGGCACCTTCTCATCATTGACCAGCACGCCTCCCTGCTCCACCAGCTGGCGCGCCTGCTTGTTAGAAGGAGCCAAACCGCAGGCCACCATCAGATTCAGAATGCCAATCTTGCCGTCAACCACCTTATCTGCGCTAATCTCCGTGGTGGGCATATTGGCATCATCGCCGCCGCCCACAAACAGCGCCTTGGCAGCTGCCTGCGCCTTGTCCGCCTCCTCCTGACCGTGGACCAGCTTGGTCAGTTCGTAAGCCAGAATCTCCTTGGCAACGTTCAGCTGTGCATCCTTCCAGTCGGACATAGCATCAATCTGCTCCATAGGCAGGAAGGTCAGCATCCGGATGCACTTGAGCACATCCGCATCCTCAACATTACGCCAGTACTGGTAGAAATCGAAGGGCGTGGTCTTGTTCGGATCCAGCCACACTGCACCCTTAGCGGTCTTGCCCATCTTCTTCCCCTCGGAGTTGAGCAGTAGCGTGATGGTCATGGCATGAGCATCCTTGCCCAGTTTCCGGCGAATCAGCTCAGTGCCGCCCAACATATTACTCCACTGGTCGTTGCCACCGAACTGCATATTGCAGCCGTAGTTCTGGAACAGGTAGTAAAAATCGTAGGACTGCATGGGCATGTAGTTGAACTCCAAGAAACTCAGCCCCTTCTCCATCCGCTGCTTGAAACACTCGGCCCGGAGCATATTGTTAACAGAGAAACATCCGCCAATCTCACGGATAAAGTCCACATAGTTCAGATTCAGCAACCAGTCGGCATTGTTGACCATCTGGGCCTTGCCTTCCCCAAACTCGATGAACCGCTCCATCTGCTTTTTAAAGCAGGCACAGTTGTGGTCGATAACCTCTCTGGTCATCATGGAGCGCATATCCGTGCGACCGGAGGGATCGCCGATCATAGCGGTGCCACCGCCAATCAGCGCAATGGGCTTATTGCCAGCCATCTGCAGTCTCTTCATCAGGCACAACGCCATGAAGTGGCCAACATGGAGGCTATCGGCTGTGGGGTCAAACCCAATATAGAAGGTTGCTTTGCCGTTGTCAATCATTTCACGGATTTCATCCTCATTGGTCACCTGTGCGATAAGACCACGGGCAACCAGTTCGTCATAAAGTTTCATATCGGTTTCCTCCTAAAAAATAAAGCCCCCTGTCCAAAACGGACAGAGGGCGTAAAATACGCGGTACCACCTCTGGTTCATCTGCATCTCACGGTGCAGACCTCACGGCGTCCAACAACGCCTGACGCTGTTTCGGGCGTGCCCGTCTTTCCCTACTATGGTTCAGGAAAGCCACTCCGGGAGGTATTTCAGCAGACTCCCCCACTGCCTTGCACCCTCCGGCAGCTCTCTGAGGAGAAGTTGGATACTTACTTGTTCCCATCACTGTGTTGTGGTTATGGTAGCAGAAAATCCTGCTTTTGTCAAGCCCGAAGCATCTCTTCCGCACTTTTAAGTGTGGTTTGCGTGATATTGGTGCCACCGATGATACGGGCCAGTTCACGCTTACGACCTTCAATATCCAGCGGTGTGACAGTCGTATAAGTACGTCCCTCCCGCTCGGATTTAGCAATCAGCAGATGGGTATTGGCCAAGGCTGCCAGTTGGGGTAGATGAGTCACGCAGAGCACCTGCTTATGGGTAGCGACACTGCGCAATTTTTCAGCTACTTTCTGGGCCGCACGACCGGATACGCCGGTATCGACCTCGTCGAAAATCAGGGTATCCACCTGATCCTTTTCCGCCAGTACATTCTTCATCGCCAACATAATACGAGCCAATTCGCCACCGGACGCCACCTTGCTCATAGATTTCAGGGCTTCACCGGCGTTAGCGGACATATAAAACACCACATCATCCGCACCATTGGCAGAAAGCTCTGTAGCGGTAAACTCGCAGGCAAACTGCACCCGAGGCATATCCAGCTGGGCAAGCTCTGTAAGGATACGCTCTGACAGCATGACTGCCGTATCCTTACGGTTCTTCCGCAGGGCAAGCGCCGCATCGAACGCAGTTTCCTCAGCCTTTTTGAGCTTCCCTTTCAAACGCTCAACATGGTCATCCGCAAATTCGATATCATCCAGTTCTTCCTTCGCCTTTTCCAGGTATTCAAGGATATCGGCACAGGTCACGCCGTATTTCCGGCGCAGCCTATGAATCACATCCAGCCGGGATTCGATTTGCTCCAGCTCATCTGCCGAATAGCTCAAATCATCCCGGGCATCCCGGACCTCCTCCGCCACATCCTGCACTTGATACATCAAATCAGCCACACGCTCATGGAACTGGTTGAAAGCATCGGTATAGCGTGCCAACCGAGCCAACTCCCTTTCTGCCTGAGCCAACAACGCAGTCGCACCATCCGTTTCGTCGCCACCATAAAGGCACTCCACAGCGGTATCCATACCGTTGCTGAGCTTTTCAGCATTTTGAAGAAGCTTTCTTCGCTCCTCCAACACTTCGTCTTCGCCGACTTCCAGCTCTGCCTTTGAAATCTCCTCGATTTGATAGCGCAGCGTCTCCATCCGACGTAGCTTTTCACTTTCATCCATGCTCATTCGGTCGATTTCCCGACGCAACTCGCAGACGGCATCAAACTTCTGGCGATAATCCTCTCGAAGATCCTCGTTATCCCCAAAGGCATCCAGAAATCCCAGATGATTGGCTTCATCCAAAAGCGATGCAGAGTCGTGCTGACCATGGATATTGATAAGTTGGATACCCAGCTTGCGCAAAATCGACACCGTGACCAACGTTCCATTGACCCGGCAGACGTTTTTTCCATCCAGATGGATTTCACGCTGGATGATTGTCTCCGCATCGTGCTCAACTCCGTTCTGCTCAAACCAGTCCAGCTTCGGAACGTCGGTGAACACCGCTCGTACCGATGCCTTATTGGCACCGGTACGAATCATATCCCGGTAAGCACGCTCGCCAAGGATGGCAGAAATCGCATCAATCACAATGGATTTACCCGCACCGGTCTCACCGGTCAGCACATTGAAGCCCCGGTCGAAGGAAATGTCTGACTGCTCAATTACTGCGATATTCTCAATGTGCAGCAAACTCAGCATAGGTAATCCCTCAGTTCAGAAGATTTTTGATTTCGCTGCAGAACGCAGCAGCAGCATTGGTATCACGCATGACAATCATCACCGTGTCATCTCCGGCCAGCGTGCCCAACACGAAGCTCATATTCATAGCATCCACCGCAGATCCGGCGGCAGAGGCCAGCCCGGGAAGGGTATGGATTACCACCATATTCTGAGCATAGTCATAGCCGGTGACGCACTCACGGAAAATGGTGTTGAGCCGGGTGGAGAAAGTACCGGTGACCTCCTTGGCGGAGGTAGTGTAACGGTAAGTACCAAAGCTGGTCAGCTCCTTGACGATGCGCAGCTCCTTGATATCCCGGGATATGGTCGCCTGTGTGCTGTAAAAACCCGCATCCTGCAGCTCTTGCAACAGCTGCTCCTGGGTTTCCACATCCCGTGTGGCTACGATTTCCAAAATTTTTGCTTGTCTTTGTGTTTTCATTTTACTACCCCATCAATTGGACTTGAATTTAATGTTCAAAACATCATAAAAGCTCCGCTCTTTCAGCCGAAGAAGCTTTGTTTGTAAATCAGATTTGCGTACAGTGGCCACATCCCCCATGTTCAGCCGGACAGCTTTTCCGCCATCCACCGACAAAAACGCATTGCGGCGCATATTGCGTGTCAGCTCCACGGTAATCACACGTTCGTCAGACGCAACCATACACCGGCTGGCCATATCATGGGCGCAGATGGGCGTAATGAGAATACTTCTGGCCTCTGGCTCCACAATGGGGCCACCGGCGGAAAGATTATATGCAGTCGATCCGGTAGGCGTGGCAACAATGATGCCGTCGCCGCCGCACTCCATCGCCTGTACTCCGTCACAGCCCACCGCAAGATGAACGATTCGGGCCACCGCACCCTTGGTAATCACCACATCGTTCAGACAGATGTCGTGGTAAATGATGTCCCGGTCACGGCGCACCGTCACATCCAGCATCATCCGGTTGTCAATGGCATAATCTCCCCGGGCCAGACGGGCAAGCTGACTCAGCTCACTGTTCTCCAGCTCAGCCATAAAACCCATGGTTCCAATATTCACACCTAGAATCGGCACCCCTTGACGGGTCGCCGCCTTCGCCATGTGCAAAATGGTGCCGTCACCGCCGAAGCATATCACAAGGTCCGTATTCTGAATCTCCCGATCCAACTTGTGGAACCTCAAATCTCTGGGCAGGTCGTAGCTTTTATCCACCTCGAAGGGAAGGCATAGCCTTGTCTCGATGCCCACATCCTGTAGGATTTTCACCGCATGGCGGACAGTCTGAAAATTTTTATCCCGGTAAGGATTGGGAGTCATTATCACCCGTTTAATCATACCGTCACCCCTTCAAGGCTTCGTGGGCCTGATGCACCACCTGCGCTGTATCAGGCCGGATGCCCTCCGCATCACGAAGGGTCAGGTGGCCCAAGAACTCAATATTCCCCTCCGGCCCCTTGACCGGAGAAAAGGTCAATCCGAGAATCGTAAAGCCAAGGCTATCCGCCAGCTCCACGAACATATCCAGTACCTCCTGATGGGTCTGCGCATCACGCACCACACCCTTTTTGCCCACCTTTTCTTTCCCGGCCTCAAACTGCGGCTTAATCAGGCACAGCACCTGTCCCTCAGGCTTGAGAAGCCGTTTAATGGCAGGAAGAACAATTTTAAGGGAAATAAAGCTGACATCCACCACAGAAAGATCCAGCGGCTCGCCCAAATCCTCCGGGGTCACATAGCGGATATTGGTCCGCTCCATGACCACCACCCGGGGGTCGCTGCGAATCTTCCAATCCAGCTGACCATAGCCCACGTCGATGGCAAACACCTTTTTGGCCCCCTGCTGGAGCAGACAGTCTGTAAAGCCACCAGTAGACGCTCCGGAATCACTGCAAACAAAGTCATCCGGCTTCACACCGAAATCACGCAGTGCCTTCTCCAGCTTCAAGCCCCCCCGGCTGACATAAGGACAGACATCGCCCCGGACCTCAATGGTCACGTTTTCTTCATAAGAAATGCCGGGCTTGTCCGCCTTTTGCCCCTCCACATAAACCTGCCCAGCCATAATGATGGCCTGGGCTTTGGTTCTGGAGTCAGCATAGCCCTGCTCCGTCAGTAGCACATCCAGTCTTTTTTTGATTTTCATGACGGACGTACCTCCTGAACGAATTTGACGATGGAATCCGCATCCAGACCGTAATGGTGATACAGCCGATCCAATGCGCCATGGGTCACGAACTGGCAGCCCAAATCAATACCATCCACCCGGATGCCAGGCTTAATGTGTTGCAGCTGCCATGCCAGTTCCTGACGGATACCGCAGCCATTGGCAGCTTCCTCCACCACTACAATATGCTCCGTATCGGACATCATGGTCAATACATTGTAGACTGGCAGCGGTGCCACCGTCAATAAACGAAGCACCGTTGCCTCAATGCCCTGCTCAGCCAGCAGCTCAGCGGCCTTCATAGTGTTTTCAAGCATGGTGCCGTAGGTAATCAGCGTAATATCATCACCCATCCGGTGACAGGCCAGCGCACCGGTGCGGCTCACATCCGCCGAAGCGTTCCAGTTGCTGCCATCAAAGCCTCGGTTGCCCCCTCTGGGATACCGAATCGCAACCGGTCCATTGTATTCTGTCACCGCCCAGCGAAGCATATCCTTCTGCTCGGACAGGCTGGCAGGGCAAAGAATCATCATACCGGGAGCATGACGCAGGAAGCCAATGTCATAAATACCATGATGCGTCTCGCCATCTTCACCCACCAGACCGGCACGGTCCACCGCCAGCACAACGTGAAGATGCAGCATGGCGATATCTTGCATAATCATATCATAGGAGCGCTGCAGGAAGGTAGAGTAAAGCGCCACCACTGGCACCATTCCCTGCTTAGCAAGTCCACCGGCCATGGATACCGCATGTTCCTCCGCAATGCCCACGTCGAATGTACGCTTCGGATAAGTCTTTTTAAACTCCAGCAAGCCGGTACCACCGGGCATCGCCGCCGTTATGGCGCACACCCGAGGATTCTCCCGGGCCAGCTCCAGCATGGTATCACCGAAGCTGCCGGAAAACGTCTCTCCACCTTTGCTCAGGGTCTCGCCGGTGGCGGGGTCAAACTTGCCGATACCGTGGAATTTAGAAGGATTCTGCTCCGCAGGACCGTAGCCAAGTCCCTTCTTGGTCATGACATGGAGCAAGACCGGCTTTCGCATTTCCTTGGCGATGCGAAGAATGCCAATCAGTTCGTTAACGTCGTTGCCATCTACGGGACCCAAATAGGTCAGCCCCATATTTTCAAAAATGGTTGTTGGCAATACCATCCGTTTGAACCAATCTTTAATGGAACGGGTCGTGCGGTAAATAAATCGACCAACGCCGGTTTTGGACATGAAGTTGCGATAATGGGTCTTCATCCCCAGATAGCTCTCCTTGATACGGATGCGGGACAGGTGCTTCGCCATACCGCCCACATTGCGGTCGATGGACATCTCATTGTCATTGAGAATCACCACAATGGGCTCTCTACTTTCGGCAGCATCGTTCAAGCCCTCGTAGGCCATGCCGCCGGTAGCAGCACCGTCACCAATCACCGCAACCACGTCATGGCTGTAGCCGGACAGGGTTCTGGCCCGGGCCATGCCCAGAGCGATAGAAACCGAGCTGGAAGCATGACCGGCCACAAACGCATCTGTCACGCTCTCGCTGGGCTTGGGAAAGCCGGCGATTCCGCCGAACTGCCGCAAATTGTCAAATTCTGCCTGCCGTCCGGTCAACAGCTTGTGGACGTAGGACTGGTGTCCCACATCAAAAACCAGACGGTCGGTTTTGGTATCATAAACGGTCTCCAGTGCCACCGACAATTCCACCGTGCCCAGATTGGAGGCAAGGTGACCGCCGGTTTTTGCCACGCTCTGAATCAGAAAGTCACGAATCTGCTGACACAGAAGCAGCCGGTCCTTATCATTCAGGCGCACCAAATCCTCGTGACCCTTGATATTCTCTAATATACTCACGAATCAACACGACCTAACGTTATTTTTTCTTTCTCTTGCGAACAAAATTCGCCGGATGCTTCAGCGCAAACAGTAGCCGACCCACACCGGAAACAATCGTGGTGCAGGAATTCATAGCAAAAGTCTTTCCGATGGCTTTTCCTCCAACAGTAAGCCCTGCAACCAGCGCAGACATCACCAATGTCACCAGCTCCGGCCAAGAAAACCCAGTCCGGTCCAACACCTGTGCAGCGATGGTAGCAGAAGCCGCACCGGAAACGACGCCGCAAATATCACCCACCACATCATTGCAGATAGAACTGACACGCTCCGCATTACGCAGTAACTTGATGGAATCCTGCGCACCGGGAACCTTCCGCGCTGCCATGGAATGGAATGGTTTTTCATCCGCCGACGCAACCGCCACTCCGATGATATCAAAAATGATGCCTATCAGAATGATGACCATCAAAATCAGAAAAGCAACCATAATGCCGCTGACCGACATGACAAAATCCGACAGCAAAGAAATGGTGCCGGAAACAAATATGGTAACGAAAAAAATAGTGACGACCCAGCGGATCGTCTTATTCCGCTCTTTTTTTGCAGCGGATGGGTCTGATTTAGACACAGGAATACTCCTTATTATTAAGGTATAACGGCAGCAGGCAGGATAAATCTTACGGCTTAGGTCGGGTTGGTTTTCCCCGGACAGAACCCACCGTTGCCGTATGGGCCGTTTCCATTTAATCCGTCCGTCCAAACGTTGCCGAAATTGGCTACCCGATTGCCACTTAGTCCGTACTGTAATCTCCTGCCTGCCCAATTACGACAGCCTAGGTGATTTCCACGACAAGATGCGTCATAGTCTTAGCCTCTTTTGCAAGCCTGGTTTCCGGGAGCGATAGCGAGAAGCGTTATGGCCATAACGCCGTCAGGCCTGTTCTCCCTTCCCCACAGGTTCACTCAAGGCAGGCTACACTGCACGCAGCACACGATTCTGTGCACCGCCTTGCAGGTTCATACTTGATTCGTACGCGATCGGTTCCCAAAGTGGGCTTAAGCCGTCGTCGCACAAGCTTCAAGTCTCCACGGTAACCGGGTCGTATGCTCCATGCCATTGGAACGCGCCCTGAAACCTTAACCCCCAGCATCCACCCTAAACTGGGCGTAAAAAGCAGACACCAGGGACTTCATCGATGTGCCCTTCAAAGGATTTTTAGGCCCTTCCTGGAAGATGGCCACCCCGACTAGGATACTGCACCGTCACGATGTATAA
>JAZQIN010000051.1:0-5592 GCA_045541155.1 Faecousia sp.
GTTCTTTTGCTCCAACTTATGCTTATAAAAACCTTGAAATACATCCAGTATTCCTGCGGTTTTTACCACATAATTTGAAGCAAAATTCCTGGGCACCCACTCGAAATTGAGTTTTTAGAGGTGCCCTATCGTTTAGCGCACTAGCGGTGAAGCCGCCTTGGCTCTCCCTCTGGGAGAGCTGGCACCGCCGAAGGCGGTGACTGAGAGGGTTTCGGCGCTTTATAAACCCTCTCCGCCCCAGTGTGCGCACTGGGGCACCTCTCCCAGAGGGAGAGGCAAGGGATTGCGCGTTACTTCGCTAAACAATAATTTACCGAAACAAAACACCTTTTTGACAAAGTGCCCAAAATGCGTTGCTGAACAGTAAAAGATGCGCCATTTTCCACACGATTGTTCTTGACAGGGGCTGGAGATTCCTGTATAATTTTTACATTAATCCTTTTTCTATAGGAGGAGTTTATATGAGTTTGCACAAAAAGTTGCTGTCCATTCTGGTGGCACTGTGTCTGGTGCTTGCCTTTGTGCCTGCGTTGCAGACCAATGCTACCGAACCCACGCCTGCGGAAGCTGCCTTTGACCCCTATGTATTCATTTGGAACAGCCCCTACGCTGATCAGGAGACGATGCTGGAATCGCTGCCGGAGTATTACTACGATTACGCAGTGCGGTATCACTGCTGGTCTCCCCATTATATTTGTGATGCGCCTCTGGACGGTACGCTACCGAGTCTGGCCATTCCGACCCTGTTCAACGTGGTGAACTATTCGGAGCTGGTGCAGGATGAAGCCTCTGCTCCGGAGGGACCCTACGCCTCCTACTCTGCCTACTGCTCGGACTTTAGGACTGGAGCGGTTCCCAGTTCCGCCTATCGCCGTCTGAATCTGGAGGACGGCTACTTCTGCTACAACGAGGAAGGTGTCTATTTGGGCGTCGAGCGTGCCCATAAGATTCGTGCCATCATGAGCAACACCTTCCCTGTTGTGACTGACATGGAAAAAATTCAGGAACAGGCCAACGCCTATCTGCTGGAGCGTGACGGCGACGAGGCTGTTCTGGTAGAAGGACTGACCGGTGCGGAAGTGCTATCATCCTCTCAGGCCGCCATTTGGCACTTTGCCAACGATGCTAATTTCCTTGACCTCTACTGCTACACCGAGAGTGCCAGCGATTGGGTTGAATCCTATCGGGAAAGTCAGTTTAAGGAAGTTCTCTACCCGGAGGGCCATGTGAACTTGATGGATCGGGCTACTAACCAGACCGGCAACAACATCCGGAGCGTTTACGAGTACCTGATTGATTTGCCTGGAATGGAACCGCAGGATGTGGTCCTGACCGATGACAGCATCACCCTGACCGGCCTGACAAAGCAGGGTGACGACCAGATGACGGTCTTCTTCACCATCGACGGCACCATCAATGAAGATGATAATCTGTCCCTCCAGGCCAGCCTTGGCGGCAAAACCAAACAGTTCTCTCTGGGTGCCAGCAATCAGCTGGAATCCAATGAGGATGGTGCCTATGCCGTGACTTTTGAGGGTGTAGATTCCACGGATTTGTCTGCCGATACCCCGGTCACGCTGTGTATCAGCGGCACCCAGTGCGTTGAGGATATCTGCTTCTACGAGGCCAGACCCGAGAGAGGCGAATCCGCACGCCGGACCTCACAGAATTTTGCTGGCCACAGCGGCGGTGCCGCGCCTGTGATGAGCCGCATGGTTAGTACCATTGGAAATCTGAACAAGACGGTGCAAATCACCAAAGTGGATGCCACCTCCGGACAGCCTTTGCCTGGCGTGGCCTTTGATCTGTACGCCGATACCGGCAACGATTCGATTTTGCTGGGCAGTTACCTGACCGATGAAAACGGCCAGATTCGTGTGGACACCACCGAAAATGCCTACGAGTGCTATTTCATGGAGCGTTCCGCCCTGCCCGGCTATGATGCCGCACAGGGGCAGTTTGGCGATGGCGATGTGATTGAAAATCGCTGGACCTCCGGTTCTCTTACCGTCAGCAAAGAGCTAATCAACAGTGCGCAGGCGCAAAAGGGCGAACGATTCACCTTCAAGCTGACGCTGGATATGTCCACTGCGCCTCTGACCCAAAACGAAATCCTGTGGATGGATGCGGACTATCTGATGGGTTTGCCCACCTGCAAGACGGAGCTGGACTGGACTGCTGGCGATGACGGATTCACTGCCACCTTCACGCTGGAAGCGGATGAGTCCATCACCATTGAATCCATCCCTGTCGGTACCACTTATACGCTGGAGGAGCTACTGGACGCACCGGAAGACTACATTGTCACCACCCTGACCGACAGCGTCACCGAGGGAAAGGGGACGCTGGTCAACGGCACTGTGGCGCAGAGCAACAGTGTGATTTTCACCAATACAGAGGTGGAACCCATCCCTGAGACTGCGGATTATTCGGGTGTCGAGCTTCTGGTTCTGATGCTGCTGGTTACCGGAGTGCTGGTAATCAAGCGTAAATTCCTGTAATGCAAAACCGCCCCTGACTCTGTCAGGGGCGGTTCGAATTTCATCTGATATCAATTGGGGATTCAGAAAGGGGCGATTTGTTTACAAATTTCATCTATGATTTTCCGGTTGGATGTGATATAATGGATGAAATGTGTACCTAAACCAATTCAGGAGGTCAAAAATGGGACTGATTACGAAAATTTTTGGGACCCGTTCCCAGCGTGAGATAAAGAAGCTGAAGCCTACGGTGGATAAGATTTTGTCCATGGAGGCGGAATACGGTGCCCTCAGCGAGGAGGCTTTGAAGGCCAAGACTGCCCAGTTCAAACAGCGTTACGCCGAGGGCGAGGATTTGGATGATCTGCTGCCGGAGGCCTTCGCCGCCATTCGAGAAGCGGCATGGCGTGTGCTGGGCATGAAGCCCTATCCCGTGCAGTTGATGGGCGGCATCGTCCTCCATCAGGGCCGAATTGCGGAAATGAAGACTGGCGAAGGCAAAACGTTGGTGGCGATCCTGCCCTGCTACCTCAATGCCCTCACCGGAAATGGCGTGCACGTGGTCACAGTCAACGAATATCTTGCAAAGCGTGACTCCGAGTGGATGGGCAAGGTCTACCGTTACATGGGTCTGAGTGTTGGTCTGATTATTCCCGGCATGAATCCGGCGGAGCGTCGGGCCAGCTACGCCGCCGACATCACCTACTGTACCAACAACGAATTGGGCTTCGACTACCTCCGGGACAACATGGCGATTTACAAAAAGGAGCTGGTCCAGCGTGGCCATGCCTTCGCCATCGTGGACGAGGTGGACTCCATCCTGATTGACGAGGCCCGAACCCCCCTGATTATCTCCGGCAAGGGTGAGGAATCCTCCAAGCTCTATGAGATGGCGGATTTCTTTGTATCCACCCTGCGGCGGAAGGTTTTTGCCAAGACCGACGAGAAAGAGGTTCAGGATAACTACGATTGCGACTATTTCGTGGACGAGAAGGCCCACAGTGTGTCTCTGACCGCCGAGGGCATCGCCAAGGCTGAGAAATACTTCGGCGTGGAAAATCTGGCGGATATGGAAAATACCACCTTGTCCCACCACCTGAATCAGGCCATGAAGGCCCGGGGTCTGATGAAGAGGGACATCGATTATGTGGTCAAGGACGGGCAAATCATCATCGTTGACGAGTTCACCGGTCGTTTGATGTACGGTCGCCGGTACAACGAGGGTCTGCATCAGGCCATCGAGGCCAAGGAAGGGGTCACCGTTGCCGGTGAGAGCAAGACACTGGCGACCATTACTTTCCAGAATTTCTTCCGTCTGTACGACAAGCTTTCCGGTATGACCGGTACCGCCCTGACGGAGGAAGAGGAGTTTGGTACCATCTACAAGCTGGACGTGGTGGAAATCCCCACCAATAAGCCCGTTGCCCGTATGGATCGGCACGATGTGGTCTATAAGACCGAAATGGGCAAGTTCCGTGCCATTATCAAGCAGGTGATTGCGTGCCATGAAAAGGGCCAGCCGGTGCTGGTGGGTACCGTCTCCATCGAAAAGAGCGAAGTGCTGAGCAAGCTGTTGAAAAAAGAGGGCATTCCTCACAACGTCCTCAACGCTAAGTACCATGAAAAGGAAGCCCAAATCGTGGCCCAGGCGGGCAAACTGGGGGCAGTGACCATCGCCACCAACATGGCAGGCCGTGGTACGGATATTGTGCTGGGCGGTAATGCTGAGTTCCTTGCCAAGGACGAGCTGCGGAAAATGGACTACACCGAGGAGCTGCTGGCGGAGGCGGATTCCTACGCTGAGACCACCGACCCGGAAATCCTGGCGATTCGGGAGAAGTATGAGCAGCTGCTGAAAAAATACAAGGATCAGATTGCTGACGAGGCGGAGAAGGTCCGGGCCGCCGGCGGTCTGGTGATCATCGGCACCGAGCGGCACGAGTCCCGTCGAATCGACAACCAGCTTCGGGGCCGTGCCGGTCGTCAAGGTGATCCCGGTGAGAGCCGGTTCTACCTGAGCCTGCAGGATGATTTGATGCGGCTGTTCTCCTCCGACCGAATCATGGGCATGATGGATGCGCTGGGTCTGGACGAGGATACCCCCATTGATGCAAAAATCCTGTCCAACGCCGTGGAAAATGCCCAGAAAAACGTGGAAAGCCGCAATTTCCGGATTAGAAAGAACGTGCTGGAGTATGACGACGTGATGAACATCCAGCGTGAGGTGATTTACGCCCAGCGGCAGAAGGTGCTGGACGGCGAGGATCTCCGGGAGAATATGATGACTATGCTCCGTGGCGTGGTGGAAAGCACTGTGACCACCGCCTTTAGCAAGGAGGGCACACTGGATCAGGCCGGTCTGGAGGAGCTGATAGGACAGTTTGAGGGAGTCTATTTCCCCAAGGGTGCCTTCGAGGCTCCCCAGAAGCTGGATGCGGAAAAGCTGTCCGATGCCATCTATGCGCTGGCGGAGAAGACCTATCAGGAGAAAGAGGACCTCTACGGCTCCGAGACTATGCGTGAGCTGGAGCGGGTCATTATGCTCCGGGTGGTGGATGAATACTGGATGGAGAACATCGATGCCATGGACGACCTGAAGCAGGGCATCGGTCTGCGGGCCTACGGTCAGCATGACCCGGTGATTGCCTACAAGGAAGAAGGCTACCAGATGTTCGAGGCCATGATTGCCGCCATCCGTGAGGAGACGGTCAGCCGGATGTTCCGGGTGCGGCTGAGAGAAAAGACCGAGGTCAAACGGGAACGGGTGGCGAAGGAGACCGGTACCACCGGTGCGGACAAGTCCGAGGTAAAAAAACAGCCGGTGAAGAAGGCCAAAAAGGCCGGCCCTAACGATCCCTGCCCCTGCGGCAGCGGCCTGAAGTATAAGAAGTGCTGCCTCCAGAAGGAAAAAATGGGCGGCTGATTAGCGGCCCTTCAAGGAAAAGTTTCTAAATTATTGTTTAGCGCAGTAACGCACAATCCCTTGCCTCTCCCTCTGGGAGAGGTGCCCCAGTGCGCACACTGGGGCGGAGAGGGTATATAAAGCGCCGAAACCCTCTCAGTCACCGCCTTCGGCGGTGCCAGCTCTCCCAGAGGGAGAGCCAAGGCGGCT
>JAZQIN010000052.1:0-6801 GCA_045541155.1 Faecousia sp.
GGCGCACAGAACGACATGGCTACGATCCGACTTAGCCCAGCTTTGTGCTGCATGACGGCCCTCCCTCCTCCACCGGCTATATCCACATGGGCCACGCCCTGAACAAGACCCTCAAGGACTTCATCACCCGTTCCCACGCCATGATGGGCTACTACACCCCCTATGTCCCCGGCTGGGACAACCACGGTCTGCCCATCGAGCGTGCCATCGAGAAATCCAAGTCCAAGCTGAACAAGGATATGTCCGTGTCCGAGTTCCGGCTGGCCTGCGAGGCCTTCGCTGAGGACTTCATCCAGAAGCAGATGGGCGGTTTCAAGCGTCTGGGCGTGGTGGGCGACTGGGAAAACCCCTACCGCACCATGGATAAGCACTTCGAGGCTCAGGAGGTCAAGGTCTTTGGCCGGATGTTTGACAAGGGCTACATCTACAAGGGCTTGAAGCCCGTCACCTGGTGCCCCTTCTGCGCCACCGCTGTGGCGGAAGCCGATATCGAATATCAGGACGACCCCTGTACCTCTGTCTATGTCAAGTTCGCTATGAAGGACGATCAGGGTAAGCTCTCCGACTTTGACCTGAGCAAGACCTTCTTCGTGATCTGGACCACCACCATCTGGACCCTCCCCGGCAATATGGCCATCTGCCTGCATCCCCGTGACAGCTATGTGCTGGTGAAAGCCGAAAACGGCGAGACCTACATCATGGCCGAAGCTCTGATGGAGAAGACCATGAAGATGGGCGGCTTTGAAAATTATGAGGTTCTGGCCACCTATCCCGGTGCCTTCTTTGAAAATATGCTGGCACAGCATCCCTTCATCGACAAGACCTCCCGTCTGGTCAACGCCGAGTATGTCACCATGGACTCCGGTACCGGCTGTGTCCACACCGCTCCCGGCTTCGGTGCTGACGACTATCAGACCTGTATGCGCTATGGCATGGATTTGGTGGTGCCCGTGGACGACTATGGTCGCCACACCGACTACGCAGGCAAGTACGCCGGTCTGAAGACCGAGGAAAGTAATCCCATCATTCTGGCGGATATGCAGGAAAGCGGAATGCTCTTCGCTTCCGAGAACATCGTCCACTCCTACCCCCACCACGACCGCTGCAAAAAGCCCGTCATTTTCCGTGCGACTCCCCAGTGGTTCTGCTCCGTCGAGTCCTTCAAGGATCAGGCCATCGAGGCCATCGAAAACGTTCAGTGGTTCCCCGGCTGGGGCGGTGACCGGATGGTGAGCATGATTCGGGAACGTGCCGACTGGTGCATCAGCCGTCAGCGTCGTTGGGGTCTGCCCATCCCCGTGTTCTACTGCAAGGATTGCGGCAAGCCCGTGTCCAATCCCGATTCCATCGCTAAGATTTCCGCACTGTTCGACGAGTTCGGCTCCAATGTCTGGTTCGAGAAGGATGCCATGGAGTTGATTCCCGATGGCTTCACCTGCCCCCACTGCGGCGGAACTGCCTTCGACAAGGAGACCGATACGCTGGACTGCTGGTTCGACTCCGGCTCCACCCACTACTCCTCCCTGATGCACCGGACCCCCGAGCTGTGGCCGGCTGACGTGTATCTGGAGGGTGCCGACCAGTATCGTGGCTGGTTCCAGTCCTCCCTGCTGACCAGCGTTGGTGCGCTGGATCAGGGTGCTCCCTTCAAGCAGGTGCTGACCCATGGCTGGGTCGTTGACGGTCAGGGTCGTGCGATGCACAAATCCCTCGGCAACGGCGTGGATCCTGCCGACCTGATCAAAGACTTCGGTGCGGATATCGTCCGTCTATGGGCCGCCTCATCCGATTACCATGCGGACGTGCGCTGCTCCAAGGAAATCTTCAAGCAAATCGCCCAGAACTACCTGAAATTCCGCAACACTGCCCGTTACTGTCTGGGCAATCTGGCAGACTTTGACCCCGATAAGGATATGGTCGCTGCCGCCGACATGGAAGAACTGGACAAGTGGGCGCTGACCAAACTGGATGCGCTAATTGCGCTGGTTCGCAAGGCCTACAACAACTACGAGTTCCACATCATCTCCCATGCCATCAACGACTTCTGTGTGGTGGAGCTGTCCAGCTTCTATCTGGATATCATCAAGGATCGGCTGTACTGCGACGAGCGTGACGGCCTGCGCCGCCGCTCTGCTCAGACCGCCCTGTTCCTGATTGTGGATGCCATGGCGAAGCTGTTCGCACCCATCCTCGCTTTCACCTGCGACGAGATTTGGCAGTCCATGCCCCATCGCAGCAGCGACGATGTACGCAATATCCTCCTGAACCAGATGCCGGCTGATATGGCCGCCTATGTGCTGTCCGCCGACACCATGGACAAGTGGGCCACCGTCATGAAGCTCCGTCAGGATGTGAACGGCGTGCTGGAGAAGGCCCGTGCCGATAAGCGCATCGGCAAGGCGCTGGAGGCGCACGTTTCCCTGTCCGGTAGCGATGCGCTAAAGGCCGCCTGCGACAGTCTGGATCTGGCAGAAATCTGCATCGTATCCTCCTGCGCATGGGAATCCGCTCCCGAAGGTGCGGAGGTTGCCGCCGGTGTCAACTTCCCTGAGCTGACTGTTGGCGTTTCCGAGGCCAAGGGCGAGAAGTGCCCCCGTTGCTGGATGCATTCCGAACAGGCCAACGCTGAGGGGCTGTGCCCCCGCTGCGCTGCCGTTATCGCCAAGCTGGATATCGAAATCTAATCATTATCGCCCTGCCGATTGGCAGGGCGATTCAGTCTGTCAAAGAACTGTAAATTATTGTTTAGCGCACTAAACACAACATTACAAACAACGTATGTCATTGCGAGGCCCGAAGGGCCGTGGCAATCCGTATTCCTTATGATGCATAGAGAAAACGGATTCTTCGACTCGCTCCGCTCGCTCAGAATGACAGGGTATTTTGTTTTGCGGTAGTCGTGTAAACGATAATTTACCGCAGAAAGTACTTTTTTGACAGTCTGTATCGCCTTGCCGATTGGCAGGGCGATTTTACTTTAGTATAAAACGCCACAGGCGGTTTTGGTCCTCCGGACTGGCATAGCCGATGCCAACACGCTTATCTGTGACAACTTCGCAGGACGTGCCATCGTCCTCAATCCACAGCTCGTCACCAATAACGCTTTTCCGGTTCAGGTCGCCGGTAATCGACAGGGCCTTGGTCAACCGCCCCGGGCCGGGAGCCTCGACGCAGGCGCGAATCAGCACTGCCTCCGGTTCCTCCGGATTGCCGGTGACGATATTCAGCAGCCAGTGGATTCCGTAGCACAGATAAACATACAACGTACCAGCGTCACCATACATCACCTCTGTCCGCTTTGTGCGGCCTTTATGGGCATGGCAGGCCGTATCTGCTTCGCCACAGTAGGCTTCTGTTTCGGAAATGCGAAGACGTATAACCTTCCCGTCTGCCATCCGCCGAACAAGATACTTTCCAACCAAATCTTTTGCCACTGTCAAACAAGGACGGTGAAAGAATTCATAATTCAAAAGCAGCATTTCAACCCCTCTTTCCCCTTTTTTCACTATACCAAACCAGCGTCAAAACATCAAGAGATTGCTCTCCAAGTTTTTTTCAAAAAGACTAAAATAATACTTGACAAATTGCGATTGCGTGCTATAATAAGCGTGTTCTGTTTGAGCCGCCGGTATAGCTCAGTTGGTAGAGCAACTGATTTGTAATCAGTAGGTCGGGGGTTCGAGTCCGTCTACCGGCTCCAACCAGAGCGACTGCTCAATCAGACTCGAACATTCAAAGGCAACGCGGATGAGCGTTGTCGGCGAGGGCTTGACCGAGCCGCTCCTTGATTGAACGAGTCCGTCTACCGGCTCCAACCAGAGCGACCGCTCAATCAGAAATCAACTTCATATGGGGGAGTTCCCGAGTGGCCAAAGGGGACAGACTGTAAATCTGCTGCGTATCGCTTCGATGGTTCGAATCCGTCCTCCCCCACCACAAAAAACCGCTATCCGATTGGATGGCGGTTTTTTGTGGTGGGGGAGGATCAGGATTCGAATCAAATTTCAATGCAACAGTCCGGTGGACTGTTGCAACCACCGTGGTCTCGCCGCAGCGAAGCAATCCCCTCTCCCTATCTCAGCAATTGTAAAACTTTAACTTTCTGTAAAGAAAAGTCAGTCCCCCTTGCCTTTTCCCACTGCCATGCTATACTAAAATAAAGGAGACTGGTATACTATGGAAAATAAGCAACCCAAAAGAATAAACTGCTATTTATTCACATTTACCGCTGTCGCATCTGTTGTATTGCTAATGTACCTCTGCCCCATATTTATCAACCGAATCTTAATCAAGCCTATCGATGCCGATGATGTGGAGCAGATTATCGTTTACTACAACACCACCCCATATGTATTAGACAAGTTTGAAACAGATAAATTCATAGAAATATATAACTCTTCGAAATATCTTGAGAAGGACAACGGACAGATTGGAACCACACCGGTTTACCACACTGTCATATTCTTTGAGGGGCGCGATTATGCATGTGTAAGCGATTATGAGGGAGGAAAGTTCGCTGTATCCTCCTTTGATTCTGATTTTTTTGTGTATAACAAAGAATTACTCACATTTCTATCGGATGCGGTCCCTTAAATCACAGCGATATATTAAGGAGTTGATGCGACATGACAGAAAAGAAGGAAAATAAGAAAATCAATTTGGACTTGATTATTTTGGCGGTTATTGCCGGTACTATTTTTCTATATTGGGTTTTTCTCAATCCGCTTTTGATCAGGTCCATAGATATACAGGACGTAGAGCAGATTACTATGCACTGTCGCCCAATTCATGATGACGAGGTTGAACAGTTCGTTGAACTGTATAATTCGTCCAAATACGGCGGACAATATAAGAATGATGCAGGATCAACCCCAAATTTCAGCGTTGAAGTCTATTTTACAAATGGCGATAAATTCACTGTTTGGGACGATGATGGCAGACTCATTGTTTCTCCTGAATCCGGTAAATCTTTCTACATCCGTAACAAAGAATTATACACATTCTTATTGAATCAATAACAACAGGGCTGATACAATATGGTCGAAAGAGAAGAACAAGAAAATGTAACATGCGAATTTCGCATTTTTACTATTGCGATTACCATTATGCTAGCACTGTGTCTAGTCTTTTTTTTGGTACCAAAGATAGAGGGCTGGATTACATTCAGGCCACTCGATGCCGATGATGTGGAGAACATCACCTACTGTAGCGAATGCGAACTAAGTAAAGCGCAGGTGGAGGAATTTATTGAAATCTACAATTCTTCAAAATACTATGGTAAGGAAAGAAACTATGATACAACCTCGTATTATTACTTTGAGATAGAACTCAAGGACGGTACTACAATCAGTTTGCATGAATATGGAAAACTGTTTATTGTATCATCCCAGTCTGGCGAGAAAAAGACAGATACGTTCTATATTACCAACGATAAAATGGATGCCTTTGTCGAAAACTTGCGCTCTTCTATCGTTTCGACGGTTTCTTCCGAAAACTAATCAACATCGTACTAACCATACTGCTCCTTCCATAAAGTCTGTGCCTGCCGCATAATGCGGCAGGCACAGTTTTTTATCAAATTCCAGCCAGCTTCAGCAGCTCGGGAACCTTTGCTTCCCAGCCCAGAGCCATGATGTGCAGACCCTGACAGTAGGGACGGCACTCCTTGATGACCTTGGCAGCCAGCTCTACGCCAGTGATACCGGCCTTGGCCTTTTCCTTGTCGGCGGCCAGCTCGTCGATCATCCACTGGGGAACGTTGACACCGGCCACATTGTTGTTCATGAACTTGGCCATGCCGGCAGACTTGGGAATGATCACACCCAGCTGCACGGGCTTGCCAAACTGCTTGGCCTTCTCCATGAAGGAGATGAACTTCTCGGAATCGAACACGGCCTGCGTCTGGAAGTACTCCGCACCTGCCATGACCTTGCGCTCCATCTTAGCCAGCTGTGCGTCCACGCTGTCGGAGCAGGGGGACACCACAGCACCCTTGGCAAACTTGGGAGCCTCACCCACCAGCGGATTGCCGGACAAATCCACGCCCTTCTCCAGCTGGCAAGCAGTGTGCAGCAGAGAAACGGAGTCCAGATCGAACACGGGCTTTGCGCCGGGATGGTCGCCCATCTTGGTGTGGTCGCCGGTGAGGCACAGGATGTTCTCGATGCCCAGCATAGCGGCGCCCAGCAGCTCAGACTGCAGCGCAATCCGGTTCCGGTCACGGCAGGTCAGCTGCAGGATGGGAGTCAGACCGGCGTTCTTCAGGGCGACGCAGGCAGGCAGACTGCCCATACGCATGACGGAGGACTGGTTATCGGTGACGTTCACAGCGGTGATATTGCTCAGGTATTCCTTGGCCTCTGCCACCACATGGCTGACATCAATGCCCTTGGGAGGGCCGACCTCGGCGGTGACGACGAACTGGCCGTTATCAAACAATTCAGTAATTCTCATTTATATTACTCCTCACTTTACTTCATCATCGGTGGCGTAGTTACGCACCAGAACGGGGCATTTCAACACATCCAGACGGCCGATTTGAGCCAGCCGACGGTGGATACGCTCCCAGCCGCACTCCATGTTGGGGTCGACCTCACACATACCGTTCTTAGCACCGCCGCACTGACCGTTGACCAGGCTCTTGGAGCAGGCGGTCAGAGGACAGATGCCACCGGTCAGATTCAGGAAGCACTCGCCGCACTGCTTGCAGTCGTGCTCCAGAGGGGTGACACCCTGGAAGCCAGGCAGACGATAAGTATCGCAGCCGGGGCATACCCGCTTTTCGGGGAAGAAGTCCGCAAC
>JAZQIN010000053.1:0-34455 GCA_045541155.1 Faecousia sp.
GGCGGTCACCAAGCCCAATCTGGAGCTGGTGGTTCCCTCCATCGCTTTTGAGGATGAGATTTACTACAACGTCTACTTCAACATCGACGACACCAGTTCTGTTGCGGAGATGGGTCTGATTACCTTCGACTCCAGACTGACTGACGGCACCATCGTGGACGCAATCCAGTTGATTCCCGGCGCAGTCCAGTCCAGCGACAACTACGCCGCCCGGACCAACGGCATTGCCGCCAAGGACATGGGTGACACCATCTACTTCAAGGTCTACGCAAAGCTTACCGACGGTAGCTATGTCTACTCCAACGTGGCTGGCTACAATGCGGTGGCCTACGCCAACGACATCCTGTCCGGCGATTCCAGCGATCAGGCCAAGGCACTGGTGGTTGCTATGTTGAACTACGGTGCAGCGGCTCAGGTCCAGTTTGGTTACAAGACCGACAGCCTGATGAATGCTGGTCTCACCGCTGAGCAGCTGGCTCTGGTGGATGCCTACAACGCTTCCATGGTGGAGGACATCGTGGCAGTTGACAGCAGCAAGGTCGGAGCCTTCGTCCATAACGGCGGCTACACCGGCATTGTTCCCTCCGTCAGCTTCGAGGGTGCGTTTGCAATCAACTACTACTTCACCACTGCTCATACGCCCGATGCAGCGCCCACCTTCTACATTTGGGATGCTGAGACCTACGCAAGTGCCGAGGTCCTGACTGCGGAGAATGCATCCGGTACGATGACCATGACTCAGAGCGGCAGCTACTGGATTGGCACCGTGTCCGACATCGCAGCGAAGGAAATCGACCAGACGGTCTACATCGCCGGCACCTACACCGTCGATGGCACCACTTACTACAGTCCCGTCATCGCCTACAGCCTTGGCGCATACTGTGAGGAGCAGGCAGAGCTGGGCAATGCCTTCGGCGCGGCGACTGCGGTCTATGGCTACTACGCCAAGGCCTACTTCGCCAACTAAAGAAAGGGGAAAAAGAGGATGAACAAAACGTATTCAAAACCGGATATCATGTTTGAGGATTTTTCCCTGTCGACCAGCATCGCAGATAACTGCGCGGTGAAGACGCAGACTACCCATCAGTGGAGCTGCGCTGTGCAGTTTGGTTCGATGAAGGTGTTCATTCAGGATGTGATTGGCTGCAGAGTCAACGGTGCGGTAACCGTGCCGGATGGCAGTTTCAACGGTCTATGCTATCACGTTCCGACGAACAACAGCAATATCTTCATTTCCTAAGCAAAGGGGCCGCGCCGTTTATACGGCGCGGCTCTCGATTTTATGGCTGCAAAATCTGGACAAACGAAATGTTTTCTGCTATAATATTTTCTAATAATACTTTGATAGGAATGATATTCATGGGAAAAGGGAAAAAACAGTCGAATGATATGTTATCCAGTCCTACTTTTTGGTCGATTGCAATTATTTCCGCAATTGCTGTGGTGGTTTTGACGGTGTGCTTGATTACCGGCATTGCGGATAATCCTGCCCCCGATGTTACCACTTCCGCTACCACCACGGTTTCCACGCCCAATCAGGAAGTGAATTCTGATTCGGTTATGTTGGATAAAGGTCTGGTTATCACAGAAATGAGCAAGTTCTCTGGACAGTATATGGAGGATGGTTCCAATGAATCTGTGACAGATGTGATGATGCTGGTTGTTAAGAATACCAATGTTCAGGATCTCCAGCTGGCTCGAATTGACGTTGCCTATTCTGAGTTTACCGCCAGCTTCCAGATTACCAACCTGCCTGCTGGTGAGTCTGTCGTTGTATTGGAAAAGAACCGGCAGAAGTATGTTGATGAAAAATATACCGACATTCAGGCGAAAGATGTGGTATTTTTTAAGGAAGCCATGAGTCTGCGTAAGGATAAGTTTGAAGTATCCGGCGAACTCGGCGGCTTCATCCTCAAAAACATTTCAGACACAGATGTGACCGGCGATATTTATGTGTACTATAAAAATGCTGCATCGGATTTGTACTATGGTGGCATCACCTATCGTGCCAAGTGTTCCGATGGTCTGAAGGTAGGGGAGTCCAAGCGTATCCCCGCTGGTCATTATTCACCCGAGAGCTGCGAGATTCTCATGGTAGCCTTTGGTGAATGAGATGAAGGAATTGTTTTATCGATTGGCTGGGGTGACAATTCGTGTCATTGGACCGGATGCGTTGTTGAACTGTAATGATGGTTCGCTGGGACAATATGCGGTTCATGCGAATCAATGGGACCATACGTTGGAATTTAGTGTGGTGAATCAACTGTCTGCTCCAGAGGGAGAACTGATTTTCTCAGAGGATACGATGCAAATTTACTGTGACGGAGATGTGCAGATACGCTATCAGGGGACAGTGTCATCCTCCTTTGAGGATGGGTTCATCCGCATCGAGAGACATGGAAATCACAGTTGCATTCAAATTCGGGAACGCTTCTTGTATGGCCACATCCCGGCAAAACTTGTGTTGAATTCTATGGAAGCTGAGCACATTATTGTAGAAAACCATGGTGTTCTTCTTCATGCGTCGTACATCAGATGGAAGGATAAGGCTATTTTATTTACTGCACCTTCCGGCACGGGAAAGTCCACGCAGGCAGACTTATGGTGCCGTCTCCGGGGGGCGGAACTAATCAACGGAGACCGGACTGCAGTCACTGTTGATGAAAAAGGCATATGTGCCGCAGGAATACCCTTTTCCGGAAGTTCGGGGGTTTGTAAAAACGTCACACTGCCGGTGGCTGCTATTGTTTATTTGAGTCAGGCTCCAGTTACCTCGATTGAGCAAATAGCTGGCGTGCGGGCATTTCGTCATATCTGGGAAGGGTGCAGCGTAAACACCTGGAATCGAGAGGATTTGGTGACCTGTGCGGAGACCGTGACCAATATCATCAGCAGTATCCCCATTTATCATTTGGCCTGTACGCCGGATGAATCCGCCGTGATTGCTTTAGAAAACTGCATAGAATGAAAAGACGGGCACAACGCCCGTCTTTTTTGTAGCACAAAATCTGGACAAATGCTGCAATCTCTGATATAATAAATTTTGTAAAAAAATTGCAAGGAGGATTCTTATGCAAACACGTTTGTCTAAAGCTATAAGCTTGATTCTGGTGTTGTCGATTCTGGCGTCGGTGCTGGTATTCCAGTTGCCGGTTCAGGTTAATGCCGAACCGACGGATGCGGCACCGGTGGCCATTCAGGATGGCGTGACCCTTCACTGCTGGAACTGGTCCTTTAAGGAAATTGAGGCCAATTTAGAGATTATTTCCAGTCTTGGATATACCTCCATTCAGACCTCTCCCATTCAGCAGGCCAAGCAGCCCACAGATGGATTCCCTTCCAATGACTGGTGGGTTTACTATCAGCCCATGGGATTCCACATTGATAATTCTGGTACCAGCGCATTGGGCACCAAGGATGATTTTGTGCAGATGTGCAAGAAGGCCCACGAGTATGGCATCAACGTGATTGTTGACGTTGTAGCCAATCACATGGGTAATACGGAGACCGGCACCAATGGTCTGGCTTCCACCATCATTGATGATCTGCGTAGCGACGACAGCTGCTGGCATGACATCAAGAAGAACACCTCCAATTATAGCAGCCGCCTTGACGTGACCCAGTATTGTATGGCTGGTCTTCCGGATCTCAATACTGCCAACGACAAGGTACAGCAGTATGTTCTGAACTATCTGAAGGAGTGCATTGACGCAGGCGCCGACGGCTTCCGTTTTGATGCTGCCAAGCATATCGAAACTCCTGATGATGGTGACCTTGCCAGTGATTTCTGGCCCACGGTAATCGATGGGGCCAAGGAGTACGCCCAGTCCAGCCGTGGCATCGAGTTGTACTGCTATGGCGAGCTGTTGGATGATCCCGGCGGAAATGTTGGTGTGGACTCTTACACTAAGTATATGAGCGTAACCGACAATATTTGGAGCTACAGCGCACTGAGCGCCGTGTCCCATGGCAGTGCTAGTTCCTTCTTTGCTAACTACCGCAAGAGCGACAACCCTTCTGAACTGGTTCTGTGGGCGGAGTCCCACGATACTTTTGCGGATGGATCTTCGGCGAATGTTTCTGAGGAAAATATCAACAAGACTTGGGCGCTGATTGCGGCTCGTGCGGATGCCATGAGCCTGTATCTTGCCAGACCCGCAAATATGTCTCAGCTACTGGGTGCTGCTTCTGACACCGGCTGGGCGTATCCGGAGGTGGCAGCTGCTAACAAGTTCCACAATGCGTTCATTGGTCAGGCCGAGGTTGTCTCTAATGAGAATGATGTGATTTACGTCGAGCGTGGCAATGCCGGTGTGGTTCTGGTTAATTGCGGCGGCTCTGCGGATGTCAGTGTTACCGCTCATGCTATGGCTGACGGTACTTACACCGATCAAATCAGCGGCAATACTTTTACCGTCGCCGATGGAAAGATTACCGGCACCATCGGTAGTAGCACCGGCATTGCGGTAGTCTATGAGACCGAGTCTTGTGTCCATACCGTCCATGACAGCGAGGGCTTCTGCACGGAATGCCGTGCGCTGGTGGGGCACAGCTATGATGAAAATCGCACCTGTGCTTGTGGCGATAAGCTGGTTTCGGACCGGACCATCTACTTTGTTAATTCTTCCAAGTGGGGAACGGTTAATTTCTACTCCTGGTACGACGACATTAATATTGTCACCAATGCTTGGCCCGGCAATGCTATGACGAAGGTTGCGGATGGTATCTATTCTTGCACTGTACCGGAGGATGTGCCTAATATCATTTTCAATGATGGTAATGGTACGCAGACCGATGATTTGTCCGTCCCGGCTAATCAGGATATGTATGATTACGCCACCGGCAAGTGGGGCACCTATGGCGAAGAGCCGCAGGAGCCTGTTACCCCGGATGTGCCTGTTGAAGATGAAACCACTGCTGCGACGGAGCCTTCTACCGAGTCTCAGAAAACGAATTCCACCGATGATAAGGACGATGAGGGCAGCAGCCCCGTTATCTGGATTGTGATTGCGGTTGCCGCTATAGCGGTCATTGCGGTTGTGGTGTTCGTTATCATGAAGAAGAAACAGTAAAATTTAAACCGGGCGTGTTACACGCCCGGTTTTTGTATGCTGATGGCTTTGCTGATGATGGCATTTGCTGCATCATTTTTCGACTGGAGCGGCAGCTGGGTGGTATCGTCAGCGGTGATAATGGTAATGATATTGGTGTCCACACCGAAGCCGGCACCGTCCTGCTTCAAATTATTGGCACAAATCATATCCACATTCTTTTTTTCTAACTTTTGTCGGCTGTTTTTTAGCATATTTTCTGTTTCCATAGAGAAACCGCAGATGATTTGACCCTTTTTTCGGGTTGTACCAAGATATTTCAGAATATCCTGCGTTCGAGCCAGAGGGATGGACAACTCAGCATCGGTCTTCTTCATTTTATTTTCACTGCAATCCAGCGGTGTGTAATCTGCCACGGCGGCAGCTTTGAAGATAAAATCCGCCTCGTGGGCATATCGGGCCACGGCATCAAACATATCCCGGGCAGACACCACATCGATAACCTTTACGAAGGGTGGGGCAGTCAGGGCGGTGGGGCCGGAAATCAATGTCACATCCGCACCACGGAGCATAGCCATTTTTGCGAGGGCATAGCCCATTTTTCCGGTGGAATGGTTGGTCAGGTAGCGGACGGGATCCAGGGATTCCTGAGTTGGTCCGGCAGTGACCACGACCTTCTTTCCAGCCAAATCTTTGGGGAAAGCGATATGACGCAGAATGTGCTGGATTAGCGCCTCCGGCTCCGGCAGCTTGCCCTTGCCGACGGCACCACAGGCCAGTCGTCCACTGCTGGGGTCAATCACATCCCAGCCGTAGCGGCGAAGGATGGCCAAATTATCCTGTGTCACCGGATTTTCAAACATATTCGTATTCATGGAGGGGGCAATCAGCTTGGGACATTTGCAGGCCAGCACGGTAGTGGTGAGCATATCGTCAGCCAGCCCATGGGCAAGCTTTGCACAAACATTGGCGGTAGCAGGAGCGATGATGACCAAATCAGCTCGATCCGCCAGTGAAATGTGTTCCACCTGATGGGAGAAGTTACGGTCGAATGTATCCACCATCGTCCTTCGTCCCGTCAGCTGCTCGAAGGTCAGTGGGGTAATAAATTGGGTGGCGTGTTCAGTCATGACCACCTCTACAGCTGCGTGGAGCTTGACAAGTGACGATGCCAGCGCAGCTGCCTTGTAAGCGGCAATGCCACCAGTAATGCCCAGAAGGACAGTCTTTCCTTTCAGCATAATCTTGCCTCCTTGATATTTGCTGTTATTATAGCCCCGAATGACGATTCTGTAAAGTGCTTGTTTTTCCAGCGTGACCGTGGTATAATACCTACAATGCCGGATTCCGGCTGGATTTGCGCTGTATTCTCTCATGGAGGAACGGCAGCAGGAGGTAATTGAATATGAAAAAAACAAAAGTTGACGTTCGTTACATGGTAACGCTGGCGATGCTGACGGCAGTTTTGCTGGTCATGGCCATGACACCGCTGGGCACGTTGCCTGTAGGCCCCTTGTCCATATCTTTCATTATGATTCCGGTGGCTCTTGCGGCGGTGACCCTTGGCCCCGTGGGTGGAATGATTATGGGTGGCATCTTCGGTATTGCCAGTTTTCTACAATGCTTTGGCATTGGTGTACCTAGTGCCATGGGGGCAGTTTTAGTGGAAATCAGTCCGTTTTTGGCATTTATTCAGCGTTTTATTCCAAGAGCGTTGGCAGGACTGCTTTGCGGCTTCGTGTATCGAGGTGTAAAGAAAATCAGTGGTTCTGCCATTGCCGGATACGTTACCGGCTTCTGTGCGGCCTTGTTCAACACCGTCCTTTTCATGCTTTCCCTTGTACTTCTGTTCGGTTCGTCGGATTATATGCAGGGGCTGATTGGCGGTCGAAACATCATTGTCTTTATCTGCGCCTTTGTGGGCGTACAGGCGATTCTGGAGATGATTGCAGACACCATTGTCGTTGGCGCACTGAGTCAGGTGATGCTGAAAGTCAGGAGGAAATAACATGCTGCTTGCAATCGACATCGGCAATACCAATCTGGTTATTGGCTGTCTGAAGAATGATGAAATCGTATTTAAGGCCCGTATCGCCACAGATCGAACCAGAACCTCGGATCAGTATGGTGTGGAAATTAAAAATATGATTGAAGCGTTCGGCGTATCGGTCAAAGATATCTCAGACTGCATCATTTCTTCTGTGGTACCGCCGGTTTTCAACTCTGTAAAGACCGGTGTTGTCAAAGTTATCGGAAAGCAGCCGATGGTGGTTGGCCCCGGATTGAAAACCGGGCTGAATATCCACATGGATGTGCCATCTCAGGTAGGCAGTGACCGCATTGTGATTGCGGTGGCAGCGTTGGCGGAGTATAAAGCGCCACTCATCCTTATGGATATGGGTACCGCTACCACAATTGAAGTGGTGGAGCCTGAAAACCGCTATCTGGGCGGTGTGATTTTCCCTGGCGTTCGGCTGTCGCTGGATGCGCTGACCAGCCGTGCTGCTCAGCTGCCCGGTATCAGCTTGGATAAGCCCAAGCAGGTAATTGGAAAGAATACAGTGGACTGTATGCGTAGCGGCATGATGTATGGCACGGCGGCGATGATTGATGGTTTAATCGATAAGATTGCCGAGGAGTTGGGGCACAGCTCTACCATCATCGCCACCGGCGGTTTGGCCCAATTCATCATCCCCCTATGCAGACACAAAATCATTCTTGAAAAGGACTTGCTGCTGAAGGGCTTGAACATCATCTATAAAAAGAATAAGAAATAAGCTTCCACCGAATGGGACAGTCGTCGTTTGACGGCTGTCTTTTTTTACCTGATGGTAATGTTTCCGCCAGTGGCGCATAGTCTTACACAGGAGTTGATGCCAATGAGATGCGCATGGAAGGAGCTGCTGGCAATTTTGCCGGTATGGATGCGCCAGCAGGTGGACGAGCAGGGCAGGGAGTGCCTGCAGGAGCTTCGTATGCGTCAGGGATTATCGCCGGAGCTGGTGTGCAAAGGGAATACGAAATGGTTGCGACGCCCTGTGACGCAGGAGGATATTTCTTATGTGGTTAGTACCGCTTCCAAATATTCTCCATGGTCCTGTGCAACCATGAGAAAAGGGTACATTACCGCCGTCGGTGGACATCGGATTGGGCTGTGCGGCGAGGCGGTGATTCAGGAAGGTTCCATGACAGGTTTGCGCTATGCGGATTCGCTGTGCATTCGAGTTGCCAGAGATATCCCGGGTATCGCATATAAGCTCAGCGAAATTAAGGGTTCCCTGCTTATCATCGGAAAGCCCGGTGCCGGAAAAACCACACTTCTGCGTGATTTGATTCGCCTTCGGGGAGAACGAGAGTCGGTGGCGGTGGTGGACGAGCGTGGGGAACTGTTTCCTCCGGAGGGGGGATTTGAACGGGGCAGGCGGACAGATGTGCTGCGTGGCTGCTCTAAGGTCCAGGGGGTTGAGATGCTGTTAAGAGTCATGGGGCCTGCGGCGATTGCAGTGGATGAAATTACCTCTGCGGATGATTGCGAAGCGTTGATAAGCGCACAAGGGTGTGGGGTTTTTCTTCTTGCGACGGCCCATGCCGAATCTGTTCGGGATTTACACAGACGACCAATCTATGGTCCCTTAATCAGGAGTCGGATTTTTGATTCGGTGGCGGTTTTGCGGGAGGACAAGTCCTGGCGGCTGGAAAGGATAGGGCAATGAGCTTGAAATTGTTGGGGGCAGTGTGCATTATTCTGGCTTGCGGCGGCATGGGTTTTTCTATGGCAGCGGCTCACCGTCATGAAGAACAGGCTCTGCGTAGTCTGATTGGGGCGCTGGATCATATGGGCTGCGAGTTGCAGTACCGGCTGACCCCGTTGCCGGATTTGTGCCGCAAGGCGGCGGAGGATGCAGGGGGCTGCATCGGACAGGTCTTACGTCGTTTGACTGTAGAGCTGGAGGCGCAGATGGCACCGGATGCGTCAAGCTGTATGCGTGTGGCGGTGGAACAGACGAGAAAAATTCCTGCCTGTACCCGTCGGAATCTGCTGTTGCTGGGCACCTCACTGGGCCATTTTGATTTGCAGGGTCAGCTGCAAGGAATCGACAGTGTTCGGGCGCAATGCCGCATGGATTTGGAAAACCTCAGCCAAAACAGAGAGGTGCGTCTGCGCAGTTATCAAACGCTAGGAATATGCGCAGGCTTTGCCCTTGCGATTTTGTTTCTTTGATGCCTATGGAAATTGATTTGATATTTAAAATTGCTGCCATTGGCATCATCGTATCGATTCTCAATCAGGTGCTTTCCCGTTCCGGACGGGAGGAGCAGGCGACCATGACAACACTGGCCGGGCTGGTGGTGGTATTGATGATGCTGGCGCAGAAGATTTCAGAGCTCTTTGATTTGGTCAAGAGCCTGTTTGGATTTTGATGGAGCGGTATTGGCAGGCGGCAGCCGGGGTGCTGCTGGCGGTGATTTTGGGCCTAGTTCTGGGCAAGCAGGGGAAGGAGACCGGACTCCTTCTGACGATTGCAGTATGCTGTATGACCGCTTGCGCGGCTGTGTCCTACCTGAAACCGGTGCTGGACTTCGTTCAGCAGCTTCAGCAGATTGGGCAGTTGGACGGGGAAATTCTGCAAATTCTTCTGAAGGTTGTGGGCATTGGTCTGGTAGGGGAGATTGCATCGCTGATTTGTACCGATGCAGGAAATGGCGCACTGGGTAAGACTTTGCAACTTTTGACCACGTCGGTGATTTTGTGGCTGTCGCTGCCGCTGCTGACGCTGCTGCTTGAACTGATACAACAGATTCTGGGGGAATTATGAAAAAGCTGCTGCTGATTGTCCTGTTGGCAATGACCATGACGTTCCCCGTTCATGGGGAGGAATTGATTGCCCCGGCGGCACCGGGGACCGCTGCAGAATTGATGCCTGTGGAGCAGACCAGCTTTGGGGAGGACCTTTGGTATGTGGTCAGCGGTGCGCTTGAAACGTTGGCACCGGACATTGCCCAATGTGGGGGGATTTGTCTGGCGATAATCGGCGTTGTGATGCTGATTTGCGTGTTGGGTGCGTTTCCCGGTGCATCCAAATCGGTGACGGAGTTGGCAGGCGTGGCGGCGGTGGCTTGTCTTGTGCTTGGAACAGCTACGGGGGTGGTAAAATCCGCTGCCTCCACCGTTCAGGAGCTGAGTGACTATGGAAAGCTTTTGCTCCCGGTGATGACAACGGCGATGGCGGCGCAGGGTGGCATTACCAGCTCAACGGCACTTTACACTGGGACGGCCATATTCGACGCAGTGCTAGGGACACTGATTTCCGGAGTTCTGGTGCCATTGGTTTACATTTATCTACTGCTGACAGTGGCACGTGCCGCACTGGGGGAGGACATCCTCGGCAAGCTTCAGAAATTTTCAAAATGGCTGGTATCCTGGAGTCTGAAAATTATTTTGTATGTCTTTACAGGCTATATGACCATCACCGGGGTCATCAGCGGCACGGCGGATCAGACTGCACTGAAGGCCACGAAACTAACCATTTCCGGCATGGTGCCGGTGGTGGGCGGCATTCTGTCCGATGCCTCTGAAACCATTCTGGTGGGGGCGGCTGCTGTGAAAAACGCAGCCGGACTCTATGGCACCATTGCGCTCGTTGCCATTGCCATCGGACCATTTCTTCGCATCGGGATACAATACCTCATGCTGAAAGTCACCGCGTCTGTTTGTGAGATTTTTGGAAGTAAACGGATTACAGGGCTGGTGTCGGATATTGCCGGTGGGATGGGACTGCTGTTAGCCATGACTGGAACCATGTGTCTGCTGCTGTTAATCAGTATGGTGTGTTTTATGAAGGGGGTAAGCGGGTGAAGCAATATTTACTAGGTGTCGTAACGGCAGCCATGATAAGCGGTATTGTGATGAAGCTTCTGGGCAATAAAGGAACACTGGGGGCTATGGGGAAGCTGGTGGCAGGATTATTTCTGACCTTTACAGTTGTTTCACCGTTGAAGAATATTCGCTTAAATGATTTATCTGCATTTTCGCTCCCTTTTCTGGAAGCTGGGCAGTGCGCCACTGAAGAAGGCAAAAATCAGACCCATAGTGCCATTGCAATGCGCATAAAGCAGGGGTGTGAAGCGTATATCTTGGATAAAGCCCAAGCGCTGGATGTGGAGCTGCAGGCGGAAGTGACCGTTTCCGGGGATGAAATCCCGGTGCCCACTGCGGTACGGCTCAAAGGAGATGTGTCTCCCAGTGCCAGAACTACGCTAGCGGATATGATTGCCCGAGAGCTGGATATTCCCAAGGAGGAACAGACATGGAATTAAAGAAGCTGGGTAGCAGAGTCGGCACACTGGTCAAAAAATACCGGTATGTTCTCATTGTGCTGCTGGTGGGCATCGGCTTGATGCTGATGCCGGATGGGCAGAAGCAGGAGCAGAGCGCAAAAACCGCTGCGTCGCAGGATTTCCCGGACCAGACCGAGGCGCTAACAGAGATATTGTCCGATATTGAAGGGGCTGGGAAGGTTCGGGTGCTGCTGAGTCCATCCGGCGGTGCGCGGACGTTGTTCCAATTGGATGAGGACATCGATGCCGATGGCTCCGTAAGCGCACAGACGGTCATCGTTACTGATGGGCAGCGTAGTCAGCAGGGGCTGATACAGCAGATACTGGCACCGGAATATCGGGGTGCAATCGTTTTGTGTCAGGGGGCAGGGGATGCCAGCGTCAGGCTGGCTATCGTTGAGGCGGTCTCTGATGCAACGGGGTTGAGTACAGACCGGATATCGGTCCTGAAAATGAAATGAGTGGGGGATTTATCATGAAATCGACAAACTGGAAGAAAAATCTCATTGCGGCCGGTGTTCTTGTGACGGTGTGCGCCGGAATCTATCTGAACTGGCTGCAAAGCGGAGGCGATGCAAAGGATTTGGCGGATACGCTGGATGCGCAGAAGGTCATGTCGGATGAGCTACTCATCATGGATGGGAATTCCGTAGAAGTAGGCACGGATACCGTAACAGATTATTTCTCTGCTGTCCGTCTTTCCCGTCAGCAGGCCAGAGACAGTGCGGTGACCCTGCTTCAGGAAACCATTGCCACTGGCACCGATGCAGAGGTCTCCACATCTAATGGACAGCTGGAGGAAATCGTCCAGACGGCACTATGTGAAGCACAAATCGAAAGTCTTATCATCGCCAAGGGGTATGCCGACTGCGTGGTGTATATGAGTGAAGCTGGTGTTTCCGTAGCTGTGGCAGCACCGGAGGGCGGAATGCAGCAGGATGACATCGCTGTGATTGCGGATATTGTAATGACCCAGTCCAATCAGCCAATGAATCAGATTCGTGTGGTGGAAGTATAGCAAACTGGATGAAAAATCTGTTGTAATTCTTGCCCGGCTGTGGTATAATGAGTAAAAATATGCCGTACAGACGATGCGGCGAGTACAGGAGGATACTACCATGGCTGAAAATAAGCAGTACATCACGCAGGTGCAGGACAACGGCCGCGTGCTGATTTCTGAGGATGTTATCGCAACGATTGTTGCCCAGTCTCTGACGGATATCGAGGGCTTTGTGACCCTGAGCAATAAGCCCGGTGCGGAGTACGCTGATATTATTGGCAAGAAGAATTGGGGCAAGGGCATCCGTGTTACCATCTCTGAGAATGACGAGGTAAGCATCGATTGCAATGTAATCGTCAGTTACGGCAGTAGCGTCATCTCTGTGGCTAAGGCCATTCAAGAGGCGGCTGTCTCTGCGCTGAATTCCATGACCGGCATTACGATTATCAACGTTAATGTCAATGTTTGCGGCATCGTTCGCAAGTGAGTGCCATGACCAGAGCGAATGCCAGAGAGCTGGCGGTCCATTTGATTTACGGCCGTGATTTCACCGGTGAGGAGCCGGAGGAGGTCGTGGCGATTCGGCTGGCGAAGGAATACTACGCCCAGCTTTCTCAGGAAAATGATGTGTATGCTGAGCGGCCCAGCCGGGCTCAGATGGCTTATCTGGATAAAGTGGTATCCGGCGTGGCCAATCGGACGGAGGAGCTGAACGCCGTGATTCAGCAGTTTTCCATCAGTTGGGATGTCAGCCGTATTTCCCGGTTGACTCGTGCCATTATGCAACTGGCGATTTTTGAGATTCAGTTTGTGGAGGATGTTCCCACTGGTGTTGCCGTGTCGGAAGCGGTGCGGCTGGCTAAAAAATACGATGGTGATGATACCGGTGCCTTTGTCAATGGCATTTTGGGTTCCTTTGCCCGGAGCCTGTCCAAAGAGGAAGTGCAATGAGCGTAATTGGGTTTGATACCAGCAACTATACCACCTCCATTGCTTTTTTTGATGGGCGTGACGGTGCGAACGTTTCCAGGTTGCTTCCTGTGAAGGAAGGAGAGCTGGGACTGCGTCAATCTGATGCGGTATTCAACCATATTAAAAGCCTGCCGGAGCTTTCCGGCAGGCTGTTTTCCCATGTGACGGATGAGGATATCCGTGCCGTGGGTGTCAGCACCCGGCCCAGAGCGGTGGAGGGAAGCTATATGCCTTGCTTTATGGTGGGGTATTCCCATGCCAAGATGCTATCACAGGCGCTGAAGGTGCCGCTGATAGAGGTGTCTCATCAGCAGGGTCACATTGCAGCGGCGGCATGGAGTGCCGGAAGGATGGATTTATTGGATCAGCCCCATTTGGGGTGGCATCTTTCCGGTGGAACTACCGAGCTGCTTTTGATTCAGCCTGAGGGGAGAAATGTTACCTGTCAACGCATTGGCGGCACTACAGATATTTCCGCCGGACAGTTAATCGACAGGACGGGACAACTGTTGGGACTGCCGTTTCCCTCAGGAAAGCATCTGGATCAGCTGAGTCGGCAGGCCCAGTGCAGGGAAGTGTTCAAGGTGAAATGTCCTGAGATGGCGTTTTCTTTGTCCGGTGTCCAAAATAAGGTTCAGCAATTTCATGATAAGCACAGTGATGCTGTGGAGACAGCAGGCTATGCCCTGCGCTGTGTGGCCCATGCGGTGCGAACGGCGACGGAAAACGCTATGAAGGCCTATCCTGGACTTCCGGTGATTTTTTCCGGCGGCGTGGCCTCCAATTCCATGCTACGTCAGATACTTGAACCCATAGGGGCGATTTTTGCACAGCCACAATATTCGACGGATAACGCTATGGGTGTTGCCATTTTGGCACACCGTGCGCAGGAGGGATGATATGGCACAGGATGTCCTGACGATATCCCAAATCAATGAATATATCCGCTCTAGAATGGATGCCGATCCACTTTTGGCCCAAATCGCTGTCCGTGGCGAAATCAGCAACTATAAGCAGTACCCTTCGGGGCACCACTACTTCACCCTGAAGGATGAGGGCGGTGCGCTGAAAGCAGTGATGTTCAAGGGGAATGCCATGCGGCTGCGTTTTAAGCCGGAAAACGGCATGAAGGTGATTGCCATGGGGCGCATCACGGTCTACCCCCGTGACGGAGCGTATCAGCTTTACTGCACTGCCATGACGGTGGATGGAATCGGTGATCTTCACGCCGCCTTTGAGCAGCTGAAAGCCAAGCTGGCGGCCCGGGGGCTATTTGATACGGCGCATAAAAAGCCGCTGCCGCCTTACCCCGGCATTATCGGTATCGTCACCAGCTCCGCTGGTGCGGCACTGCACGATATGCTTCGGATTCTGCGCAAACGATACCCTCTATGTCAGGTTCGGTTGCTGCCGGTACGGGTACAGGGAGCAGAAGCCCCCGGCGAGATCGCTGCCGCCATTCGTTATGCGAACCATTATCAGCTGGCGGATTTGCTGATTGTGGGGCGTGGCGGCGGTTCCATTGAGGATTTGTGGGCATTCAATGATGAACAGGTGGCCCTTGCCATTTACGATTCGGCCATCCCAATTATCTCTGCAGTGGGCCATGAGCCGGATGTGACGATTTCAGACTATGTGGCAGATTTGCGTGCGGCAACTCCTTCCAATGCGGCGGAGCTTGCGGTGCCGGATCAGGATGCGCTGCGGCAAATTCTGGACGGACGCTGCGCAGCTATGGCTGCCGCACTGAGTCGCCAAATCAAGGCAAGCCGGCGGCAACTGGAGGTACTGTCGGCCAGTCCGGCCCTGTGTAGTCCTACCGGCTATCTAGAGCGCAGACGCAAGGACCTTTGCGCCCTGCGAGACCGGCTTGGTTCCGCTCAAATGCGACTGATTGACCGGAAAAAGCAAGGCTATATCGGCCTGACGGCCAAGCTGGATGCCATGAGTCCACTTAAGGTTTTGACCCGTGGATACGCTATGGCGCAGACGAATGATGGAATGGTCGTTCGGTCCGTTCAACAGATCACCGTTGGTGACAACATTTCGCTGTCTTTGGCGGATGGCAGTGTGAGCGCAGCTGTTACTGAGATTAAGGAGGAAGCCCTATGAACCAGAAAAATGCAGGTTTTGAGACCAATATGCAGCGACTGGAGCAAATTGTGCGTGCCATGGAGCGAGGCGATGTGCCTTTGGAGGAATCTCTGAAGCTGTTTCAGGAGGGGACGGAGCTGGTCAGAAGCTGCGGTAAGCTGCTTGATGATGCGGAGCTTCAGGTAAAAAAGGTTATGACTGCCCCGGATGGCAGTCCGATTCTGGAGGAAATGCCCAATGAATGAACGGACGGAGCTGTACCGTGGGTACGTTGAAGAATATTTAAAGAATTGGTATGCCCGTTTTCGGAATGAGCCCCAGTCCAAGCTGTTCGATTCCATCGAATATAGCATTCAGGCCGGTGGCAAGCGGCTGCGGCCGGTGTTTGCTTTTGAATTCTGCCGAATCTGCGGCGCGGATTGGAAAAAAGCCGCACCCCTTGCCGCTGCCATTGAGATGATTCATACTTACAGCCTGATTCACGACGATCTGCCCTGCATGGACGATGATGACTATCGTCGGGGCAGACTGACGAATCACAAGGTCTACGGTGAGGCAATGGCGATTTTGGCCGGTGACGGGCTTCTGACCGATGCCTTCGGGTTGGCTGCATCCGCAGGCATCATTGAGGCAGTCGGTGTACTGGCAGAGTGCGCCGGTTCGCTGGGGATGGTTGGCGGTCAGGCACTGGACATTATGAGCGAGGAACGTCTTTTGACGGAGCAGGAGGTTCTGGACATCCAGAGCCGTAAGACTGGCGCACTGATTCGGGCTGCTTGTGTTACGGGTGCCATGGCCGGCGGCGCTACGCAGGAGCAGATTAAAGCAGCGACTCGTTTCGCGGATTCTCTGGGTCTTGCGTTCCAGATTCGGGACGATATGCTGGATGTAATTGGAAATGCACAGGAGCTTGGCAAGGCTGTGGGTGCGGATGAGGGTAAAAACACGTTTGTTCGGCTCTATGGGCTTGAAAAATGCGAGGAACTGGTGCGCCAGTATACCGCTGCGGCTATTGATGCGTTGTCTGCATTCGAGGAAACGGATTATTTGATTGCACTGGCGAACAGTCTTACCGCCAGAAATACCTAGCTGTTAGAAAGGACATCGGATTGTTATGAATAAAGTTTATATTCCGGAGGGGTATAAGCCTCTGCTGGATGAATATGATACGCAAAGAGCCATTGCTTACATTAAGCAGACCTTTCAGGATGAATTTTCCGGTGCGCTGAATTTGAAGCGTGTTTCCGCTCCGCTTTTCGTGACGGCGGATTCCGGACTGAATGACAATCTCAATGGCTATGAGCGCCCGGTTTCCTTCGATGTCCCTGCGGTGGGCAATGATGCGCAGGTGGTTCATTCGCTGGCAAAATGGAAACGTCTGGCCTTGAAACGGTATGGCTTTGGCATCGGTAACGGTCTATATACAGATATGAACGCCATTCGCCGTGATGAAGAACTGGATAACGTCCACTCCATCTATGTGGACCAGTGGGACTGGGAAAAGGTTATCACCAAGGATAATCGGAATCTGGATTATCTGAAACTGATTGTTCGTGCGATTGTTGGTGCTATCTGCAACACCAACGACCGGCTTCATGTGCGCTATCCCCAACTGCGTACGGAACTGAAAAGAGAAGTGGCCTTTGTGACTACCCAGGAGTTGGAGTATATGTATCCTGATCTGAGCGGTCACGAGCGGGAGGATGCTTTTGTTCGTGAGAACCATACTGCCTGCATTATGCAGATTGGCGGCAAGTTGAAATCTGGCAAGCCCCATGACGGTCGTGCGCCTGATTATGACGACTGGAATCTGAACTGCGATATTTTCTTCTGGGACGAGGTTCTGGGAAGGTCGCTGGAGATTTCCTCCATGGGAATCCGTGTGGATCCGGAGGCACTGGATCGTCAGTTAACGCTGTCCGGCTGCGACTACCGCAGAGATTTCCCTTTCCACAAGGCGCTTCTGGCGGGCGAACTGCCGCTGACCATTGGTGGTGGTATCGGTCAATCCCGACTGAGTATGCTGATGATGGGCTGCGCCCATATCGGTGAGGTGCAGTCCAGTGTTTGGGACCAGCAGACCATCACCGAGTGCGAAAAAGCCGGCATCCGACTGCTGTAATATACTGGACAAATGCCAATCAATAGTAGGGGGGAGTCCTTTGAAGCAAGCTTCTGCAAGTAATAATAGCGGCGTCATTCTGCTTCTGGTTGCTTTGGGGATTCAGCTCACGGCTATCATTGGAAGTGTGGTGTCTATTTTTGCTGAAACCTTCAGTGTTGCTATACAGGTATTCAGCACAGTTTCGACTATGCTTGTTTTCATCGCAAGCATCATCTGTTTGGTTAGATCAAGAAATGCTGTGAACCACAATGGGAAGGTTTTGGGAATTGTCTTTACTGTGTTGACTAGCATCTTGATGACTTTTGTTCTGATGTCGTTGGCGATTACGGGGACTATGCTTATGCAATCGTCAGACGGAATGGATTCTGTTCATGCGCATAAGAGAAAAGAAATACCTATGGTAGTCCGAGTGGATAAAATAGATGAAGACACGCAAAAAGCTGTGGATTTTGCGACTGAGCAACTGTGTTATTCCTTAAACGATTGCGATACAATAAATGTTCGGTTAGCGAAAGCCGCTGTTTTAGACGGAAATCTAGACGACCAATATATTGTATATTTCCAATATTCTACAGAAAACGTCTCATCTGAATGTCGCAAAGTACATTTGTATAAAGTTGACTCTGATGATGCATTAGGCACAATAGGAAATCCTGAAACGTTTCATGCTCTCAAAGTGATTTCCATTGAGATAATCGAAAGTATTCCTGACTCGGTTAAGGATGGCGAATTGTATGGCCTTGACCATAATCATATTAACGCCCGGCTTGAGGCGATTAAGCATACAGAATAATGATTCGGCGAGGTTCGAGGAACCTCGCCGATTAATTTTCAGAATATCCGCTGATGGTGGACGCAATCACACAGACAATCTTTTTTTGATAGTTGGAGTCTCGCAGCAGTGCCTCCTCCTGGGGATTGGTCAAAAAACCACATTCAATCAGGATGCCCGGATGGGTAATGTTTTGCATCAGATAGATTCCGTCGGATGGCTTACTTTTTCTTTTGCTGGTTGGATTTAATGTTTGTATGAAAGCAGATTGAAGCTTCTCAGCGAGCAGCCGGCTGTGTTCTTCCTGTGCGTAAAAAACCTGTGCACCGGAATACTGGCGGTCAGAATACGTATTCTGATGAATGCTGACAAGTAGTGCGTTTTCTAAACTGTTGACGATTTTGACCCGTTGTTTCAAATCTGATACCTTTTGTGCCGCAATGGTATTGCCCTCGGTATATACAGATGTATCCGTTGTTCGCACCATGGCCGTTTCGTATCCCAGATAGTTCATCAAATCGTTCAGTCGTAGCGCGATTTCCAGATTGATTTGGCTTTCCAGTACGCCGGTACAGGACGTGGCTCCTCCGTCGATGCCACCGTGACCGGCATCAATCACGACGCACGTACGCTTAATAACCGGAGCGGTATCCACCATGACCGATACCATCTCGTTTCCGCCCAGGATCACGGCGAGTCCGCCGGCAAGAATAATCACATATAAGGGGACCAGCCTCCATAGCTTCATACGCAACACCTCGTTTATATTTATGTTTAATGGCATCATATGAGAACCCTTCGACGCATCGTTGCATAGTATGATACGGAGCGACGGCTCCAAATCTTTTTCGACAGGAGGAATAAACTTGCAACGAAAAAGGAAGGATACGAACTGCGCATATGGGATACTGCCGGAAAAAGCGCCTTTGGCGAATCCATTTGTCCCATTTCAAATGACGAATCCGTCCATGTATGAGCCGCCTAAGGGGCTGATTCGAGGTACGATGTACCCGGGGCTGGATTTGCCGTTCAAGGGGATGGTCAATAAACACGAAAAGACCGACTCGCCCAAAGTGCGGCTGCAGATGCTTGCCTTTGCGATTCAAGAGCTGGCACTGTATCTGGATACCCACCGGGATGATCAGGTAGCACTGGATATGTACAGGACCTATCAAAAGCTGTATCATCAGTGTATGATGGAATACTCCAATGAGTGTGGTCCGATGAATCATGCCACCCCGTCAGAAGGGGAGTACCGCTGGCTGGATGACCCATGGCCCTGGGAATATTGCGCAAATAGGGAGGGATAAGGATGTTTGTTTATAATAAGAAGCTGCAATATCCGGTTAAGATTGCCAGACCCAATCCTCGGCTTGCCTCCATCATTATTTCTCAGTACGGCGGCCCGGACGGAGAATTGGGTGCATCGCTGCGCTACCTGTCGCAGCGTTACTCCATGCCCTTCGACGAGCTGAAAGGGTTACTGACTGATATTGGAACGGAAGAACTAGACCCACCATGTTGTACATGGTGGGTCTAAGTGTTTCGGGGCCGGGGAGTGGGGTCAGATATTTAGGCTGACTTCCAGCTCGATGGGTTCCGGGGTCCCGAAGCGGCGATTATTATTGTTTTTCATTTTCCGGTTGTAGGTGATTTTATTAATGCACTTCTTCAACAGGAGATTGGTTTCCCGGACAGATGCGTCAGGGCATTGCAAAAACTCTAAGGCGGCGTGGAAGGTGGCACGGCGTTGCTCGTAATCGATTTGTTCCGGAACGGTCTCACGAGCTACGGCAAGGCTCTGCTGGGTCTCTTGACGTTCCTGATAGATTTTGTCTTTCAGCTTTACGAAGATGTGCTGGGGCATGGCCTCCTGGGTGTATTTATCCCAAAGGGTGTACTCTTGCTGCTCCAAATCGTCGAGGTGCTTTTCTAGTTGGACGATGAGTTGGCGCTGCATCAGCGCAGCGTCGGACGGTCCTCGCTGGATTTGGAGATCGATATCAGCAATAGCGGCTCTGAGAATCTTTATCACTTCGGCAGTCATTTCCTCCATAGTGCAGGAAGCCGTACAGCAGGATGTTTGATTCACGCAAAGGAGCCGTGGGGCGGAGCGCTCCACGCCGTCACGCTTATATTGCCGCCGACTCATGGCGGCACCGCATTGGCAATATATCAGGCCGGAAAACACGTTGGAATATTTGACTTTATCTTTGACCGGCGGCATTTTGCCACGAATGTCCTGAACGGCATCCCACAGCTCCCGGTCGATGATGGGCGGATGTTTACCGGGATAGACCAGATATTCCTTGTGGCGAGGTCGGGTGGCGATTAGCTCGCCCTGTTCAATTACCTTGACCGTTTTTCGCCGGTTCCAATGGACCATGCCGATATAATGGTCGTTGGTGACCATTGGCTTGACGCTTTGGGCTGTCCATTTGCATCCGGCTGGCGAAGGAATACCCATTCCATTTAAGGTTCGGGCGATGGCATGGGCATTGGTGCCCTGGGCGTAGAGCTGGAAAACCAGCTTGACGATTTCGGCCTCCTCCGGAATTGGCTCCAGCGTATGACACTTTCTTTTTCCTTCCTTGATGATGACCTTCCGGTAGCCGTAGGGTGGATGCTGGCCGATGAAGTTACCGTTCTGGACGGACAGGATGCGGCCGTTGCCCATGATGCGCTTCTGGTATTCCAGAAACTCGTTTCCCCGTTTCAGCTCCCGTTCGAACATATCCCGGTCACGCTCATCGTTGAGGTCGTAGGAATACTGGAGGGTGATGGCGAGGGTGTTGGTGTAGCGGAGGAGCTTGACCAGCCGGCCGATGTCCTCCAAATCGCCACGGCTGAGACGCTGGGGCTCGACAATCAGGACGGCCTTGACTCTGGGGGACTCGATGCGGCGCAGCAGCTCCTGCACCTTCGGACGGCTCTCAATGGTCTCGCCGGAGACGATTTCCCGGTAGCGGTTCTCCTCCGGTACCGGCGCATAGCCGGGAAGATTACGCTCCACCCATTCATTGAGCATCTGCTCATGCTTGGATAGGACTTCCTCTACCGTCAGCATCGGGTCATCGGTTCGGGATTTTCTGAGGTAAATAAGGATGTCATGCGTTGATAATTTCGGCAGCTGCCACATGATGCATCAGCTCCTTTCTTGTGTTTCGCCCCGGTGTTAATCCACCGGGGCGGTTTATTTGTTAAACGCTCCGGTTTCAATCAGTTCTGTTATTATCTGCCCATGTTTCGCACTCCAAACACCGACATCACATACGATAACTAGTTTGCGTCTAGCTCGGCTTATTGCAGTATTCAAAACACTTCTGCCGATAGGAAGGTTAGAATCTGTGAAAAAAGGCTTATGAGTATCGGTAACGCTAAGAATCACGGTATCCCATTCACAACCTTGTGAACGATGTACTGTAAGAATATTGTCCTTGTAATCTTTCGGTAATATGCGACGAAGTAGTTTAATCTGATTGCGATATGGAGCCAGAATCGAAAAATCATGACTAGGGTTATGGTTGAGATAATCACTGATAGCACTTGCTTCCGCTTGATTTGACTTGGTGAAGGTGCCAGCAATAAAGGGTGCATCTATGATTTGTATTTCAAATGGAGTATCTGATACTCCATGAAATTTACTGGTGTAGATATACTTTGCAAGAATGCCTGCTAAGCCATGCCCGAAACGGTATGAGGTATTCAGGGAGCAATAATTAATACCATAGAAACTAGGTTCATCTTTGCGGCAATAACAGCGATAATACAAATCTCTGAAATCTCCATGTATCAATTCAGGATAATAAGCAATGGGCAACGCCCAAAGACAAATTGGAGCGAACTCCTCTGTAATTCTACTCATTTCACATACAGGAGGGAGCTGCTTATGGTCACCAAGGAAGGTGACCGGTGCGCCACAGGCAAAAGCAGCCATTCCCTTAGCGAGGCAGGTATAACCGGCCTCATCTAGAAAAACGTGGAATATTTTACGTTTTTCTTTTATTTCATCCGCTTCGTTATCTGGGATAATCAAATCACGGAGGGTTGAGTCGATTGTACCAGCAAGCACCAATGCATTTTCTTTTTGATTGATTTTTGCGTTTGACCCAATCCTCTCCAATTGATCCTTAATTGATTGGAGTTCCCTTATGTATGTTTCATATAAATTATAGTCGATTTGATTTGCTGAATCCTGATATTGAGATTCAAGCGTTGTCAAGAAGATGGATGCATCACCTAGCTCATAATCAGACCTGGAGAGTGAGGATTCAACAGATGCCTTGTAATCAGGGTCTGCATCTACAAGAGTTAATATGCGTTTCCTGAGGTTCTCAATACAAGCTAGTAACTTGTTGTGTTTCCCCAGGCAATCCAAATGTGCTTGCGTAGCAGCGGCCCATTTTTCACGAGCTTGATTTTGGGTAGATATAGCATTCTGGTGTGCAGCTTTGTACTGCGGAAAGGAAACCAAAAGAATGCGCAAATCATCCTCTAGCTGATGACGCTGCTTTGCCTTCCAAAACCGATGCTTAAGCCTGTCTATCTGCTTTTGCGTGAGAGAAATATTATCTCTGCATATGGAAACATCAGATGCTGCTTCATTCTCGGACTTCTGCGTTTGTTCATATTCCAATTCAGTCAATTTGGACTGGTCATATAATTTTCCAAGCGTATTAGAAAGCTCAGCAATCTCGGTGAGAGCAACCTTTAATTGAGACGCTATTCCTGCTACTTCGATATGAGTTCTTCTACATTTCTCAAGCCGGATAAAGAGATTTTGCGTCTGTTCTTGTGTTTTGTGAATGTTATCAACCTCAGATTCATAATGAGATTTTTGTTTCAGAAGATTATCTAACAGTGATTCAAGTGCGGTATTGCCAATGACCTGAGGATATTCTTTGGCAAAGGATTCAGAAGCTGTACCTATTCTGTAGACACACTCCAAATCAATACCTGCATCTTTCAGGACGGGCAACACTCCACGTAACATTTGCTCGACAGCGTTATTGGTAGGAGCCAACAGGAATATGCGTTTCTTTGCTATCACGTATCGGAGAATGCATTGCGCCAATACTGCTCTTGTTTTGCCCGTACCGGGCGCACCATGGATATAGGTGACAGGGAATTGAAATACAGAGTCCACAGCATTTTTCTGTTCTTCAGATAAATAATCGGTCTGCTCATCAGGAAGCTGCGGGATATCTATTGGGAAAGGTGGCAGCAAATTGAATTGATTGTATTTGTAAAATTGCCACAAGCGCTTGATAAGAAAACGGAGGTCAGATACGATTTTGATATCATCAGGCGTTAGATTATTGATGTTGTCGAGATACCCATTTTTGTCAGATATGCGAATTGAGTGCGTAAATCTATTGATAGTGTTTGTAGTCAATATTTCTACGCCAATGGCTTGCTTGTTGCGCACCCATATTTCGCACTCATCAGGCCGGAACACTTTCTCACTAACAGACAAAACATATTCTTTGGGAATACGTCCAGATGTAATTTGATAGACGGAAATCACTTTTCTTCCCGAATCCAAAATCCCTTTAGTTTGTTTTTCCGTCAAATAATCAAAATACTGCTTTGCTGAAGTGCAAACGAGAGATTGAAAGTCATAATATGACAGCATTTAATCATGCCTCCTTGGGAGCAGCGTTAGCCTTCTCCCCGGGAAGAGAATTATATTCATGATTTAGTATATTCCAGACAGCAGACTGCCCCCGTTCATCAAGAGCACGATACATTTTTATCAATAGCTTTTCGCTTCCAGAATACTGCATTGGTGCAACTTCGAGTTTCATCGTCCTATGGCATAAATACTCCAAATCACAGGTAAATACGTCTGCCATGCGCAGTAGCAATGCGAATGTAGGCTCGGACTCACCAGATTCCAAACTAGCGTATTCTTCTATGGTTATCTCGAGCAGTGCAGAAAGCTGTTTTTCTGAGTAGCCATGTGAAATGCGTTCTTCACGCAGGCGGCACCCATCCCAATAACCAGATTCTCCACAAATCCATTTTGATTTTGGTACGGATGTTGCAGTGTTGCCCAGTAATTCATCAATGGAAACATTGAGCGTGTGTGCGATTTTAATAATTAGTTTCAGGCTGGGTTCTCTTGTACCCGATTCCCAATTCCCGACCGTAGATTGGGATACACCGATTGCTTCGGCAAAAGAACTTTGGGATTTGTACTTACTTGCTTCACGGAATTTTTTTAATTGAATACGAAACATGAAATCACCTCTTGCAATTATGAGAACACAAAAAACAGTTAATTGCAAGAGGTGATTGATTTTTTGTAAAAATAATCACAAAATGTGTTGACAAACACAGAATGAAATGATAGACTAAACACAGAGCGAAATAGCCCAAGCAAGGGAGGGGGTGGATGAGATGTTAAAATGGCTTGCGGAATTGCGTGGCTCTCGTACACAGGCCGAGATGGCAAAGGAAATTGGGATTGCTCAGAGCACCTACGCATCTATTGAAATTGGAATCAGACATCCTAGTGTACCTATGGCTAAAAAGATTGCGGAGGTTATGGGTTTCCCCTGGGCGAGGTTTTTTGAGTAAGCCATAAAACAAGCGCTCGCACTCCAGAGGGTGTGGGAGCGTGAGGGGAGGTGAGGGTGTGGTGCTTTGCCCGAAGTGTGGCACAGAGAACAAAGATTCCGCAAACTTCTGCCGGATATGTGCTGTTAAACTACGGCAAGTCTGCGATTGCTGGATAAAGAAAAAGCCATATAACTGCGGATACGATTCGTGTCCGGGTTACTGGCTTAATCTATTCGAGATGCGCAAGGCTACAGCCCAAGCTTCTTCTGAATCAGCTCGCACCCGTATTCAAGAATAAACTGGCATAAACTTTCTGCTGTGAATTTACTTACAACCTTAAGCGCTTTCTTGATTCTGGCTGCCGCAAGATGCGTTGCGGGAGTTTCGGCGATAGTATCTGGCAGTACTTCAATCAGACGGTTGCACTCCTCGGCGGTGATACTTTCATCCTCTGCCAGAAGGGATATCGTTGATTGAATAGCTTTTTCCATCCACGGAAAGGGTTTTCCACAGTCGCAGCAATAGAAAGGCACGCGATAGTAGCCACAGGCACCATACTCATGACCGCGAATCATGGTATGACAGTTTTGACAAGCAGAAATCACTGGTGCCCCACATCGAGAGCAGTGCTTATCGTTGCACGAAATGGATACTGTTTCGACAGGATGGCCGTTTTCACAAATGTATGCTGGATAGTATTTCATTAGTTCACCTTCTTTCTAGTCGATATTAGCAGATTTTGGAGATGGGTGCAAGAGGAATGTATGGTCGCCATGGCGGACCAGTTGCGCATGCCGGAGGGCGTGGGAGCCTGAGGGGAGGTGAGGGGATGAAGGATAACCATGTGCTGACTTACATTGCAATTGCCTTACTGACAATAGCCTGTATATGCAACTCTGTCAGTCTAATACTGCGATGATACCGGTTATGGCAGCAATCAAGGCGAGTATGAGATTGATGATTTGGAGTCCGTTGCTCCACAATAAGTCTTTTCGCTTGCGGCGATAATAGCGAAGATATTCCTCGCCTTTAGGTTCGATGACCGATACTGGCTCCATTTTGCGTTCCCCATCTTCGGACTGCACATGATACCAGTTTCGCTCAATGAAGCGGTATTCCATAAGTTTCTTCTCGTTGGTGCCGGAGGGGAGTCCGTTCGGTGCCTTGGCAATCTGGCAGAGTCGTTGGATTTCTTCTTTGCTTAATTCGATATAGTCAAAGTTCATGAGTGTGCCTCCTTTCGGGTCGATTTTAGCAGATTCTGGAGAGGGGTGCAAGAGGTATGCAGAATGATTCAGGAGAGGAATAGTGTATGCGATACGAGAAACTGACTCAGGCAATTTATGAGGAAGGGTATTCTTTGGCTCATTTTGCGGAAGTCTGCGGCATTGAGGAGGACTACTTCGTGGAGATGCTGGGCAGCGATGAGGATTTTACCCCGGATGAGTTCTGGTCAATCGCCATAGGGCTTGGAATTACCAGCAGCGCGGAGGCTCAGGATGAGTTGTTCTTTTGCGGCTGATTCGGTCGCATAACGGACGGGCTGTGGGGCGTAGGATTTAGAGAAAGGAGGCAGTACGCAATGGAAGATACGGAATGGATTGTTACGCACATGAGAACCGAAAACGCCATAATCACGATTCGCCGGCCTGTACTGACTCCGGAGGAACGGGCCAGACGGATGGAAGGAATCAAGAAGGCTGCGGTGGATATGATCCTCGCCACGGAGCGGAACATTCGGGAGAAAGGCAAACGTGCGGCGGAGGGTGGCAGTACATAAACCCCTCAGTCACGGCGTTCGCCGTGCCAGCTCCCCTGAAAGGGGAGCCAAGGCGGCTGCGGCGCAGATGTGCGGAGGAAGTCTGAGGAGATTGCCACGCCACTGCGCCCGCAGGCGCGTGCAAAGCGCAACCGCCGCAAAGCGGCGGCTCTTAGCGCGTCGCTGTGGCGCACTGGCTCGCAATGACAGAAGAATATGGGACGGTAGCTCAGCAGGAAATAGAGCGCTCCAGCATCGGAGGATGTCGCCGGTTCAAGTCCGGCCCGTCCCAAATTAATAAAGGAGGGGGTAACAGTGGTAATTCTTTTGCCGCTGGAGCTTCCCTGGGGTGAATGCGCGCAATTTCCCCCTGTGCGCATCACTCCTAAAGTCCATCTGATCAACTGGTACACCTCGGGGTTCGAGTAGTGCGTCAGATGGGGGAAGCGGACAGAAAGAAGCGGCACGCATGCAATGCGTGCCCTACGACGGTCATTTATTGTCAGAATCCCGATGCAGACGGCACATCTGGGGGAGCTAAAAAAGCGGAGCCTGTGCCATCCGTGCCATTGTGAACCAGAGTATGCGCTGGCGTAAGAATCACCTCGACGCAGGAGATTCCCACGCCAGTCTGCGGACTGGCTCGGAATGACATGATGTTGTGCTCTGAATAAGGTTGTGCCTGCGTTTTTGCCATTCTACGCAGGCGGGAGCGGACTGCGTAGGCAGTGTAGCAGACGGATGACGGTGGGGCATCCGGAGTAAAATGCAGAATGCAAAATTCAGAATGCAGAATGAGAGATATCCGCAGTGCAGACGATTTGTGATTATTTTGCATTATGCATTCAGCATTAAAGATGGGTGGGAGGTGCTTTGGAAAGCACGGTGGTTGCACGGCCACAGGTTGCCGGTTCGATTCCGGCTCTGCCCTCCAGCGGCTATGCCAACGGATTGCCACGGGCTTCGCCCTCGCAATGACAAGCGCATACTGCTCAATGGATGACTGCTCGGAAAGACGGGCCGCCATCCGGTGGAGCTGCGGACTTCCGCCGGATGGTGTCAACCAACGACCGCTAACAAAGGAGATGTACACAATGAAGAAACTGGAACGCAGGAAGCGAAGAATCGTTCTCCTACTAATTCTGTCGGGGTGCGCCGGATGGTTCGCTCTAGGCTGGACTCTCATAATTCAGCACTGGAATTTAGGAGCATCTCTCATTGCGCTGAGCTGCAGCGGTGCGGCACTGGCCCTTGATGGCTATGCGAATCCAAGGGGCTGGAGGTGGCTGATTTGACAGTTACAGAGATGAAGGTCAATGCGCTGGTGTTGATTGAGATTGGGTCGCCGGAGGAGCAGGAGGAAGGCCGGAAGATGCTTCGGATTCTTCGGAAGGGACTGATTCCGGCTCCGACACTGGAGGACACAGTGGACGAGCTACTGGAAAGGCTGGGACTGGCGGAAGGCTGGCAGTATATCCAGATTCTTCGGACAGCATTGATTCAGGCATACCAGCACCCGGGGCTGATGGACTGCGCATCCCGTGGGGTTTACAGAGTTACGGGAGAGATTTATCAGGTTCCGGCGGATGAGGTTTGCCGGAGTATCACCAGATGCATTGCTACGGCGTACAAACGGTGCGACAATACTGATCTGGATGCGTTCTTTCGGCATCAGCTCAGCGAGGTCACCGGTATGCCTACGCCGGTGAGTTTTCTGCGTCGGTGCCTGAAGGAGCTGCGGTGCAAAATGCAGGTAGCAGTTTCACATCCTTTTTAATGACAGGAAGATTGGAGGAAAGACGGATGGGGTGCAGACGTTGCCCGGAATGTGGGGCGTATTTAGACCCGGATGAGCGGTGCGATTGCCATGAGCCGCCGGAGGTTTATCATGAAATCAGCGAATAAAAAGAGCGCCGGCGTGGATGAACACGTCGGCGCTGATCCCCACTGGAATGGAGATGTACACATATGGATGATAACACAAATCAAGTGGAAAGTCAAGGGGCAGAGGTAAAGCCCGGCTATTATGCGGTGATTCCGGCGCAGGTGCGTTATGACGAAGCACTTCCGGACAAGGCCAAACTGCTTTACGGGGAGATTTCTGCCCTGACGAATGCGGAAGGGTTTTGCTTTGCCAGCAACGACTATTTCGCTCGGTTATACGGATGCACCATCGGGACGGTGGCTCGTCAGTTAGGTGAGCTGGAGAAGGCCGGTTACATCGTTAGAGAGCTGGAGAAGGACAATACCGGACAAGTCGTGCGGCGAAAGATTCGCCTAGCGGTGTCCACATCTGACGCACATCCACATATCAATTTTGATAATACCCCCTATCAATTTTGCAGGGAGGGTGGTATCAAAAATGATAAGGAGAATAATACAAGTAATAATATTACTAAGAAAGAAAAAGAAAATAAAAAAGAAAAAGAAATTTTTCAGCCGATGCCGCTGTTCGAGGACTGGATACGGCGGAACTTTACGGACAGGCCGTCGGAGATGAAGAATCGACTGTACTTGGCTTTGGCTCGGTTCGTGGAGAATCGGGTGACTCTGAAAAAGCCTATGAAAAGCAAGGCGGCGGTGACGGCCCTGTGCAACAGGCTGGTGAAGCTGACCTATGCGGACACGGAGAGAATGATCGAGCTGCTGGACACGGCCACGGTGAACGGCTGGCAATCGATTTATGCCGGCAAGGATGCGCCTGTGGATGCCGCAGTGGATGAGGGGGAGTACATATGTCTGTGACGATGGAAAATTACCTACAGGCACAGCATGCGGTGCTGGGGTCTGCGCTCATTGAACCGCAATTGGTTCCTAAGGTGATCCAACAGACCCGGAAGGAAGACTTCACCGGTCCTGCCAGAACGGTATACAACGCCATGTGTCGGTTGTTTGCCGATGGTGTAACAGTGGACGTGGTGACGCTGGCGAACGCGCTGGGGTCGGACTATCGGAAATATCTGATGGAGTTGATGCAGATCACTCCCACGGCTGCCAATGTGGATCACTATCTCAGCCTTTGCCGGGAACAAGCAAAGGTACTGGCATTGCGTGACATTGGCGTACAGATATCCACGGCTGAGAACAGCGAGGAGCTGCGAATCCTGCTGGACGAAGCCAACGCCCTGATGGTGGACAAGTCCGCCTTGCGGATCACCACCATGGAGGATGCAATGCGTACGTTCATGGAGCGGCACGTGGGGGAACGGAAATACCTGAGCTGGGCAATCCCGGCGCTGAACAAGGTGCTGTACTGCGAACCGGGGGATTTTATTCTGCTGGGTGGCTATCCCTCAGCCGGCAAGTCGGCCTTTGCGCTGCAGTGCTGCTGGCACTGGGCAGAACGGATGAATGTGGGCTTTTTCAGTCTTGAGACCAGCTCGGAAAAACTCTTTGACCGGAAGATGGCCGGAGAGACGGGCCTAACCATGGAGCAAATTAAACTAAATCAAATTTCGGATTCGGACTGGGAACGAATCGGGTGCATGGTGGAGCGGGTCGTTACCCGGAAATTGGAGCTGATACCGGCCTCCGGCATGACGGTGGCGCAGGTACGGTCGGTGACTGCCATGCGGCGGTATGACCTGATTATCATCGATTATGTGCAACTGCTCAGCGCCGAAGGCTTCAATCGGACGGAACAGGTGACGAATATCTCGCTGGCGCTTCATCGTTTGGCGCAGGACATGAAGGTGACCGTTGTCGGGCTTAGCCAGCTGAAAAGAAAGGAAAACTCGGACACGCCTGAAAACTCTGACCTGAGAGAATCCGGACAGCTGGAGCAGGATGCGGATGTAATCATGATGCTGCGGATGAAGGCGAAGTCCAAAATGACCGGCCCACGGCAGCTGTTTATCACGAAAAACAAGGAAGGTGCCCGGGCTATGATCGAGCTTGACTTCGATGGGCAACGACAGACCTTCTCCAAAGCGAAGAATACACAGGAAGTGGTGGACAAGTATACCCACGAGGGAAAGAAGGTTCGAAGAAAAAACGCACAGGCTTCAATGGAACAGATGTCAATCGTAACGGAGTATGATCCGGAGATGCCGTTTGGGAAAGAGGAAGAAATCGGCGGTTTGAGGGTCAATAGGGAGCATAGTTTTCATGAAGTGAATGCTTCTTGCAACGTTCTTTGTGATATTTGTGAAAACGGAAATTGTGAGGAGTGTAAAGTTTTCCAGCTCGCAAACCGGGATACCCGATACTACCAACTACCCCTGTGAAGCACGCCTGAAATGGTGGGATGTGCAGATGGGGGAGATTAGGAGGAGATTATGACCGCACTGATCAATTACCCCGGCAGTAAATGGGGCATGGCAAAGGAAATCGTTGGGCTGATGCCGTCGCATCGGAGCTACTTAGAGCCGTATTTCGGCAGTGGAGCCGTGCTGTTTAACAAGCCGCCCTCTGCCATTGAGACCATCAACGATATCGACGGAGAAGTGGTCAACTTCTTCGAGATTCTGCGAGAATTGCCGGAACAGCTGGCAATGATGATTCATATGACCCCCTACTCTCGGGAGGTCTATGAGAAAGCCTGCAAGGAGAAAACGTACACCAAGTTGGAGCGTGCGTACCAGTTCGCCATCCGGTGCAGGATGGCCCATGGATTCCGAACCTGCGATAACGGCGGATTCAAGACGGACATCTGCGGCCGTGAAAGCGCTTATTGCGTCCGGAACTGGAACCGGATGCCGCATGACATTATGGCTGCTGCCAGCCGTTTGAAGGATGTACAGATCGAGAATCGCCCAGCGTTGGAGCTGATTCGCCGGTGGAATTATTCGGATGTGCTGATTTACGCTGACCCTCCATACCTGCTGGACACCCGAGGCGGCGAGCTGTACCGGCACGAGATGACGGAACAGGACCATGTGGAGCTGCTGGAAGCGCTCCTTCAGCACAAGGGTTCAGTGATATTCAGCGGCTATCCTTCGGAGCTGTATGATGAAACGTTGTGTGGCTGGAGCCGCATCACACGGAAGTCCTACAACCAGAACAAGGATGCTCGCACAGAGGTGCTGTGGTGCAATTTCGAGGTGCCCATGCAGTGTAGGATGGAGGGGCTATGAGCGAACAGTATGTGCATTACTCCAACCATCGAAAGCTTCATTGGCTGCCGGATTTAGAGTGCCCATCCTGTAGTGGCGATGTCAACTCGTGGGACAAGCGGTGCAGTCGTGCGCTAGGTTACAAGAGCATTGTCTGTGAAGCCTGCATCTGTAAAGAGTACGGCGTTACAGCTGATGAGCTGCGGCACACGATGGAGGAACATTTCGGGCTGGTTCCTTGCCCTGGTATTTGAAATGGAAACAAACAAATTGACCCAACGCCTTTTAACTGAGGGTTGGACAAAGGCTCAGATTCCTCCCGGGTGCAGACGGTGGAGCGAGTATCACGGTGGATGGGAGTATGACTACCGCAGCCGGTTGAATGTTACGTTTGAAACTCCCTGCGGCCTGATTCTGAAAAGGACAGAGATATCTCACAGCGGTTACATGTCATACATGGGCATCGATTGGACTGAAGAAAACGATAATATGACAGTTTTATGTCCCTTTTACGATAAAGAACACTGTGGATTGAACCACCCCCTTTTGGAAGAGGGAAATGCCCGTGGCGGTGCGCACTATGAACAGCTGCGCTTCTGCGCCGTACATGAAACCTGCAAGCCATGGACCTATGAAACCAGTGTCCAGCGAGTCCGTGATCTGGCAGAGCAGGAAGAAAATCGATTGTGGGAGGATTTCTCGGCCCGGAAGGATAGCAGAGTGTGCCGGCACCAATGCAGGTATAACCGCCGCACGAAGAAATGGACACCGGGTTATCATCCGGAAACCTGTGCTACCTACGGCTGCTCCTATTGCGTAGTACTTCAAAAAGAAATTGACAGGAGCAAAAGAGGATTCGTGTTTTACGATGAAAAATGGACTCGTTCAATTAAGGGCGAGGGGTTATTTGATGCGTATGAGCATGTGACGGTGACAAAAGGCAAAAAGCTTTTTGATAAACCAATTCCACTGGCATTATGTGAAGCAATCGTGAAATACGGTCTTCGTGATGCAGTAAGTCGCCTTCGCCTAAACAAGCATTCGGAGCTGTTTTTTGAGCCAACTTTGAAAATTGATTTTATCAACTTTAGAGCCGAGAAAAAGGTCGGCAGAGATTTGGCGAAGGATTTACGCGATATTCAGGACGGCATTATTGTTATCCATGAAGTGGATGCCCAGAAAGAACAAACCGAAAGAAAACGGCAACGAAAAGCTAAAGCAGCACAACAGAAGATTGCCGCGCTGGAACGAAAAATAATCACTCAAGGGCTTTCTGGCATTACTGGTTATCAGCGAGAACGATATGAGCGCATTCTGGGTGTTGACCGTTGTTATGAGCTGGATGCCCAATACAAGAAAAAACAGGAAGAACAGCAAATATCACTGTTTGAGGAGGAAACATGAACGACCTGACCCACCTATCCCTGTTTTCGGGCATTGGCGGACTTGACCTTGCGGCGGAGGGGGCTGGGTTCCGGACTGTCGGACAATGCGAATGGGCCGACTATCCCCACGCCGTTTTACAAAAACACTGGCCGGATGTGCCGAAATGGAGGGATATTCATGGACTTACAGCAGATGACTTTTATCAGCGGACAGGCCTGCAATCCGTCACCTGTATATCAGGGGGGTTCCCGTGCCAGCCGCATAGCGTCATCGGCAAACGGCTCGCTGAAAACGATGAACGGCACCTGTGGCCTGAATTTGTCCGAGTTGTCCGGGAACTGCGGCCGCAGTACGTTGTTGGCGAAAACGTTAATGGCCTATTATCAACAATACATGAGTCCGTATGCTCCGACTTGGAAGCGGAAGGTTACGAAGTTTGGACGTTCTGTGTACCGGCTCACGCTGTCGGTGCGCACCATGAAAGATACCGGGTTTGTATCCTTGGCATCTCCCAGAGCCAGTCAGGACTTCAAGCCGATTCGCAAACAAACACCGCAGGAGCACAACGGCAAACATGGACAAGCCCTGTGCGCTTCACTGGGGATTATCTTCCCGGAACGTATTGGGCAGTACATCAACCCCCTGTTTGCGGAATGGATGATGGGATTCCCTCTTGGATGGGGGGATATCAGGGATACAAACAGCGAATGCAGTGCTACGGAAACGCCGTCGTGCCACAGCAGTTCTATCCGGTGTTCCGGGCAATCGCAAACATAGAAAGGACTTTGCATGAAAACCAATGAACTGATAACGAAAATCCGCAGTGTGATGCACATGGTGGCACCGCCGGCGCAGGAGCTGCTGGAACAGGCGGCGGACGCTTTGGAAGGATTCGTAACAGCCGAAGAAAACGGCACGATATTGCGGTTGCCTTGTCCTATTGGCAGCAAAATCCACATTCTCGCACGGCGTAAAAACGGCGGTGGGCATATCTATACACAGACTCTTGTGGGGGTACACCTGCGAGATGAGCACAGCCGGAGATGTCTTCGCCGCAAGGAATATATCGTGGTTCGTGGCGGCGAGGGTTTTAGTAATCATCTAGATATGGACAAGCAAGGCGTTGTCTGGTTTACGGACTATGGTGCTGCCAAGACCGCACTGGATGCTCTGCCGGAGCCGCCGAAGGAGGCCCACCCATGACCCTCATATTCAAGCTTTGCGAAAGGCTGCGGCATCCGTTCCGGCGGCTGTTGCGCTGTGATGTACATCTGGACAAGAACCTCTCCTGCACCCGGTTTTATACTTGCCGGGTCTGTGGGAAGACGATTAGGGAGGA
>JAZQIN010000054.1:0-3680 GCA_045541155.1 Faecousia sp.
GAGGTGCCCCAGTGCGCACACTGGGGCGGAGAGGGTATATAAAGCGCCGAAACCCTCTCAGTCACCGCCTTCGGCGGTGCCAGCTCTCCCAGAGGGAGAGCCAAGGCGGCTTCGCCGCTAGTGCGCTAAACGATAATTTACATCCTCACTCCTCGTCTAGGAGGGCTTTCAGTTCATCAATGGACACATCGTTGCTGCTCAGCTGAGCCTGAACCGGATTTTCCGGTTTCTGGGGTGTCAGCTTGGGCCGCTTCGCCGGACGCAGGCTGCAGATGTTGGTCAGCAGCCACACTGCCATACAGCCGAAGAAAATCGAATCGCCGGAGGGCAGGGCCACAAGGCACAGGTACACGCCGGTGAGGCTCCACAGCAGACTGGTAGGCCGCTTGCCCAGCTTTAAATCAAAGGCGCACAGATGGTAGGCCGCCAGCATTACAACAATCTGGGCCAGCAATGGAAACAGGAATATGCCAATCTGCGGCTCGTTGCTCCAGACTTTGCACTGGTCGAAAATCCGTAGGGCCATGAACAGGCAGGCGCTGATATGGCACAGGAAATGAGGGCGGCGGCCTTTGAGCCGGTCGTAGCCGGTCATCGTCAGCATCAGACTGGCAAACAGACCAATCAGTCCGGCGATGAAGGTTATGGTATCGCCGTTAACGTTATTTTTCAGCATAGTAATTGCCGATACTCCAAAGCCCACTGTGCCGACCAGTGATCCCAGAGCCGACACAATGGAAGCAGGGAAGGTCTCAGAATATTTAAGTTCTTCCTTCAGGGGCCGGGTCATCAGAATCACCAGCACCGGTACTGCAATGCTCACAATCCACAGCACGATCCACAGCGCCGTTGCCGGAGGGTACAGCCCCTCAGCGTCAGTGCCTCCGTTCAGCATGGCAAGCCGCAGGAAAAAGCCCAGAAGGCCACCGGATGTGGCCACAAGGGGGGCAAATTTAGGTTTCAAAATCTTATTCAATGGTAGCGCCTCCAATTCAAAGAGTCAACAGGTAACATATTCCGGCCAGCACCGGCTGGTGGAGCAGGTAAATCCACAGAGAGTGCCGTCCGCAGAAGCAGAAGGGTCGAACCAGCGGATGCTTTTCGTCCACAACCGGGATGCGACTCTGTTTTTGTTTGTAGAGCAGCTTGCCCAGCGCCCCACCAATGAGGAAAAATCCCAGATTTGGCAGCAGCGGAAAATAGTCCGAGGAGGAAAAGCCTCGCAGCCGGAAGCCCAGTGCCACCATCCACGAATCCGGTGCGTCGATTCCGGCAATCATGAATCCGGCGGCGGTGAGGACAATGCCGTGGAACAGCAGTGCCCACCAGGGAAGGGCCTTGTACATGGGCCACAGCAGCATACAGCTGCCGAGACAGTGGAGAACGCCGAAGTAGATTATGATATAGCTATCGAAGCCGAAACGGTACATCCCGTAGGTCGCGAGGGTGCAGAGCATACCGCCGCCAATCACAATCAGTCCCCGGCGAACCGGATGGGATCCCAGCGTGACGCAGATGCCGGACAGCACCAGAAACAGCACACCGCCCCAGTTTTTCACAAAGGAAAACCACTGGGGATAATCCCAATTCACAATCTGGAACATCTCTACCAAATCAAACACAAAGTGGACCAGCACCACACCTACGATGCACAGTCCCCGGAAAGCATCCAGCTCCCAGATGCGTTTTTTCATCAGCCGCCCTCCTTGGCATTGGCTTCCTCCTCCAGTACCCGGTAGGCCACCTTACCCACCAGTGTTTTGGGAAGTTCCGTCCGGAACTCAATTTCTCTGGGCATGGCGTACTTGGCGATGCGGCTGGAGCAGTAGTCCAGTATTTCTTCTTTCAGGGCCTCATCCGGGGCAATGCCGGGCATGGGGACGATGTAGGCCTTCACTCGCTGGACCCGGTAGAGGTCCTTCACGCCAATCACGCAGCTGAGCAGCACCTTGTCGTGACCATCGATGATGTTCTCCAGCTGAGAAGGATAGACGTTATAACCGGAGGTAATAATCATTCTCTTGAGCCGTTGGCGGAAGTAGACGAACCCATCCTGATCCATGTGACCCAAATCGCCGGTGTGGAGCCAAATTCGGTTGTCGCCATGGCGGCGGAGGGTCTGACGGGTCTCCTCCTCATTGTCCATGTAGCCCAGCATGACCGTGGGGCCGGACAGGCAAATCTCACCCTCGTTGTTGGCAGGCAGTTCCTCCGTGGTGCCGGGCTTGACGATTTTGTAGAAAGTGTCCGGGAAGGGAACGCCGATGGAGCCACTGCGGGCGTAATCCTTGGGAGTCAGGCAGGAGGCGGTGACGCACTCGGTGGTGCCGTAACCCTCTCGAATCTGTTCGGTACAGCCGTGCTCTTTCAAGAAGGTGTCCACCTTCTTTTTCAACTCCGGAGACAAGCTGTCGCCGCCGGAGAAGATGCCCTTCAGGAAACTCAAATCCGCATTTTGCAGGCTTTCTGCCCGAAGCAGTGCCTCGAACAACGTCGGCACGCCGGGAATCAGCTCCGGCTTCTGTTTGAGCAGGGTATCCGAATAGACCTTCACGCTGAACTGAGGAACCAGAATACAGGTTGCGCCGCCAATCAGCGCTGTATGGATGCCAATGCCCAGTCCGAAGCCGTGGAAGACGGGCATGATAGAGAGCATCTTCATGCCGGCAACGCTGCCGAAACCGGAGGCGGCGATGGTCTGCAGACCGAGGGCGTTGAAGTTGAGATTGCTCAGCATGATGCCCTTGGTGGTGCCGGTGGTGCCGCCGGAATAAAGGATGGCACCGCATTCGTCGTACTTGCCCTCGTCCGGGGGCAGCTGCGCATTTTTGCCGGCGGCAACCATATCATACCAGAGGGTATAACCGGTCTTGGGCAGCGGATGCCGTCCGCCCTTGGTCAGGGGATACAGCAGACCCAACGGGAAGGGCAATTCGTCGCCCACCTTTGCAATCAGTACCTGACAGGGCTGCTTCAGCTCCGGCAAAATGGAGGCGACCTTGTCGTAAAACTGGTCCAATGTCAAAATTGCCTTGGACTTGGAAAAATCCAGATAAAATTGAATCTCCTTTGCGGCGGACAGGGGGTGAATCATGTTGGGAATCACGCCAATCCGATTGCAGGCGTAGAAGCAATCCAGTGCCTGGGGCGTGTTGGCCATGCAAATCGTAATCCGGTCACCCCGACGCAGGCCCATGGCGTGCAGGCCCCGGGCCGCTGCTTCAATGCGGGTGAGGAAGGTGCGGAAGGTTGTTTTTTTGCCCATGAAATTGTAGGCGATGTGGTCCGGGTAACGCTTTGCCGCAACAGCCACCTGCTGGTACATGGTAGTATGGGGATAATCAATGGAGGCAGGTGTACTGCCGTAGAACTTCACCCACGGGGCCGATCCGGAAATACCCATAGCGAAATCATTCCTTTCTATCTCTATTCTTTCACTAAATTTATATTATACCAGCTTTGATAAAGGATTTCTACCCTTCTGCCGAAAAAATACTTGTTTCTAAAATCATTTTGAAGTATAATTTCTTTGTCGAATCATGTAAATTATTGTTTAGCGCACTAAGCACTGCACCGTATACAACGCTTGTCATTGCGAGGCCCGAAGGGCCGTGGCAATCCGTACTCCTCGTAATATGTAGAGAAAACGGATTCCCACGGTCGCTACGCTCCCTCGGAAT
>JAZQIN010000055.1:0-2028 GCA_045541155.1 Faecousia sp.
CTGGCAAAAATCTTTGATTTTTGACTGAGAGGGTGTCAAAACAATGATAGGACACCCTCTCCGCCCAGTGTGCGCACTGGGCACCTCTCCCAGAGGGAGAGGCAAGGGGTGCGGCGTTTAGTGCGCTAAACGATAATTTGCGATAGGAGGACACTTTATGACCAATGAAGAACTGCGCGAGTCGCTTTTGGCCGCGCCGAAGAACGGCTACGCCACCCTCACCGCTGAGCAGCGTGCTGAAATGGAAGACTACTGCAAGCGCTATATGGCGTTTATGGATGCCTGCAAGACCGAGCGTGAGGCCACGGCATGGACCGTCGCAATTGCCGAGCAGCATGGCTTCCAGCCTTTGACCCCGGGCATGGCCCTGAATCCCGGCGACAAGGTCTACTACAACAACCGCAACAAGAGCATCCTGCTGGCGGTCATCGGCTCTGAGAGCCTTGCCAAGGGTGCCAACATTTGCGCCGCCCATGTGGATTCCCCCCGTCTGGATCTGAAGCCCAATCCCCTTTACGAGGACGGCGAAATCGCCTACTTCAAGACCCACTACTACGGCGGCATCAAGAAGTACCAGTGGCCCACGATCCCCCTGGCCATCCACGGCGTGATTTGCAAGAAGGATGGCACCACCGTCACGGTGACCATTGGCGAGGATGACAGTGACCCTATTTTCGTGGTGTCCGACCTGCTGCCCCACCTTGCCGCCGACCAGATGAAGAAGACCCTGGCCGAGGGCATCGCCGGTGAGCAGCTGAACGTGATTCTGGGTACCGAGCCTCTGTCCGGCGAGGGCAGCGATTTGGTGAAGCTGAACATCATGAAGCTGCTGAACGAAAAGTACGGCATCATCGAATCCGACTTCCTGTCCGCCGAGCTGAACATCGTTCCTGCCGGCAAGTGCCGTGAGGTGGGTCTGGACCGGAGTCTGATTGGCGCTTACGGTCACGACGACCGGGTCTGCGCCTTTGCGGAAATCGAGCCCCTGCTGACCATGGGCACCCCCACCCACACCGCCGTCTGCATCCTCGCTGACAAAGAAGAAATCGGCTCCGTGGGCATCTCCGGTATGCAGAGCTGGGCCTTTGAATATTTCATGGAAATGCTCTGCGACGCACAGAACGTGAAACTGATGGAGTGCTACGCCAACTCCTTCTGCCTGTCCGCCGACGTGTCCAATGCCTTCGACCCCAACTTTGCAGAGGTCAGCGACCGCCGGAACAACTCCCTGCTCAACTACGGCGTTGCCATCTGCAAGTACACCGGTTCCCGTGGTAAGGGTGGCGCCTCTGATGCCTCCGCCGAGGCCATGAGCCACATCCGTACCACACTGGACAACGCCGGTGTCCAGTGGCAGATTGCCACGCTGGGCAAAGTGGATCAGGGCGGCGGCGGTACCGTTGCGGCCTATATGGCGAACCGGAACATCGTCACCGTGGATGCTGGCGTTCCGGTGCTGAGTATGCACGCACCTATGGAGCTGGTTAGCAAGCTGGACTGCTATATGACAATGCTGGCCTGCAAGGCCATTTATCTGGCATAAGGAGGAAATAAAAATGGAAAACAACGAAATTCTGGAGGAGCAGGAGAACCTGCTGACCCTCACCGACGAGAACGGCACCGAGGCCACCTTCGAGTATCTGGATGTAATCGAGTATCAGGGCAAGGAGTACCTGCTGCTGATGCCCACCGACGACAGCGGCGAGATTGTGATTCTGGAGATTGAGCCGGTGGACGAGGAGAACGAGAACTACCTGTCCATCACCGACGACGACATTCTGAACGCCGTCTACGAAATCTTCAAGGAGAAGTATAAGGACATTCTGACCTTCGAGGACTGATTTTAACGGGGTTGCCATCGGCAACCCCGTTCAGCGTGTCAAAGAACGATAAATTATTGTTTATGCGACTACCGCAAAAACAAAATACCATGTCATTCCGAGGGAGCGTAGCGACCGTGGGAATCCGTTTTCTCTACGGATTGCGAGGAGTACGGATTGCCACGGCCCTTCGGGCCTCGCAATGACA
>JAZQIN010000056.1:0-5210 GCA_045541155.1 Faecousia sp.
GCCGGCGAACGCCGGCTCGGAGGGAGAGAAAATGTTGAAATTCTTCTCTCCCCCAGTCGAAAATCAAAGATTTTCGCCAGCCCCCTCGTCAGAGGGGGCCAAGGGACGGTGCGTGCTGTTACACCGCTAAACAATAATTTAGCCCACCAATCTACCGATTGTGCGAAATGCCGAATCTGATGGATTATCTTGGAGCTGATTTGTTGACAGCAATATGATGAAAAACCTTGAAAAATCTGGGGAATAATGATACTATAGTGGCGTAGTATGCAAAAATGCAGAAATAGGCGACTTTGGACAACGAAGGAGATATACTATGACAGCTCAGGACCTGAACCAGCTTTCCATCACCGCCTGCAAGGTGCGCATGGGCATCATCGAATCCACCCATGCCGCTAAGTGCGGTCATCCCGGCGGTAGCCTTTCCGCTGCCGATATGTTCACCTACCTGTATTTCAAGGAATTGAACGTAGATCCCAAGAACCCCAAGTGGGATGACCGGGACCGTTTCGTCCTCAGCAAGGGCCACACTGCCCCCGGTCTGTACGCCGCACTGGCGTTGCGTGGATTTTTCCCCGTGGAGGATCTTCTTACCCTGCGTAAGGTAGGCAGCTACCTGCAGGGACATCCCAACATGAACTCTGTCCCCGGTGTGGATATGTCCACCGGCTCTTTGGGACAGGGCATCTCCACCGCCTGCGGTATGGCACTGGCTGCCAAGGTCAAGGGCAAGTCTAACCGGGTCTACACCCTGCTGGGCGACGGCGAGATTCAGGAAGGTCAGGTTTGGGAGGCCTGTATGTTCGCCAGCCACTATAAGCTGGACAACCTGTGCGTCATCATCGATAACAACGGCCTGCAAATCGACGGCGATGTAGCCAAGGTCATGAGCCCCTACCCCATTGTGGATAAGCTGGAGGCCTTTGGGTTCCATGTGCAGGCCATTGACGGTCACGACTTCGCAGCCATCGAAAATGCGATGGAAACCGCCAAGACCATCAAGGGTCAGCCCTGCGCCATCGTCATGAAGACGGTGAAGGGCAAGGACGTTTCCTTTATGGAGAATCAGGCCGGTTGGCACGGCGTAGCACCCAACGATGCCCAGTACGAGCAGGCAATGTCCGAGCTGAACGCAAAGCTGAAGGAACTGGAGGGCAAGTAAGATGGCAGATGTAAAGAAAATGGCCACCCGTGAGGGCTACGGCAAGGGTCTGGTGGCTCTGGGCAAGGCCCATGATGATATCGTTGTGCTGGATGCGGATTTGGCCGGCTCCACCAAGACCGGTATGTTCGCCAAGGAGTTCCCCGACCGCCACTTCAACTGCGGCATCGCCGAAGCGGATATGATGAGCGTGGCTGCCGGTCTGGCCGCCAGTGGCTTCACTCCTTTTGCGTCTTCCTTTGCCATGTTCGCCTCCGGTCGTGCTTACGAGCAGATTCGCAACTCCATCGGCTATCCCAAGCTGAACGTGAAGGTAGGTGCCTCTCACGGTGGTATGTCCGTGGGTGAGGACGGCGCTTCTCACCAGTGCTGTGAGGATTTTGCGCTGATGCGTTCTATTCCCGGCATGGTGGTCATCTGCCCTGCCGACGGCGTAGAGGCCGAGGCCGCTACCATCGCCGCCTACGAGTATCAGGGGCCTGTGTACCTGCGGATGGGCCGGCTGGCAGTGCCCGTGTTCCATGAGGAGGGCTTTAAGTTCCAGATTGGCAAGGGCGAAGTGATGCGTGACGGAAATGACGTAGCGATTATCGCCAATGGCCTGATGGTTTATGAGGCAATCAAGGCTGGCGAGGAGCTGGCAGCCGCCGGCATCAATGCCCGCATCATCAATATGTCCACCATCAAGCCTTTGGACGAAGACCTGGTGTTGAAGGCCGCCAAAGAGTGCGGAAAGATTATCACCTGCGAGGAGCATAGCGTCATCGGCGGTCTGGGCGAAGCAGTTTGCAGCTTCCTGTCCGAAAACTGCCCCACTCCCGTGCGTCGGATTGGTGTCAACGATCAGTTCGGTTGCTCTGGTCCCGCTGCGGAAGTACTGGAGAAGTTCGGTCTGTGCGCTGACAATATCGTGAAGACCACGAAGGAATTTCTGGGTAAATAAATAATCAAGGTGCCGTCATCCCGACGGCACCTTTCTTTTGCACGAAGCGATAGGGCCGCCCTTACGGACGGCCCTTTGGGTTATTTGGATGCGTTATCTGTGGCGGTATACAGTATCCTCAGAAGTTCCGCCGAGACATTTTGAGTCAAGTCGGGACGGAACTGCGGCGTGTTGCCAGTGACCACATAGAGGTTGTAACCGTATTCCTCGTTGAGGTACATATAGGCGGTGTAGTCGCCGATGGTTCCTGCGTGTGCATAGCCGCCCCGAAGGGCGACCATCAAGCCGTAGCCATAGCCGGTTTCTTTACTGGATTCCTCCGTCATCTCCCGGAAGCTTTCCTTGGAAATCACCTTGCCGCTTTTCAGTGCGGTCATCCAGATGTCCATGTCACCAGCGGTAGTAATGACATCGCCGGCACCCTGTGGGAAACCTTTCAGCCGATCCGCATCTAATAGTCTGTCAAAGCTCAATCCCTTTGCCCATTCGGGATCGTCCCAGACCTCCAGAAGAACACCGGAATGGGTCATACCCAAGGGCTCGAAGACATTCTGGCGGAGGAAGTCGGCATAGCTCTGGCCTGACACCTGTTCCACCACACGGGACAGCAGCATATAGTTGGAGTTGGCGTACTCATAACCGACACCCGGTTCAAAGCGCAGGGGCTGACTGAAAACCCATTCCTTGATTGCGGCGGAGATTTCCTCTGCTGTGTAATCCATATAGGGCTCCGGATTCTCAATCATCGGTGTCACATTGCCGACAATGCCGGAACGCATGGTCAGCAGGTTTTTCAGGGTGATGTCCTTGCCGATGGTGTATTCGGGGAAGTATTTTTCCAGCGTGTCGTCCAGACTCAGCTTCCCCTGATCCCGGAGGATCAGGATTGCAGTGGCGCAGAAATGCTTGGATACAGAACCAACGTACATGGGAGATTCTATCGTCAGCGGCTTCCCCAATTCATTGGTGCCGGATGCGGACTGATAAACCACCTCCCCATTGTGGGTCAGGTAGACGATGCCCTCGTACTTGTACTTGTCTAACACCGCATTGAACTGGTCCTTCACCTCCTCGGTGATGACCACCACCGATTCCGGCTCGCCAAATGCTTCGGCATCACGAGTTGTAACCTCCGAATCCGGTGCGTCAGCGGCACAGCCGGTAAGCAAAAGCGCCAAACTCAAGACTACACCAAAAATCTTCTTCATGACAGAATCCTCCTTTTTTGACCGGTGCAAAGTCAGTCTTCTTTAGTATATCAATGGCTCCCAGTAATTGCAAGTATTCCTCGTCCGCAAAAATACCATCACTCACAGCATATATATTATCGTTTCATGCGTTAAACGGTAAGTCATCTGACGCCGGGATTGGACATGCAAAACGGAGCCGCAATGTGGCTCCGTTTATTCACGCTCTGTACCTGGGTTCACAGGTCAGGTTTACGCCCAAACGCTTGAAGGTCTTCACGTCCACCGCCGAAAGAATCACGGAGGAGTGAACCTCGCAACCCCGTAGCTTGCTCAGCTGTTCCATCGCCAGCTCCGCTGTAGGATTGGTGGCGGCACTGATGGACAGCGCAATCAGCACCTCATCGGTGTGCAGGCGTGGATTACGGTTGCCCAGATGATCCACCTTCAAATGCTGAATCGGATCAATAACCACCGGAGAAATCAGATGCAGCTCATCACGGATGCCACCCAGCGCTTTCAGGGCATTCAGCATCAGGGATGCGGAGGCACCCAGAAGATCTGATGTTCGACCGGTAACGATTTGCCCGTCCGGCAGTTCCATGGCAGTGGCTGGCAGTCCGGTCTCCTCGGCCTTGGCGAGGGCGTGACTGATGACGGTGCGCTGACTGGGATCTACACCGGCCTTCTTCATTAGTAACTCCAGTTTTTTTACCACTTCATCGCTGACCTTACCCTGCTTCTGGTCGCAAAGGGCATCGTAGTAACGCCGGATAATCTCCTGACAGGAGGCACCCCGTGCGGCCGAATCATCGACGATGCAGTTGCCCGCCATATTGACGCCCATATCCGTAGGGGATTTGTAGGGGCAGTAGCCCAAAATCTTCTCAAAAATCGCAACCAGAACGGGGTAGGCCTCCACATCACGATTATAGTTGACGGTGGTGGTGCCGTAGGCATCCAGATGGAAGGGGTCAATCATGTTCACATCGTTCAAATCCGCTGTAGCGGCCTCGTAGGCCAGATTCACCGGATGATTCAGGGGCAGGTTCCAAATGGGGAAAGTCTCGAATTTGGCGTAGCCTGCCTGAACGCCACGATGATGCTCATGGTACAGCTGGCTCAGGCAGGTAGCTAGCTTACCACTGCCGGGACCGGGAGCGGTGACCACCACCAATTCCCGACTGGTCTCGATGAAATCGTTCCGTCCGAAACCCTCGTCACTGACGATGTGCGCTGTATCAGAGGGATAACCGGCGATGGCGTAATGATGGTAGACTCGAATGCCGATTCCCTCCAGACGATTCTGGAAGGCTTTGGCTCCGGGCTGGTCATTGAACCGGGTCAGCACCACACTGCTGACGTACAGCCCCAGCTCTCGAAAAATGTCAATCAGCCGAATCACATCTCGATCGTAGGTAATGCCCAAATCCCCACGCACCTTATTCTTCTCGATATCAGCGGCGTTGATGGCGATGACCATCTCCACCTGATCCTTCATGTGCAGCAGCATCCGCAGCTTGGAATCCGGCTGGAAGCCGGGGAGTACCCGGGAAGCGTGGTAGTCGTCGTACAGCTTGCCGCCAAACTCAAGGTACAGCTTTCCGCCAAACTGCGCAATCCGCTCCCGAATGCATTCAGACTGGGTGTGTAGATATTTATCGTTGTCGAAACCGGTGATTATCATAGACAAAATGCCTCTCTCGCAAAAAACTATTTTCTATTGTACAAAAAAAAACAGACAATTTCAAGTGATTCCGGAAAATTCCATAAAGAAAACCGTGGGCAGTACCTCCATCCCCCACCATCCCCTTTGCGACGTAAATTATCGTTTAGCGCACGAAACGCCGCACCCCTTGCCTCTCCCTCTGGGAGAGGTGCCCAGTGCGCACACTGGGCGGAGAGGGTGTCCTATCAT
>JAZQIN010000057.1:0-3928 GCA_045541155.1 Faecousia sp.
CAGCTGACCGCTGCCGCCGCTGATGATGTCCCGGATGAGGGTGTAGAAACGCCGCTCCGTTTCGGAGGTACCCAGCCAAAGCTTCACATCCCGGCCCTCCTCCACCGCCGCCATCAGGGTTTCATAGCTGCTGTTCACCAGAGAATAGCTGCCGTTGGTGCTGACCACCTGCGCCAGCATCGACTCCGCATCCGCCCCCCGGGAGCCGTTGTAGACCGAAAACTGGTAGGACGAGCCGTCAGTAAGGGTGACGGTGATGATATTCTCGCCGTCATCGTCCAAGGACTCGGTGGTTTGGCAGACATCTGCAATGCCCACGCCGTCCTTTCCCATGACGCCGGCAGCCTCCACACAATTGACGGCGGTGACCCTCCCCTGAGGGTCCATCTGCCGAATCTGCAGGAACTTCCCTACCTCCGGCTGTTCCGGCTGAGGCAGGAACCGGGTCACATTGACGTAGTCCCGGCTTTGGGCGGTGATTTGGGGTCTTGGCTGGACCCGGATGGTCACCGGGAAACAGCTGAGCTGGGCATCCAGATGGATCAGCGTCACCATCAGCTCTACAGTCCCCGGTGTGGTCAGTACCTCCGGCGCAAGCCCCACGGTCAGGCAGTCCCCGGACAGGCTCCAGCAGGCAGTGCCGTCGGGCGTGGTGTCGTAGCGACCGGAGTGACCGTCGCTTTTTCGGAATCGGACCTCCACGGCGCAATCCTGCGGCGGCGTAAATGGGTTGCCATTGGTCATCAGACGAATCTGGAGGTCACGGCTGTATTGGTCGTCCTGCACCGCATCGATGCAGACCGACTCCGGACGGACCAGATCCATGGTCATCTTGTGAATGATATTCATAAAAATACCCCCTTCGCCCATGCCGAGAGAAGGGGGCTACGGTTGCACCTCCACGTGCAACCGAAAATATTGTAAGATGTGAATTCTGGGCACTTCGCCAAAAGGAAGTTTTTGGAGGTGCCCTTCTGTCAATCGGCAGGAATGAATTTGGTCCAGGTACCTTTATGCCAACGGATTTGCATCCCCACGGCCCGGAAGCACTCATCCAGTCCCAGACCAATCCAGATGCCCACCAGGCCCCAGCCCAGCTTCACCATCAGCCATGAGGCCGCCACGCTGAAAAACCACATGGAGAACAGGCCGATATACAGCGGAAACCGCACATCACCGGCGGCCCGGAGGGCATTGACCAGCACCAGATTCCGGCTTCGACCGACCTCCAGCACCACGTCCGCCAGAATCACCGATGCCCCAAGGGTGATGATTTCGGGATCATTGGTAAAGATATCCATCATCGGTCGCCGCACCAGACACAGTACCCCCAGCACACCCAGCGAGATGAAGAAGGAGCAATTGGTGCTGAAGCCGCAGATTTTCCGTGCGCCGTCCAGTTGCCGTTTACCCACGGCCCAGCCCACCATAATTGAGGTGCCCTGCCCGATGGCCATGGAGAACAGGTACACATAGCTGACCACGATGTTCACATAGGAATAGGTGTTCGCCGCCACTGCGCCCAAGCCGTTGACCATCGCCATGACAACGATTTTAGAAAGGGTATAGGAAATCTGTTCACCGGCAGCCGGTGCGCCGAGGGCGGTGATGGAGCGGATGCTGCGCCCCATTCTTCCCCATTGCGGCCGGAGGCTCATCCCCCGGACCACGAAGCCAAACAGATAGATTCCAGCCATCAGGCACATGATGCACTTACTGATTACGGTGGCGATTGCCGCACCGGCAACGCCCAACTCCGGCAGGCCCAGCTTGCCATAAATCAGCACATAGTTCAGCGCCACATTGATTAGGTTCATCAGTACCGAGAACACCATGGTAGACCGGGTCTTACCGTGGGAACGGATGACCACGCTAAAGGTCATGGCAATCATCTGCACGAACAGGAATCCACCGACGATATCCAGATAGGTTTTGGCGTAGGCGTACTGACTTTGGGGGACCTTCATAATGTCCAGCAGCAGCTCAGAGCCAGCCAGTGCGGCAATGCTGAACACGGTACCCAGCGCCGCATTGACCAACAGTGCCGCCATGATCAGAGGTTGCTTTTCATTGCTGGACTTGCCTGCGCCGATATATTGGGCGCACAGGATGCCGGTACCGGCAGTGATGATATTGGACAGCACCTGAAACAGCGACAGCACCTGATTGACGCTGCCCAGTGCCCCCACCGCATTGTCGGCATAGTTGGAGAGCATCAGCGTGTCCACGCTGCCGATGACGGAGAACAGCACCGCTTCCAGAAAAATCGGCCAGGTCAGGCTGAATAAGGTTTTTTTATTGTCGAGTGTAGCACCCATGGGCCATACTCCTCCATGATAGTTTTATATGATTATAACATCGATTGCCAAAAATGCAATAGTATCCTATTTCCAAACCCCTGTGGTAAATTATTGTTTAGCGGTGTAAGATTGCTCCGCACCAAACTTGGCTCTCCTTCTGGGAGAGCTGGCAAAAATCTTTGATTTTTGACTGAGAGGGTGTCAAAACAATGATAGGACACCCTCTCCGCCCAGTGTGCGCACTAGGCACCTCTCCCAGAGGGAGAGGCAAGGGGTGCGGCGTTTCGTGCGCTAAACAATAATTTACCGCAGAAAGTACTTTTTTGACAGTCTGAGCCACGGGCGAGGCTCGTGGTTTTTTGTCATGTGAATTATGGCTAAATTTCATAAAAATTATTGTTGATATATGCAATAGACTTTTATTTGGGCCTGTGTTACAATATAAAATCATGTAAAAACATAGGCACTCCAGCTATATTTTACGGATATTTCTAATTTTAAAGGAGGAAATCAAGGCAATGAAATTCAGTAAATTACTGAGCGTGATGCTGGCGATTTGCATGATCATCAGCATGCTCCCAGTGGTCGCCTTTGCGTCCACTCCAGATGTTGTGTACCTGAAGCCAAACAGCAACTGGTTGGAAGATGGGGCCCGCTTTGCCGCTTACTTCTATGGTAATGGCGATGCGTGGGTCGACTGTATCGATTCTGATAGCGACGGCATTTATGAGGCCGCTGTCCCCGATGGCTTCACTTCGGTCATCTTCTGCAGAATGAATCCTGCAGATGGTTCCAACAACTGGGATAATAAGTGGAACCAGACTTCAGATTTGGCTTTGCCCACCGACGGTACCAACTGCTATAACGTTGAGGGCTGGGATTACGGCAATGGCAACTGGAGTACCTATGCGCCGAAATCCGAAACCGTGGATTACTATCTGGTCGGCTACATCAACGGTGCCAACTACGGCTGCGAAGAGGACCATCAGAACATGGGTGAGTTCAAATTCGTGGATGGCAAGCTGGTGGCGACCTTCTCCTCTGACAGCTATGTGTTTGTGAAAACCACCGACAACGCCAAGTGGTATCTGGCGGAAAGCTACTGCGCTGATACCTCCTGCAAATTGGTCACCAACGGCAGCGAGAAAATGTTCGTGCCCGGGAATGTAGAGGTCACCTTCACGCTGGTGGTCAACGATGACGATACGGTGACGCTGAGCTACACGGCGCAAGCTTCGGAATGTAGCCATAGTTACAGCTCAAAGGTCACCACTGCTGCCACCTGCACCGCCGGTGGCTACACCACCTACACCTGCGCCACCTGTGGTGATACCTACAACAGCGACCATGTTGCCGCTACCGGTCACAGCTATGCTGATGGCTCCTGCACCGTCAAGTCGGAGGCCAAGCGGTCTTAGGAAGACAACCTTCCTGGTCAACTCCTTGGCTCACAGAACGACATGGCTACGATCCGACTTCCTCTGCGCCGCAGACGGTGCAGGAGCCATCAGCATAGCTGTGACCGGTAGCGGCAACATGGTCGCTGTTGTAGGTATCACCACAGGTGGCGCAGGAAGTCGGAGGCCAAGCGGTCTTAGGAAGACAACCTTCCTGGTCAACTCCCTGGG
>JAZQIN010000058.1:0-15905 GCA_045541155.1 Faecousia sp.
GCCCAGGAATTTTGCTTCAAATTATGTGGTAAAAACCGCAGGAATACTGGATGTATTTCAAGGTTTTTATAAGCATAAGTTGGAGCAAAAGAACGGGCACTTCGCCGAAAGGGAGTTTTTAGAGGTGCCCGATAATTTACACCACATGGAGGGACTGCGTATGGAAAGAAAGCGCTGGTACAAGGACATGGTATTCTATCAAATCTGGCCCCGGAGCTTCAAGGACGGCAATGGCGATGGCATGGGCGATCTTTGGGGCGTACTGGAGAAGCTGGACTACATCCAAAGTCTCGGCTGCGATGGCATCTGGTTCTCCCCCATCTATCCCTCCCCCGGTGCTGATTGCGGCTACGACATTGCGGACTACATGACCATCGCTCCAGAATTCGGTGGCATGGAGGCATTCAAACAGGTGCTGGATGGTCTGCATCAGCGTGGGATGAAGCTGATTATGGACCTGGTAGTCAACCACACCAGCGACGAGCACGAATGGTTCCAGAAAAGCCGTCAGCGAATCGACCCCTATACTGACTACTACATCTGGCGGCCTGCCCGTCCCGACGGCAAGCCTCCCAACAACTGGGACTCCAACTTCGAGGGCAAGGCATGGACCTTCGACCCGGTGCGGCAGGAATACTACCTGCACCTGTTCGCCGTGAAGCAGCCGGATTTGAACATGGACAACCCCCTCGTCCGGGAAGAAGTCAAAAAACTCCTCCGTCACTGGTTGGACATGGGCGTAGACGGTTTCCGAGAGGATGTGATTACCTACATCTCCAAGAAAGACGGCCTGCCCAACGACCGCGTCTTCCCGATATATAAAGGTATGCGCCACTACAACCACGGCCCCCGAATCCACCAGTATTTGGCGGAATTCAAGCGGGACGTGTTCGACCACTACGATTGCTTCACGTTGGCGGAGGCACCGCTGGTCTGGCCCAATCAGGCACTGAAATACATCCACGAGGAGCAGGGCCAGATCGACATGATGATCCAATTCCAATGCCAGTGCGCCGACTGTCTGTTCACCGACTACCTGCCCACCAGATTTTCCCTGCGGCGGATGAAACGGGCCTTCTCCCAGTGGCAGCGGAAGCTCTTCGGCAAAGCATGGAATATGCTCTACATCGAAAATCACGATCACCCACGAATCATCTCCCGGTACGGCAGTGAACGGTTCCGGGAGGAGAGCGGCAAGACGCTGGCGGTGAGCTACCTGTTCCAACAGGGCACGCCCTTTCTGTATCAGGGGCAGGAAATTGGTATGTTGAACTGGCGACCGGAGAATCCGGAGATGTACGAGGACGTGCAAACCCGGTACCAGTACACCCACAGTGCCCTGAACAAATCCCCCCGGCAGCGGTTGGAGCGGCTGTGGCGCTGCTCCCGGGACTCCGCCCGGACCCCCATGCAGTGGGACAGCTCGGAAAACGCCGGCTTCACCACCGGACAGCCTTGGTTTTATGTCAACCAAAACCACAAAGAAATCAACGTCGCCGCCCAAGAAGCTGACCCCCATTCCCTGCTGAATTTCTACCGAAAGGCCATCGCCCTGCGCAAGGCTCTGCCGGTGGTACGCTACGGCGACTATCGAGAACATTTCGCCCTGAGCAACCGACGCTATGTCTACAGTCGTGAGATGGATGGTCAGCGGCTGCTGGTGCTCTGCTCCTTCAGTGACAAGCCTATGGCCCTGAAAGTCCCCGGGGGCTTTGATTTGTCCACAGCTCAACTGATCCTGCAGACCCACTCCACCCCCGGTGACACCCTGCACCCCTACGAATCCCGGGTCTACCTTTGGGAGCAGGCCAGCTCCAGCAGTCGCAGGTGCATGGCAAATGCCACCCCTAAGTAATCCATCACCGCATCGTGCTGGGCCTTCGTCATGGTGGACAGGGCCTTGTTGAACTGCTTTTCCAAAATATCGTGCTCGTCCAGAAGCAGGCAGTAATAGGGATCGGCCCGGGCCGCATCCTGTGCATCCAGCATTTTCTCAACCGCTATGGGATCCATCATAACAATACCTCCTAAATTTTAGGGAAAATCCCCTTTTTTCTCACGAAAATTATTATTTGTTCTGCTATAGTATATCTGATATCCAGATAAATAACAATATCTTATTTCAAGATACTGTATGGTAGTCATGGGTGATGATATGCGATATGAGATTATGCGCTTCGAGAATATCCGAAGCTTACGGATTGACAATGGCTACACGCAAAAGCAAATCGGGGAGTATCTGGGCATCAGCCAGAATACCTATTCCCAATACGAAATCGGCGTGCTGAACTATCCGGTGGATGTACTGATAAAACTGGCAGATTTTTATAATGTCAGCGTGGACTTCCTGCTGGGCCGGACGAAAATCAAGGAGGCTTATCCCAAGGAGTTTCCATGGTGACAAAAAATTTTAGGACTATTTGTCCAAAAAGTCAATAGGACGATATGTCCTGCGGTATTCTAATTGCGGTGATGAATTATGCAATTACGAATCCGTGACCTTCGGGAAGACCGTGACCTGAATCAAAAAGAAATCGCCGCCTACCTGATGTGTGACCAGTCCCTCTACTCCAAGTACGAACGGGGAGAACGTCCACTGCCGCTGGAGTATGCCGATAAACTGGCAGATTTTTATAATGTCAGTATAGACTATCTGGTGGGTCGAACAAAGTCGAAAAATATCTATCCGAAAGATTAGGGCATCTCTAAAAATCAATTTCAGTGGGTGCATTCACATCGAATCCGCTCGAATGGTCCAAAGGCCTCCATCCGGATACGATTCCATTGGTGCGAACTTTTTCTAAAAACCTTATTGACGATCCATGGAAATGATGGTATTATAACTATAGGTGTCTTTATATTTATTTGATGGTTTTACCGTATTGATTGGAGTGAATGGAATGAAAAGAATTATCGCCTGTATCGTTGCGCTAATGGTCTGTGCGTCCATGGTTCTGCCCGTGGCAGCAGCGCCCTTCACGCCCAGCGTTACTTATAAGCCCTGTCCCAACATCGTCCCGGTCCAGGACCCTGATGGACGTCCTGCTCAGGGTGTGCTTCTGGATGATGACCAGATTCTCGAGTACATCTACAACTGCCTGGTGATTACCCCCGTCAGCGAGGCCGAGGATTCTGAGGACATCCCTCAGGCTGCTAAGGAACTGCTGCTGGATATCTATAAGAAGCTCAAGGACGGAACCATGAAGCTGCCCTATGACAAGCTGGGCGACGACGTGGATCCGAATAAGATGGCCATTCGTGACCTGTTCGACGCCAGCTTCCTGTGCGAGGGCATCACCGATGGTGTGGATCACGCTAAGCAGCTGGATGAGGACGGCGTTACCCTGAAGCTGACTATGGATTTGGATGTGGATGATGACGAGAAGGTTTACGCCATGGTCTATGTAGATGGACAGTGGGAGCCCGTCGTCAGCACCGTCAACAATGGTGACGGCACCGTGACCTGCGTGTTTGAGGATATCTGCCCCGTGGTTTTCTGCGTGGAGAATGAGGAGACTGAGACCCCCGACAAGCCTCAGAAGCCCCCTGTCCAGACCGGTGACCCTGCCGGCGACAACCTGCTGCTGTGGGCTGTGCTGGGTAGTGTCTGTCTGGTCGCCGTGGTCGTTCTGGTCGTGGTTTACCGCACCAAGCTGTCCAAGAAATCCTGATAGACTCCCCCACCGCCGACTCTCCTGAGTCGGCGGTGTTTTTTCTGTGTAAATGCGAAAGGAAGTGAAGCTATGAATTACTCAAGCTGCCAGCTGTGTCCCCGGCGGTGCTGTGCGGACCGTACTGCAGGAGAGATTGGCTTTTGCCGCTGTCCGGACGTGGCGCTGGTGTCGAAAACAATGATTCACCACTGGGAGGAACCGGCCCTGGCCGGCCCCGGCGGTAGCGGTGCCATCTTCTTCGGCGGCTGTACGCTGGGCTGCAAATACTGCCAAAACCGGGCCATCAGCGGCGATCCCGTGGGACAGCGCACAGACAGCACCCAACTGCGCCACATGATGGAAGCCCTCATCGAGCAGGGAGCGGAGAATATCGACCTTGTGACTCCCACCCACTTCCTGCCCACCATTTTGCCTGCGCTGGAGCCGAAGCTCTGTGTGCCGGTGGTTTACAACTGCGGCGGCTATGAGCGTGTGGAAACGCTTCGTGCCCTGTCGGGAAAAGTGGACATCTACCTGCCTGACCTGAAATATGCTGATACGCAGCTGGCAGCCCGACTGTCCGGCGCGGCGGACTATTTTCGTGTTGCCACTACCGCCATCAAGGAGATGGTCCGCCAGACCGGCCCCATCCGATGGGAGGGTGATAAAATCGTGGGAGGGGTCATCGTTCGGCACCTGATTCTGCCTGGGTATGTGGAGAATTCCCTGAAGGTACTGGACTGGCTGGGGGAGCATTTTGCCCCCGGAGAAGTGCTGGTCAGCCTGATGCGGCAGTACACCCCCATGCCGGGACTGGAACCGCCGCTGAATCGCACCATCACCGACGAGGAGTACGATGCCGTGCTCAGCTGGATGCTCCTGAACGATCTGGAGGGCTTCACCCAGGATTCGGCTGCCGCCACCACCGATTTCATTCCACATTTCTAATGGGGTCATTGTTTGCGGGCTGGACGTAAATTTGCTGGTTGACATCTTTAGATTTTGGGGATAAAATAAATATAATTATGACCATAGAGGAGGGATTCGCATGGACGCGGGCAACAGTAGCGGCATACCGGGCCGAAGTAGACGATGGGGCCGGTCTGTGCCGACCCTGTAGGATACTTGCCGGTGTGTTTACCATCCCATGATATAAAGGAGGAAAACACCTGTGGCAGAACGATTTGAAATCGTACAAAAAGCCCTCCTGAAAATGCTGGAGGACAAGAAATACGCAACCTTGCGGGATATCCTGGTGACTATGAATCCCATCGATATCGCCGCACTTTTTGTGGATTTGGAGGAAAAGCAAATTCCACTGATGTTCCGGTTGCTCCCCAAAGAGCAGGCTGCGGAGACCTTCGTGGAAATGGAGCCGGACGCTCAAGAACTGCTGATTCGTGGTTTTTCGGATAATGAATTGAAGGCCGTTCTTGACGAATTGTATGTCGATGACGCAGCGGATATCGTTGAGGAGATGCCGGCCAACGTGGTCAAGCGTATCCTGAAGAATGCCGACCCGGAAATGCGCAGCTCCATCAATCAGATTCTGCGCTATCCTGATAATTCCGCCGGTTCCATCATGACCACCGAGTATGTTTCCCTGCGGCCCAACATGACCGTGGAGGAGGCAATCCTGCGGATTCGCCGTCAGGGCGTGGACAAAGAGACCATCTATACCTGCTACGTCACCGGCAAGGATCGAACCTTGCTGGGTCTGGTGACGGTGAAGGATTTGCTGCTGGCAGAGGACGATGAGACCCCCATCAGCGACATGATGCTGACCAACCTGATTTCCGTCACCACCCGGGCCGATCAGGAAGAGGTCGCCCATCTGTTCAGCAAATATGACTTTCTGGCCCTGCCCGTGGTGGACGGGGAGAATCGTATGGTGGGTATCGTCACCTTCGACGACGCCATGGACGTTATGGAGGAGGAGGCCACCGAGGATATCGAGATGATGTCCGGTATGCTCCCCTCCGAGAAGAGCTACCTCAAAAGCAACGTTTTTGAACTGTTTCGCAACCGTATCCCCTGGCTGATGCTGATGATGGTCTCCGCCACGTTTACCGGTCTGATTATCACCTCTTTTGAGAGCGCACTGGCTGCGCAGGTTGCGCTGACGGCGTTTATCCCCATGCTGATGGGTACCGGCGGTAACTCCGGCTCTCAGTCCAGCGTCACGGTGATTCGTGCCCTGAGCCTTGGCGAGCTGAAATTTAAGGACATCGGCATCGTGCTGTGGAAGGAAATACGCACCTCGGTGCTCTGCGGCATTGCGCTGGCGGTGGTTTGCTTTGCGAAGATTTGGTTTGTGGACCGGATGCTGTTCGGCAACCACGACATCACACTGGAAGTGGATTTGGTGGTCTGCCTTGCCCTGTGCGTAACGGTCATCGTGGCAAAGGTTGTAGGCTGTATGCTGCCCATGGCGGCGAAGGCCTTGAAGCTGGATCCTGCGGTAATGGCAAGTCCCTTCATCTCTACGATTGTGGACGCTCTGTCCCTGCTGGTGTACTTCCTGTTCGCCAAGACAGTCCTGCATCTTTAAAAAACCGGAGCCATCGGCTCCGGTTTTTCAGACTGTCAAAAAAGTGCTATCTGCGGTAAATTATTGTTTAGCGGTGTAACAGCACGCACCGTCCTTTGGCCCCCTCTGACGAGGGGGCTGGCGAAAATCTTTGATTTTCGACTGGGGGAGAGAAGAATTTCGACATTTTCTCTCCCTCCGAGCCGGCGTCCGCCGGCCCACCTCCCTCATCAGAGGGAGGCTGTGGGTGCGGCGCTTGGTGCGCTAAACAATAATTTATAGTTCTTTGACACACTGAAAGGGCGTGCTGCATCGCAGCACGCCCTTCGTCGTTCTAAATCATAAATTATCATTTAGCGCACTAAGCATCGCGCCACAGTCAACGTTGTCATTGCGAGGTCCGAAGGGCCGTGGCAATCCGCATCCCTTGTGATAAACGGATTCCCACGGTCGCTTTGCTCCCTCGGAATGACAGCGTATTTTGTTTTTGCGGTGCTACGCTTAACAATAATTTACCGAAACAAAACACTTTTTTGACATTTAATAAGGTTATCTTCTCCGGGCGGTGGAGATGGAACGTTCCTGCGCCAGAAGAAGGTCGGAGATGATGGAATTGGAGACAAGAAAGCCCTCAGGACTGAGTCGCCACCGTCCGTCAGAGAGAATCGCCAGATGATGCTCTCGATTTTTCTCCAGCTCCTCCTCGATGGGGTCGAAGGGCAGCAGGTACTGCCGCTCATATTCCTCCCGTTCGATGCCGTTGAAGGTCCGCAGCCGGGTCATCAGGTATTCTCCGGCCCGATCTCGCAGGGGGATTTCCTGAAGGTCCTCAATCACCTGACCGTGGTTCAGGATGCCGTCGATGTAGGCGCAGACATCCCGTACTGTCATGAACCGCTTGCCGGCAAAGTCGGAGCTGGCGGCAGGGCCGAAGCTGAGGTATTCGCCGCCTTGCCAGTATTTCAGATTGTGACGGGAGGCCATGCCTCGTTTGGCGAAGTTGGAAATTTCGTACTGCCGGTAGCCTTTGACACGCAACAGCTCAACCATCGCCAGATACATTTCTGCCTGAGTGTCGTCGTCCGGGAGGCCACAGCGGTCTCTGATTTCGTACAGGGGGGTGTCCCGTTCCACCTTCAGGCCGTAGCAGCTGATGTGCTCCGGCTGTAGCTGCAGCACATGGTTCAGGGTGTCCAGCCAACTTTCCAGCGTCTGATTGGGCAGGCCGTACATCAAATCCAGAGAAAGGTTCCGGAAACCGGCACGGCGAATCCGTTTCACCGCCTGGACCGCATCCTCGTAGCTGTGGGGGCGACCCAGAAAATGGAGCATCTCATCGTTGTCATTCTGGATGCCCAGACTCACGCGGTTGAAGCCCTCGCTTTTCAGCTTCCGGAGCAGACGGGGGGTGACGGAATCCGGGTTGGCCTCGAAGGTGATCTCCGCCCGGGGGGATACGTCAAAATTTTGCCGGATCGCCGTCAGGATGGCAGCCAGACCGTCAGCACCAAAGAAGCTGGGGGTACCGCCGCCGAAGTAGACGGTGTCCACCCGATAAGCCGGAGCCAGCGCACCGGATTCTTTGATATGGGTGCAGATGGCCTTGAGGTAGCGGTCCATCAGCTTCCGGTCCTCTCCGGGGAGAGAATAGAAGTCGCAGTATTGGCATTTGCTGTGGCAGAAGGGAACGTGGATATAGATACCAAGGGAAGTCTTTTCAGACCGGGGTAAAATGGGCATAAGTTACCTCCATGGGTCATTGGTTTCGCAGGATGTCTGTTTCGTAAAGGGGGGTGGTGGGATAGGGGATGTCCGCCATGAAGGCGTAGCTGCCCTCAAAATCTGCATAATAGTTGCTCATCAGTGCCACCCGAATCATCTGGCATTCTTCGTCGTACTCGTACTGGTAGAAGCGAAGGCCTTCCTTCAGGTGGGTGCCGGCGGCAGTAAGCCGGCCTTCTCCGTCGTAGCGGAAGTCGAAGGCCCAGCCGTCCATTCCCGAGGAAAGGCTGTGCTGCCAAATCTCATAGATGCGACCGCTTTCGTCGTAGATGTAGTGCAGCGTGCTGTTTTTATTTCCGGTGCCGCCGCCCACCCGTACGGCGTGGGTCGTAACGCTGAGAATTTTGCCGTCCAGATCGTATTCGTAGCGGTGACTTTGATCCTGATCGTTCCGCTGTACATTGGCACTGGTCAGGTTGCCGTCCACATCGTATTTGTTTTGGGTGTGCAGGTAATAGAGGATATCGCCCTTTTCATTATATACATATTCGTGGACACTATCCGGCTTGCCGTCGAAGCCTTCGTAGACGGTTTCGTAGATGCCCTCGTCTTCGTTCCAGACCTGCTTGCAAGAGGTGCCGTAATCCGTCTGGATGGACAGGGGGAACCCCCGATTGTCATAGGTATAGATTTGCTGGGTGTAGCCGGGAGTGCCGTCGGCGTTGTACTCCGTGGCCTTGGTCAGCAGATAGAAGCCGCCGGAGGGAACGGGGGCGTTTTGCTCTTTTTTGTGGCGGCGCCACAGCAGGATGCCCACCACCAGCGCCAGTGCTGTAACGCCAGCGGTGGCAGCAAGGAGGATGCGTTTTTTCGTCCATTTCTTTTAGACAGGCTCCTCCGGTTCAGGGGGGGTTCCCCCACGGACACTGGCGCTTCCTCTGCAGGCTCAGGTTCCTCTTCCTGAGGCAGATAGGTGGATAAAATCTCGGAAACAGGGATTAACCCAGGTATATCCACGAAACATTATCGGAAACGTAACATTCTACCGGGAGATTGCCACGTCGCTTCGCTCCTCACAATGACATCCGTTGTTTGTAACGTTGTGCTTACTGCGCTAAACGATAATTTATGTTCCTCAAATGGATGCCCGTTGGGAGTCCGGAGGGACCTGAATGGCCGTCCATGTATCGGTGGTCTGGGAGAGGACGTTGTCCTCGCTGTCGTAGACGGTGGTCCGGATCAGGTTGCCGTGGTCGTCGTAGGTGTAGACGGTACGGCTTTCCACGGTGCCGTCGGACAGGGTAGTGGTGGCGGTACAGTCCGGGCCGTCGTAGACGTAGCCCACAGTGGAATGTAGGGTGCCATCTGCCAGATATACCGCTTGGGTTACAGGCTGGCCTTCCTCGCTGACGGTGTAGTGGGTGTAGCTGACCAGCACGCTGTTCAGGTACACCTCCTCCCGGATTTTATGACCGCTTTCATTATAAAAGTAAGCAGTGCGCTGCTCCTGCGGACCGTTGCGGTTGGTCAGGGAAATCTGATTGCCGTTTTCCCATGCGTACTCCGTGGTACTGATCAGGGCCTCACCACTGTAGATGCTTTTGCCCAGAGGATTTCCCTGCTGGTCGTAGTCGTAGGTGATGGTCATGTCCTCGCTGATCCAGCGGATGTAGTTGCCATGCTGGTCGCATTCCACATCGTAGTGATTGGTCTGCACGTCGTTGGTGTAGACATTGACTGCCACCACCTGATTGGCCTCGTCCAGCAGGTAGTCCGTCCGGGTGACGGAATCGCCGGAGGTCAGGGAATGAGAGGTGCAGATGTAGACCGTTCGGCTCTCCGACATGGCAGAGTCCGAGCTGCCGGCGGTCTGCACGGGCGCAGCATCGGTCTTCCGACCGCAGGCGCACAGCAGGAGCATCATCAGCAGCAGGATGGATATCTTTTTCATAGGCTCAGTCCTCATCCAGCTTGAGCACTGCCATGAAGGCCTCGCTGGGAACGGAAACGGTGCCGAAGGTACGCATCCGTTTTTTGCCTTCCTTCTGCTTCTCCAGCAGCTTTTTCTTACGGGTGATATCGCCGCCGTAGCACTTGGCAAGAACATCTTTACGCAGGGCCTTGATGGTCTCACGGGCGATGATTTTCCCGCCGATGGCTGCCTGCACGGGAATCTCAAACTGGGCACGGGGGATGTTGTCTTTCAGCTTTTCACAAATCTTACGGGCACGGGGGTAAGCGTTCTCCGCAAAGAGGATGAAGCTCAATGCGTCCACGATGTCGCCGTTGAGTAGGATGTCCAGCTTCACCAGCTTGCTGGGACGGTAGCCAATCAGCTCGTAGTCCAAGCTTCCGTAGCCACGGGTACGGGACTTCAGAGCGTCAAAGAAATCGTAGATGATTTCGTTCAGGGGCATCTCGTAGTGCAGTTCCACCCGGTTGGCATCCAGATACACCATATCCTTAAATTCGCCACGGCGCTGCTGGGCCAGATCCATGATGTTGCCGACGTATTCCTGCGGCGCAATCAGGCTGACCTTGACGTAAGGCTCCTCAGCCAGCTCGATTTCCATGGGGTCGGGCCAGTCCAGCGGATTGTCCACCATCAAGGTTTCACCGCTGGTCTTAGTTACACGGTAGACAACGTTGGGAGCGGTGGTAATCAGATCCAGATTGTACTCCCGTTCCAGTCGCTCCTGAATGATTTCCATGTGCAAAAGACCGAGGAATCCGCACCGGAAACCAAAGCCCAGCGCAATGGAGCTTTCCAGCTCGTAGACGAAGGATGCGTCGTTCAGCTTCAGCTTTTCCAGGGCTTCACGAAGATCCTGATATTTTGCGCCGTCCGCCGGATACACGCCGGAGAATACCATGGGCTGCACCGGACGGTAGCCGGGCAGCGGCTCCACCGCACCATCCTCCACAGTGGTGATGGTGTCGCCCACCTGCGTGTCGGCAACGGTCTTGATGGATGCGGTGATGTAGCCAACCTCGCCGGCACCCAGTGCCTCCGTCGGCATCAGCCCAAGAGGACTCATGGTGCCAACTTCTACTACCTTATATATAGCACCGGTGGCCATCATCTTGATATCCTGACCGGCACGGATGGTGCCCTGCTTGATACGGGTGTAGACGATGACGCCCCGATAGCTGTCGTAAACGCTGTCGAAAATCGGCGCCTGCAGGGGAGCGGACCGGTCGCCGGTGGGCGCCGGTACGTCCTTGACAATCATCTCCAAAACGGAATGGATGTTGATGCCGTTCTTTGCGGAAATCTCGGGGGAGTCCTCCGCCGGAATGCCGATGATGTCCTCCACCTCGGCCTTCACCTCTGCCGGACGGGCAGAGGGCAGGTCGATTTTGTTGATAACCGGCAGGACTTCCAGACCGGCATCGATGGCGAGGTAAGTGTTGGCGAGGGTCTGGGCCTCCACGCCCTGAGAGGCATCCACCACCAGCACCGCACCCTCACAGGCCGCAAGGCTACGGCTGACCTCGTAGTTGAAGTCCACGTGACCGGGGGTGTCAATCAGGTTCAGGGCATAGGTTTCTCCATCGTCGGCGGTGTAGCGCAATGTGGCGGCGGTGGCCTTGATGGTGATGCCACGCTCACGCTCCAGATCCATGGAATCCAGCATCTGTTGCTCCATCTGTCGGGCCTCTACGGCGTTGCACTCCTCCAGCAGACGGTCAGCCAGCGTGGATTTGCCGTGGTCGATGTGGGCGATGATTGAAAAATTGCGAATTTTGGAAAGTTCAGTCATAATTGTACCTCAGTAATGATGTCATTGCGAGCCAGTGCGCACACTGGCGTCTAAAGAACTCTTAGCGCGTAAGCGCTTTAGAGTTCTTAGTGCACAGCTGGCAATCTCCTGAAGATTCCGGAAAACTACGGAGATTGCCACGTCGCTTCGCTCCTCGCAATGACAGTCATTACTTGGAGAGGCTCGCATTTGGGCATACTCATGCCATTTTCCTGTATTATACAGAATTTTCAACCAAAAGTAAACCGTATGTTTTCGGGAAATTTGGGGAAAATGAGTCCATGGTCCGATGGAAGGGGACAAAAAGCGGATTTTTTCAAATATTTCTATAAAAAAGCCCTTGTCAAAAACACGAAAAAGGGATATAGTCTAACAGCAAGAGAAATTCCAGACAAAGAGGGAGCATGAAATGAGCAACGCGAAAAAGAATGCTAAGCCCAGCATGGAGGATTTGACCTCCGCAATCCAGGGCCTGATTGCCCAGGGACGCAAGGAAGGCATGATCCGTGCTGCGGATCTGAACGCACATCTGGAGAAGATGGATTTGTCTCCGGAGAAGATTGAGGAGATTTACGACCGGTTCGAGGCCATGAACATCCAAATCATCAGCGATGTGATGGATTTGGGTGACGATATGGACGTGGGGCTGGATGGAGATATCGATCTGGCTGGCATGGAGGAAGAGGAACTGGTCGATCCTGTGGATTTGGCGGCTGAGTACAATCTGGACGATCCGGTGCGGATGTACCTGAAGGAAATCGGTCAGGTGCGGTTGCTTTCCGCCGAGGAAGAGGTGGAGCTGGCGAAGAAGGTCAGCGAAGGCGATCAGAACGCCAAAAACAAGCTCACTGAAGCGAACCTCCGTCTGGTGGTCTCCATCGCCAAGAAATATTCCGGTCGTGGCCTGCACATTCTGGATTTGATTCAGGAGGGCAACACGGGCCTCATTCGCGCGGTCGATAAGTTCGACTGGACAAAGGGAAACAAATTCTCTACATATGCCACCTGGTGGATCCGGCAGGCCATTACCCGTGCCATTGCCGATCAGGCCCGGACCATCCGGGTGCCGGTGCATATGGTAGAGGTCATCAATAAGGCCACCCGGTGCAACCGGAAGCTGGTGCAGGAGCTGGGCCGTGAGCCTACCGTGGAGGAAATCGCCAAGGAGCTGGGCCTGCCCGTTGAGAAGATCATCGAGGCCAACCGTACCGCGGCGGATACCCTGTCGCTGGATACCCCTGTGGGCGATGAGGAAGATACGTCCATCGGCTCCTTCGTGGAGGATGAGCGTACCCCCGGTCCGGCGGATGCCACCTCCAATGCGCTGCTGGCTGAAGCGCTGAAGGAAATTCTGGACACCCTCACCGAGCGTGAAGCGGACGTGCTGCGGATGCGATTCGGTATGTACGACGGCCGTACCCATACCCTTGAGGAGGTGGGCACCATCTTCGGTGTCACCCGTGAGCGTATCCGCCAGATTGAGAATAAGGCGATTCGCAAGCTCCGTCACCCCAGCCGGGCCAAGAAGATTAAGGACTTTTACTGCTAATTCCCATGCCCCCTCATCCCGAGGGGGCATTTCTTTGCTTCGTGCGCTAAATAATCGCTTAGCGCACTAGCACCGCACTCCAGTCAACGTATGTCATTGCGAGGAGGGCGAAGCCCGACGTGGCAATCTCCCGGTAGAATGTTACGTTTTCGATAATGTTTCGTGGATATACCTGAGTGAATCCCTGTAAAACTTCCATCTCACTTCATTGTAGCAGGAGATTGCCACGGCCCCTCGGCCCTTGCAATGACAAGCGTTGTATACGGTGCACTGCTTAGTCCGCTAAACAATAATTTATCGCGACATAACACTATTTTTACAGTCTGGCCTCCCCCAGAGGGGGAGCCGAGGCGGCTGCGCCGCTAGTGCGCTAAACGATAGTTTCTCATTTTCCTGCTATGGTGTAGAAAAAAATTGGGCAACATCCGCAGATCGTGATAGACAAATTCATATTTTTGATGTATAATGTTTACAAAGCGTCCGGTCCTTTCCATGACGCAAATTTTACAGGAGGTCAAACTATGAGAACACACGCAATGTCCAAGCGTATCCTCAGCCTGCTGCTGGCTATGATGCTGGTGCTGGGGATGCTCCCGGTATTCGCTACTGCTGCGGATACCACGACGGTCTACTTCGAAAATACCAATGGTTGGAGTACCGTCAAAGCTTATTGCTGGAACGGCAACGGCCCTGTGGTCGGCTGGCCTGGCACCACTATGACCCATGTCGAGGGGAACATCTATTCTTATGAAGTTCCTTCCGGCTACACCAACATCATTTTCAACAATGGCAACGGCGGCGGCACCAATCAGACTGCTGACCTGACCGTTCCCACCGACGGTACCAATATGTACTCCAACGGCAGTTGGACTACTTATGTGGCCGGTCCCTGCACCCACGAGTGGGACGAGGGTACCACCGTTACCGCTCCCACCTGCACCGCTCCCGGTGAGGCTACCTACACCTGCACCCTGTGCGGTGAAGTGAAGACCTCTGCTATCCCCGCTAACGGTCACGACATCGTTGACGGCGCTTGCACTGTCTGCGGCGCTGCTGAGTACCGTACCGTTTACTTCGAGAACACCGCTAGCTGGAGCGCTGTCCACGCTTATATGTGGGATTCCATCGGCACTCCCGTGGTGGCATGGCCCGGCGAGGCGATGACCCAGGTCGCTGGCGACATCTGGAGCATCACTGTTCCGATTTACGCCGTGAACATCATCTTCAATAACAACGCCGGCACGCAGACCGACAATCTGGTCGTGGATCCTGCGTACGATTTGTACGTCTACGACAACGGCTGGTCCACCTACAACCCCGAGGCTTGCACCCACGAGTGGGACGAGGGCACCGAGGTTTCCGCACCCAGCTGTGACGAGGCAGGCGAGATGTCTTACACCTGCACCCTGTGCGGCGACACCAAGACTGAGGTCGTGAAGGCTCTGGGCCATACCTTCGAGAATACCGTCTGCAGCGTCTGCGGCGCAGACGAGGTCCACTATGTGGCCGGTACCTTCAACGAGTGGAACCCCATGGACGAGGCCTACGAGATGATCCTGACCGAGGGCCTGTTCGTGGTGAACGTTGACATTCCTGCCGGCGCTACCAAGTTCAAGGTCACCGACGGCACTTGGGACAACGCATGGCCCGAGCAGGATTACCTGGTCAACGCCGACGAGGCTTGCACCATCACCATCACCTTCAATCCCGAGACTCAGGAAGTCACTGCTACTGGTTTCGAGGAGGCTCCTGTCCAGTATTATCTGGAGGGCTACATCAACGGCGCCGACTACACTGGCACCGACTACCTGTTCGTTGACGGCGCTCTGACCGTCACCTTCGCTGAGACCAGCTATGTCTATATCGTCACCGACGGCGGCGTGACCTACATGGCTGAGGCTTACATCAGCGAGACCACCGGCAACCTGTATGTCGCTGGCGAGACCATCAAGGAGAAGATGATGGTTCCTGCCGGTGAAGTTGCCTTCACTCTGGTTGCCAACGAGGACGGCAGCCTGACCCTGAGCTATGAGCTCATCAGCGAGCCCTGCCAGCATCCTTCTCACAACACCGACGGCATCTGCACCGACTGCATGATGGATGTTCCTCACGACTATGTGGACGGCATCTGCTCTGTCTGTGGCGCTGAGGAGCCTGCTCCTGTTGAGGTCCAGTACTATGTGGCTGGCGACTTCAATGGTTGGGACGCTGCTGCTGAAGACTACAAGATGATGCAGCTGGGCGAGGTCTACTACCTCGGCCTGTCCCTGACTACTGGCACCTACGAGTTCAAGATTACCGACGGCGATTGGAATAGCGGCAACGCTTGGCCCTCCAGCAACTACGTTCTGGAAGTTCCCGCTGACAGCGAGAACATTTCCATCATGTTCACCCCCAGCACCGGCGTTATTGATGTTTCCGGCATCAACCAGCCCGCTGCTGATCCCAGCGAACTGGCTCTGGGCGACAACGATGTCACTCTGGGCGCTTACACCTTCACCGCTACTGAGGACGGCCTGCTGAACATCGTTATCAGCGCTGTTTCTGTGCTGAACCCCGAAACCGGCGAGTACGAAGCTGGCAACCCCGGCATGGTCTTCGGCAGAATGTACACCCTGCTGGTCAACGGCGAAACCAACTTCATGCCCGAGAACCAGATTCAGGTCGTTGCTGGCGATGTCGTCACC
>JAZQIN010000059.1:0-3892 GCA_045541155.1 Faecousia sp.
CATGTTACCGCCGTGAAAGGGCGGTGTCTTAACCGCTTGACCAACGGGCCTGGTAGCGGCAATCTGATTCGAACAGATGACATACCGGGTATGAACCGGCTACTCTACCAACTGAGTTATGCCGCCATGTGTGGTCAAAGGATTTCGGGCACCGCCGAAATCAGCTTCCTTATTATACCCAGCTATCGCCCGTTTGTCAAGAAAAATTTTTTGATTTTTTGGTAATACTATTCCCTGAGGTGTTCATTATGAAGATTTGGAGAAAATTTATCCTATTTTATCTGGGCGGCATGATTTATTGTGCCATGGAACTGGGCTGGCGAGGCTGGTCCCACAGCTCTATGTTTCTGCTGGGGGGTGGGTGCTTCCTGCTTCTAGGCCAACTGAGTCATGTGCCCAGCCCGTTACCACTGCTACCTAGGGCGATGGTAGGGGCGATGGTGGTAACCATGCTGGAACTGGCCTGCGGACTAATCGTCAACCGGGGATATCAGGTCTGGGACTACCGCCGGATGCCCCTGAATTTCCATGGGCAGATTTGTCTTCCCTTTACGGCTCTTTGGACGTTGATTGCGCTGGTGGCCTTCTTCCTCTACGACCGTCTGGACTCCAGTCTGCGTCGAATCGTATATTGACATTTTCCGTGGCTGGAGTAAAATAATGGTACCAACATCTGGAGGTGCCTTTATGAAATACGAAAAATGGTTATTTTTAATTATCGGCATTCTGGCTGGCAGCCTTGTGACGCTGCTGCTGTGTCTGCCTGTGATGCGCCAGAATACTGAACCTGCCCCGACGGTCCAGCTGAAGGCCACCAGCTCCAGCACTTCCTCTACCGGTTCCACCACGAAGCCGACAGAGGCTCCTACTACCAAGCCTACGGAAAAACCCACCGAGGCCCCTGCCACAAAGCCCACGGAAAAGCCCACCGAGGCCCCTGCCACAAAGCCCACCCAGCCGGAAAATCCGCCGGTACCAGAGGAGAATCGTCCTCTGATTGTAATCGATGCCGGTCACCAGCGTAAGGGCAATTATGAAAAAGAGCCCGTCGGGCCTGGTGCCTCCGAGACCAAAAGCAAGGTCACCAGCGGTACACAGGGCGTTTCCACCAGACTGGAGGAGTACAAGCTGAATCTGTTGGTGGCGAAAAAGCTCCAGACCATTCTAGAGGAACGGGGCTACCGGGTAGAGATGGTCCGGGAAAGCCACGATGTGAACATCAGCAATGCCGAACGCGCGGCAGTGGCCAATGAGCTGGAAGCGGATGCCTTCATCCGAATCCACGCCAACGGATCCGAGGATGCGTCAGTCAACGGCATCATGACCCTGTGCCAGACAAAAAACAACCCCTACAACGCTGACCTCTACGCCGACAGCAAGTCCCTCGCCACCCTCGTGCTGGATGAGATGGTGGCCGTCACTGGGGCCAAACGGCAGTACGTCTGGGAAACCGACACCATGAGTGGCATCAACTGGTGTCAGGTGCCCACCACCATCGTGGAAATGGGCTATATGTCCAATCCTCAAGAGGACGAGCGGATGGCAACCGATGAATATCAGCAGCTGCTCGCTGAGGGCATCGCCAACGGAATCGATAAATTTTTTGCATAAAGCTTCTTCCATTTTCCTGACAGATTGTGTATAATAGGGAAATGAATGTCTTCAAAAGGAGAACGTCATGCGTATTCTGTTCGACAGCAAGCAAATCCGTTTCAAGGATCCCTTTGGCACACTGACCCCCGGTCAGAGCTGCACCCTGAACATCCACATCCCCTGCGCCGTGGGCACCACAGAGGTGGAATGTATCCTCAATCACGAACATGGAGCCACCGCTAAAACCATCCCCATGGGCTACCGAATGAAGGACGGCCCCTACGATATCTTCACTGGTCGATTCTCCATCGACCAACCGGGACTCTACTTTTACTATTTCCGCATCACCACCCGCGGCGGCAGCTTCCGTCTGTTCAAGTTGGGGGATGATACCAACATGGAGGCCGGTGACTGCTGGCAGCTCAGCTGTATCCCGGCGGATTTCACCACCCCTGACTGGGCCAGAGGCGCATTGATTTACCAGATTTTCCCCGACCGATTCCACAAGTCCGGTCGCTGCGACCTCAACGGCAAGCTGGAGCCTTACTCCGTCCATGCCGATTGGAACGAGGAAGTGGGCTGGCAGCCCACCAGCGAAGGTCTGGTGCTGAACAACGACTTCTACGGGGGCAACTTCCGGGGCATCATGGAAAAGCTGGATTATCTGGAATCCATGGGCGTAACGATTTTGTACCTCAACCCCATCAGCAAGAGCTTCTCCAGCCACCGCTACGACACCGGCGACTACAAGACCCCCGACCCCATGCTGGGTACCGAGGCGGACTTCACCGCCCTGTGCGATTCCGCCCATCGCCGGGGCATGAAAGTGATTCTGGACGGCGTGTACTCCCACACCGGCTCCGACAGTCTGTATTTTGACAAATACAAGACCTTTGGCGGCAAGGGTGCCTACAACTCCAAGGACTCCGATTACTACTCCTGGTACACCTTCCACAACTGGCCAAACCACTACAACAGCTGGTGGAATTTCGACACCCTGCCCACGGTGAACAAGATGGATCCCAAGTTCATCGAGTACATCATCACCGGGGAGGATTCGGTAATCGAGCATTGGCTCAAGGCCGGTGCCGACGGCTTCCGGCTGGACGTGGTGGATGAACTGCCGGACGAATTCGTGCGGCTGCTAAAGGAGCGGATGCGTCAGATTAATCCCGACGCCCTGCTGATTGGCGAAGTCTGGGAGGATGCCTCCAACAAAGTTGCCTACGGCGTTCGCCGTCGGTATTTTGTGGACGGGGTGCTGGACAGCGTCATGAACTACCCCTTCCGCACCGCTATCATCAATTTCATCCGTGGCTGGGACGGCGGTCCGGGACTGAAAAATGCCATCCTGACCATCGCTGAAAACTATCCGCCACAGGTATTTCAGTGCAATATGAACCTGCTGGGCACCCACGATACGCCTCGAATTCTGACCGCACTGGTGGACAATTTCGAGGGCAACCGGGAGGAGCAGGCCAAGCGGTTCCTCAGCCGCTCCCAGTACCTGCAGGCCCAGGAACGACTGATTCTGGCCTCTTTCCTGCAGTATACCCTGCCGGGCAGCCCCAGCCTGTACTACGCCGACGAGGCCGGTATGGAGGGCCATAAGGATCCGTTCAACCGTCGCACCTACCCCTGGGGCCGGGAGGATCATGATTTGCTGGACCACTTCCGCCGGATGGGTCAACTGCGTAAGCAGTGCGTGGCGCTGCGGCTGGGCGATATTAGCTTCTTCAAGGCAGATCATCAGATGATTGGCTTCACCCGTACCTATCAGGGCCAGACCATCCGGGTTTACCTGAATCGCAGCGGCGATGTATGGGAGATTTCTCCCGGTAAGATTCTGCTGGGCCACAATATGCGCACCGTAGCGCCGGATCAGATTACGCTGGCCCCCAAGGGCTTCTGCGTGATGATGGAGCGGTGATGGAGGAGCATATCATTAGCGGCTACTGCCGCCGACTGGACCAGAGCCGGATGGTGACCGCCGAGCTGGAAGCGGACTCGCTGGAAATTGATTGCGATTTTGGTTGCTGTCCCTATGAATCCAGCTGCACCATCGCAGCCCAACTGAAAGCACTTTCATAACCACCACCGGGGCGTGTGCATCGCAACACGCCCCGGTTCTGCATGTAAATACTGTAAATTATTATTTAGCGAAGTAACGCACAATCCCTTGCCTCTCCCTCTGGGAGAGGTGCCCCAGTGCGCACACTGGGGCGGAGAGGGTATATAAAGCGCCGAAACCCTCTCAGTCACCGCCTTCGGCGGTGCCAGCTCTCCCAGAGGGAGAGCC
>JAZQIN010000060.1:0-2732 GCA_045541155.1 Faecousia sp.
ATGTCATTGCGAGGCCCGAAGGGCCGTGGCAATCCGTACTCCTCGCAATCCGTAGAGAAAACGGATTCCCACGGTCGCTACGCTCCCTCGGAATGACATGGTATTTTGTTTTTGCGGTAGTCGTGTAAACAATAATTTACCGTTTCTTCTCTTCCTTCCAGAAATTCTTATTGAAAAAGAACAGACTCACCATCAGGGCGATACAGCCGCAAGTGATAAAGCAGTCCGCCACGTTGAACACGGGGAAGGAGATGAACTCTACCTCAATCATGTCCACCACATAGCCCAGCCGCACCCGGTCAATAATGTTGCCCAGACCGCCGCCGTAGATGGCAGCGATGCACCAGCGTTCGAATTTTGTGAAGGGCATGGGTTTTTTGAAATACTCCCACACCACCAGCACCGTAATCACCAGAAAAAGTGCCACGAACAGCCACCGCATACCGCTCATCATGGACCAGGCGGCACCGTCATTTTGGACGTAGGTGAAGTGGAACAGCCCATCGATGGCAGGAACACGACCATATTCGGGGATGTTCGCCACGGTCAGGAGCTTGGTAATCTGATCCGCCGCCACAATTCCCACAGCAAACAGACAGTAAAACAAAAATGCCATATCAAAAACCTCCTGATGAGATAAATTATCGTTTAGCGCACTAAACGCCGCACCCAAAGCCTCCCTCTGATGAGGGAGGTGGGCCGCAGAACGGCGGCTCGGAGGGAGAGAAAAATGTCGCAATTATCTCTCCCCCAGTCGAAAATCAAAGATTTTCGCCAGCCCCCTCGTCAGAGGGGGCCAAGGGATGGTGCGTACTGTTACACCGCTAAACGATAATTTACTGCAAGAAAGCACGTTTTTGACAGTCTGAAGGGCCTGCGTAAGCAGGCCCTTTTGGTATAAATTAGAGTCTGCAATTATTTTTGCAGACTTTTTTGGTTGCATCTCGGGATGCAACTTTTTTTGTTTCCGCCCCCCCGGTTGAAGGGAGGAGGAACATGAACGAGGGAACTTTAAAAATGCGCATCCGCTCCGGCACCGTTCGGCGCAGAGATGTGGTCCGCCGGATGGCTGAGCTGGCCTTCGGCAAGGCCAACGACTGCGTTCGACTGGTGCTGGAGGATGACCCGGCAGTGGAAAAACTGGATTTGAGTCTGCTGTCCGAGGTCAAGCGTAACGAAAAGGGTACCGTGGAAATCAAGCTGATTGACCGGCTTAGAGCACTGGAGCAGTTGGCCCAGGCCGCCGGTCAGGACGAGGGAGATATGGCATCCTTCTTGCAGGCTCTGCAGGGGGAGGAGCCATGAGCTACCAGCGGTTTTCCCCAAAACAGCGCGCCGTCCTAAGCTGGTGGATGCCCGGAAACCGTTACCACGACATGGAGGCCATCGTCTGCGATGGGGCAGTGAGGTCGGGGAAAACTCTGGCCATGGGGCTGTCCTTCTTCCTGTGGGGGATGACCTGCTTCGATGGAAAACGGTTCGGCGTTTGCGGCAAGACCATCTCATCTCTGCGGCGCAATGTGCTGTCGGAAATCCTGCCACGGCTGGAGGGGTTGGGGGCTTCGTGGAAGGAACGGCGGTCGGAGAACATGGTGACGGTGACCTTTCGGGGCCACCGGAACCAGTTCTATATCTTTGGCGGCCGGGATGAAAGCTCTGCCAGCCTGATTCAGGGCATCACCTTCGCCGGCATTCTGCTGGACGAGGTGGCCCTGATGCCCCAGTCCTTTGTGGAGCAGGCCTGCGCTCGTTGCTCTATTGCCGGGTCACGCCTCTGGTTCAACTGCAATCCGGCAGGGCCGAGCCACTGGTTCTACAAAACGTGGATCCAAGAGGCCCAGCAACGCAAGTGTCTCCGGCTCCACTTCACCATGGAGGATAACCCCTCCCTGACGGAGGCCATCCGTCAGCGGTATCAACGGCTCTACACCGGTGTGTTCTACCGGCGATTCATTTTGGGGCAGTGGGCACAGGCGGAGGGACGGGTGTACGATTTCTTTGAGCCGGAAATGATTCAGCCGGTACCGGAGGGACCCTTCGACCAGTGGTATGTTTCCTGCGACTACGGCACCATCAATCCCACATCCATGGGGCTGTGGGGACGATGCGGCGGCATCTGGTATCGAGTGAAGGAGTTCTATTTCAGCTCCCGGGCCGCTATGCGTCAGATGACCGACGAGGAGTACGCCGCTGCGCTGAAAAAGCTGGTGGGAGACAGGCGAATCTCAGCGGTTATCGTGGATCCATCTGCCGCCAGCTTCATTGAGGTCCTGCGACGTAAGGGCTGGCGTGTCCGGAAGGCGGATAATGATGTGCTGTCCGGTATTCGCCTCACCTCTGATGCCCTGAAGGAAGGACGAGTGGTGATTTGCGAGGGCTGTGCCGACTGCATCCGGGAAATGGACGAGTATGTGTGGGATTTGTCCTCCGGTACCCGGGATCGGGTCAAAAAAGAGCATGACCACGCTATGGATGATATGCGTTATTTTGTGTCCACGGTCCTGCGGTCAGGTTCTGGCGGCTTCGCCGCCTGCACCGTGGAACGGAGAAGGTAGGAATGTAAATTATCGTTTAGCTTAGCAGCGCATACGCGCTGCAATGCAGAATTCATAATGCATAATGCAGAATGAATAGTATCGGCTACGCCGATAATTTCAATCATTTCCGAAGGAAATACAATCATTTTGCATTCTGCATTCCACATTCTGCATTCCGGCGGTACGCCGCTAAAC
>JAZQIN010000061.1:0-3037 GCA_045541155.1 Faecousia sp.
CAACGTATGTCATTGCGAGCCAGCGCACACGCTGGCGTGGCAATCCGCTTATTCGGTAGCGTGTGTAGAGAACGGATTGCCACGTCGCTTCGCTCCTCGCAATGACAAAGAATTTTGTTTTGCGGTGCTAGACCGCTAAACAATAATTTACCTTCCGGCTTACAAGGAGGCAGTTATGTCCGTACACGAAATCATCATCTGGATCATGGCCGGGTTCGCCGTCCTTGGTGCGCTGGATCGCATTCTGGGCAATCGACTGGGCCTTGGTCGGGAGTTTGAAAATGGAATCCTCGCCATGGGTTCCCTGGCGATTGCCATGATTGGCATCATTACGCTCTCACCGGTGCTGGCGGCAGTACTTCGCCCGGTGATTGTGCCGGTGTACCGGTTTCTTGGGGCGGATTCCGCCATGTTCGCCGGCACTATCCTCGCCAACGACATGGGCGGCGGTTCGCTGGCCCTGGAGCTGACGCAGGACCGTCAGGCCGCCATGCTCGGAGGCGTAATCACCGGCTCCATGCTGGGTGCCACCGTGGTATTTACCATCCCCGTAGCCATGGGCATCCTGTCGGAAAGCGACCGCCCGGCTATGGCTAAGGGCATTCTCTGCGGCATCGTCACGATTCCCGTAGGCGTGCTGGTGGGCGGACTGGTGGCAGGTTTCCCCATCGGCATGGTGGCAAAAAATCTGATTCCCATCGTCCTCATTGCGGCGCTGATTGCGTTGGGACTGTGGAGGGCGGAAAAATGGATGATTATCGGTTTCGGTGCGTTCGGCAAGGCGGTCATCGCTCTGATTACCGTCGGACTGACGGCGGCGATTGTCAAGAGCCTCACCGGCCTGACAATCATCCCCGGCATGGCCCCCATCGAGGAGGGCTTCCAGACCGTCGGTTCCATCGCCATCGTGCTGGCTGGAGCGTTTCCGCTGGTGTTCGCCCTGACGAAGCTACTGAAAAAGCCACTGATGAAGCTGGGCCATTTTCTGGGCATCAACGACACCGCTGCGGCTGGTTTGGTCGCAAGCCTTGCCAATTCCATCGCCACCTTCGGGCTGGTCAAGGACATGGATTATCGAGGCAAGGTGGTCAATATCGCTTTTGCGGTGTCCGCCGCCTTCGTGTTCGGTGACCATCTGGGCTTCACCGCCGGATTTGCCCCGGAGATGCTGCCCGCCGTAATCGCAGGCAAGCTCACCGGCGGCATCACCGCCATCCTCATCGCCCTCTGGCTTACAAAAAATAAGTAATTTAAATTATTGTTTAGCGCACTAGCGGCGAAGCCGCCTTGGCTCTCCCTCTGGGAGAGCTGGCACCGCCGAAGGCGGTGACTGAGAGGGTTTCGGTGCTTTATATACCCTCTCCGCCCCAGTGGGCGCACTGGGGCACCTCTCCCAGAGGGAGAGGCAAGGGATTGTGCGTTACTGCGCTAAACAATAATTGATCTGCAACAAGGAGACATGATATGCAAATCGATAAGGATTTGGCGGCGCGGCAAGAGGCACGGCTTCTCTGCCGTCAGGCCGACGCCGCCCAAAAACAGTTGCGCAGCATGAATCAGCAGCAGCTGGATGCCATCACCGAGGCCATCGCCAAGGCATTTCAGAATGCCTCGGCAGAGCTTGCGGATTTGGCGGTCCGGGAGACGGGCTTTGGCAATGTGGAAGATAAAATGACCAAAAACCGATTCGCCTCCCGGACCGTGCTGGAGGCCATTCGGGATATGAAAACCGTCGGCATTCTCCGGGAGCATCCTCAGGAACGGCTGTGGGAGGTGGGCGTACCGGTGGGGCTGATTGCCGCCATCGTGCCCAGCACCAATCCCACCTCCACCATCTGCTACAAAGCCATGATTGCCCTGAAAGCCGGCAACGCCATCGTCTTTTCCCCTCACCCAAAGGCGCTGGAGTGCTCCCTGAGAGCCGCTCGAATCGTTGCGCAGGCCGCTGAAGGAGCCGGTGCGCCGGTAGGGTGCGTAGGATGTCTGAGCATGGCCTCCATGGCAGGCTGTCAGGAGCTGATGGCCGCACCGGAGGTACGTCTGATTCTCGCCACCGGCGGTCCTGCCATGGTCCGCTCCGCCTACTCCTCCGGCAAGCCAGCCATCGGCGTGGGAGCCGGTAACGGCCCAGCCTATATCCATCACTCCGCGAATATCTCCCACGCCATCGACTGCATCCTCCGCTCCAAAAGCTTCGACAACGGCACTGTCTGCGCCTCGGAGCAGAGCATCATCGTGGAAAAAAACATGGAACAGCAGGTTCGGCAGGAGGCCCAGCGTCGAGGCTTTTACTTCATGGATAAGCAGGAGGCCGGATGCCTTGCCAAGTTATTATTCCGTCCAAATGGTTCCCTAAATCCGGAAATCGTCGGAAAGAACGCAAGTTATCTTGCAAAAATGGCCGGTTTTTCCGTCCCCAGCGAAACAAAAATCCTCGTAGCCCGGGAACAGGAGGCCGGTCCCACCCGTCCCTACTCCATGGAAAAACTCTGCCCTGTGCTGGCATTTTTCGTCATGGACAGTGAGGATGCGGTGCTGCAGAAGGCCATCGAGGTGCTGACCCACGAGGGCAGCGGTCACACCTTTGCCATCCACGCCGAGGACGAAGCCGTAATCAAACGATTTGCCCTCCAGATTCCCGTGTCCCGTTTTCTTGTGAATACCCCAGCCGCTTTGGGCGGCATCGGGGCCACCACTGGGTTGTTCCCCGCCCTGACACTGGGCTGCGGCGCAGTGGGCGGCAGCAGCTCCTCCAATAACATCTCTCCGCTGGATCTCATCAACATCCGACGGGTGGCATGGGGCAAGGAGGATGTACGAAAGAATCCTCCCAAGGTCGATGCAGAGCTGGTAGAGCTGCTCACCGCAAAAATCATGGAACGATTGAGATAACCGCATAAATTATTGTTTAGCGGACTAAGCACCGCACCATAAACAACGTATGTCATTGCGAGCCAGCGCGCACGCTGGCGTGGCAATCCGCTTATTCGGTAGCGTGTGTAGAGAACGGATTGCCACGTCGCTTCGCTCCTCGCAA